>JBEVEO010000230.1:0-3664 GCA_040512695.1 Leifsonia sp. | reverse complement strand
ATGCTCTGTGCTTCCTGGAGTGCTTCCTGCGACTTCTGAGTGAGCTTGTTCATTTCCATGGCTGGGTCTCCTTGCCGAAGCGGATGAGCCACCGTTGGTTCTCGAGCACATCGATCCGGCTGAGCAGGTCGATGACGAGGGCGACAGCGGCGTAGTTGAGCGACAGATCTGCGTGGAGCCTCACGATTCGACGGACGAGTTCCGGTGCCGCCGGTGTGAACCACAACCGACCGGAACCGTCCTGGGTCGCGGGAACGAGGCCGAGCTCGACGAAACGTTGCACCAATTCGGGATGCGTAGCGGATGCCGCGGCGACCATCGCGAGGTCGAGACGTGGCGGGAGCACCGGGAGCAGGGGGGAACTCATGATGATGTCCTCGGGTTGAAGGCGGAGGCGCGTTTCAGTTGCTCGAAGAGCTCCCGTTCCTCCTCGGTGAGTCGCGGAGGAACCACGATCTTCACCTTCGCGAACAGGTCGCCGGGCTTTCCGCTCGACTGCGGCATCCCCTGCCCCTTCAGGCGCAGCCGACGGCCGCTGGACGATCCTGGTGGAACCCGCACTGTGATCGGCCCGCCGGGCGCGCGGGTCGAGACGCTCGCCCCCAGGGCGGCCTCCCAGGGAGAGATGGGGAGGTCCATCTCGATGTTCTTGCCATCGAGCCGCAGGCGACGGTCTGGTCGGACTCTGAGAGTCACGACGAGGTCTCCGGCCCCGCCGTCCTGCCGCCCGGCGCTTCCGCCACCGGCGACGCGCATGCGCTGCCCGTCGAGAACACCGGGCGGTATCTGGATGTCGAACGTCTGTCGGGAGCCGTCCGGACCGGACACGACGATTGTTCGGGATCCGCCGCGGAATGCCTCCTCGACAGTGAGTTCGAGTTCGACCGCACTGTCCATCCCGCGACTCGAGCCGAAGACGTCCCCGAAGAGGTCGTCCCAGTCGACGGAGGCGCCGCCCGGACCGGCAGCGCCCTGCGCGCTCGACCAGCTGAAGCCCGACGGTCCCGGGCGGGCTCTGGTACGGCCATCACCACCCGTTCCGCCGCCCCGGGCGCGCGTGGCGTACTCGCGCTCAGAGCCGGCGTACTGACGGAAATCCGGCCCGAAGCGATCGTACTGGGCGCGCGACTCCGGGTCGGTTAGTACCTGGTAGGCCTCGCTGATCTGCTTGAACGTGTCCTCGGCGCCGGCCTGCTTGTTCACGTCGGGGTGGAATTTCCGAGCCAGCTTCCGGTATGCGCGCTGGATGTCCTTGGCGTCGGCCGAACGAGGGACACCAAGCAGCTGGTAATAGTCGTCGGCCACAGCCTCACCCTTCGGCAGCAGTGACGACGACGCCGGCCGGTCGCAGCAACCGCTCAGGGGTGCCGAAGCCCAGCCGAGCAACTGCCACCACGGTCCGTGGCGGCGCGTCGTGCCTCTCGACGACTGAAACGGCCTCGTGGATGCGGGGGTCGAAGGGCACGTCCACCTCGTCGATGCGTGGGTAGCCGAGGCGCTCGAGCGCGGCCACGGCGTGTTCACGGATCGATTCCATGCCCTCGGCGAGTGCGTCGTTCACTTTCTTGGCGTAGGCGACGGCATCATCGAGTCCGTCGACGACGGGGAGGAAGACGGATGCCGCCCGAGCGCGCGCGGTATCCAGTGCCAGCGCGAGCTCGCGCGCGGCTCGCTTGCGGGTGTTGTCCAGATCTGCAGCCGCTCGACGCCAGCGGTCCTCGGCCTCCGCGAGACGACTGTCCACGTCGTCTGTCGGTTCCGGGGAGGTCGTCTCCGGTGCATCTCCTCGCTCGCCCGAGGGGAGACTCTCATCGGTTCCCGTTTCAGGCGCATCGCGGTTGTCCATGTCGATGACGTCCTCAGCTTCGCTCGAACTCAGCGTCCACGACGTCGTCGGAATCGGCGTCGTCGGCGGGACTGTCAGATGCCGACGCCTCCGGTGCGCGAGCGACTGACAATGCGGCCTCGACCTGTTGCAGTTCACTCGTCAGTTCGCGCGCCTCGGATGCGGTGATCTCCCGCCCGACGGCCTCTCTCGCCTGGCCGACCAGCATCTCGGCCCGGGAGCGCTCATGCTGCGGCACGGATTCGCCGCTCTCGGCCAAGGTACGTTCCACCCTGTATGCGGCGGCGTCCAACTCGTTCCGCGCGTCGATGTCCTCGCGCAGGCGCTGGTCCTCGGCGCGGTGCTGCTCCGCTTCCTGCACCATCCGCTCGATGTCGGCCTGGTCGAGGTTGGTGGTGCCGCTGATGGTGATGCCCTGCTCGGTGCCGGTGTCCTTGTCGCGCGCGTTGACATTGAGGATTCCGTTGGCGTCGATGTCGAATGTGACCTCGACCTGCGGCTCGCCGCGGGGCGCCGGGCGGATACCGGTCAGCGTGAATCGGCCCAGCACGCGGTTGTCGGCGGCGCGTTCGCGTTCGCCCTGCAGCACCACGATCTCGACCGAGTCCTGGTTGTCCTGCGCCGTCGAGAACACCTCGCTCCGGCGCGCCGGGATGGTGGTGTTGCGTTCGATGATCTTCGTCATCACCCCACCGCGAGTCTCGACGCCGAGCGAGAGCGGTGTCACGTCGAGCAGGAGCACGTCGCTGACTTCGCCCTTGAGGACGCCCGCCTGAATGGCTGCGCCGACTGCGACGACCTCATCCGGGTTCACGGTCATGTTGGGGTCTTTGCCACCCGTGAGCCGCTTGACGAGGTTCTGCACGGCCGGGATCCTGGTCGAACCACCGACGAGGATGACTTCGTCGATGTCGTTCTCGGTGACCTTGGCATCCTCCATCGCTTGACGCACGGGGCCGAGACAGCGCTCGACCAGGTCGGCGGTGATGTTCTCGAAGGTGGCGCGCTTGAGTGTGGTGGTCAGATGCTTCGGTCCGGCTGCATCCGCCGTGATGAAAGGCAGGCTGACCTGCGTCTGGCTCACAGTGCTGAGCTCGACCTTGGCCTTCTCGGCGGCCTCGAACAGGCGCTGGAGTGCCTGTGGGTCCTGCCGGAGATCGATGCCGTTCTCCTTCTGGAACTCGTCGGCGAGGTAGTCGACGACGCGACGGTCGAAATCGTCTCCGCCGAGGTGGGTGTCTCCCGCCGTCGACCGAACCTCGACGACACCGTCGCCGACGTCCAGCAGGCTCACGTCGAAAGTGCCGCCGCCGAGGTCGAAGACGAGCACGGTCTCATGTTCCTTCTTGTCCAAGCCGTAGGCGAGGGCAGCCGCGGTCGGTTCGTTGATGATGCGGAGCACATCGAGGCCGGCGATGCGGCCGGCATCCTTCGTTGCCGTCCGCTGAGCGTCGTTGAAGTACGCGGGCACGGTGATGACCGCCTCGGTGATCTTCTCACCGAGGAACTTCGCGGCGTCGTCGACGAGTTTGCGCAGCACGAGGGCGCTGATCTCCTCGGGGGCGTACAGCTTGCCCCGGACGGTGAACCTGGCCTCGCCGTTGGGCCCCGCGACGATATCCGATCCCACGGCCTGGGCCTCTGCTTCGATCTCATCGAGGTTGCGTCCGATGAAGCGCTTGGCTGATGAGATGGTGCCCTTGGGATTCAGGATCGACTGCCGTCTGGCGAGTTGCCCCACGAGTCGTTCGCCGGTGTCCGTGAAAGCCACGACGGACGGGGTGGTGCGAGCGCCTTCCGCATTGGGGATGACTTTCG
>JBEVEO010000070.1:0-16700 GCA_040512695.1 Leifsonia sp. | reverse complement strand
GCCATCGAGTGCGCGGTCGCCCTCGCGCTCGACGAGCACTGGGGTCTCGGCTTCGACCGGGCGACGCTCGCGAAGGTCGGCCGGCTCGCCGAGAACCGCGTGGTGGGCGCCCCGACCGGCATCATGGACCAGTCGGCGTCCCTGCTCGGCCATGCGGATTCCGGCGTCTTCCTGGACTGCCGCAGCCTCGCATCCGAGGTCATCCCGCTGGGCTTCGACGCGGCGGGGCTCGAGGTGCTCGTGATCGACACCCGGGTGAGCCACGCCCACGCCACCGGCGGGTACGCGGCCCGACGGGCGTCGTGCGAGGCCGGAGCCCGGGCGCTCGGCGCCGACACCCTGCGCGACGTGAACGTGTCCGATCTCGCGGAGGCCGCCGAGGTGCTCGACGATGAGACGTTCCGTCGCGTGCGGCACGTCGTGACCGAGAACCAGCGCGTCCTCGACACGGTGCGGACGCTGCGCTCGGACGGTCCCCGCGCGATCGGCGCGCTCCTCGACGCGTCGCACGCGTCGATGCGCGACGACTTCGAGATCTCCACCCCTGAGCTCGATCTCGCCGTCGAGACCGCGCGGGCTGCCGGCGCCATCGGCGCCCGCATGACGGGTGGCGGATTCGGCGGTTCGGCGATCGCCCTCGTCGCGGATGCCGACCTGCCCGCCGTGCGCGACGCGGTGCTGGCCGCGTTCGAGGATGCCGGCTTCGGCACGCCGGAGCTCTTCACCGTGCGCGCCGCCCAGGGCGCGACCCGCGAGCAGTAACCGGGGCCGCGCGGGACGCCTCAGCAGGCTCTCCGCGCACCTCGGCCGTGTTCCGGCCGGCCGCCGCACTCAGTCGGGAACGACAGCAGACGGCTCGCCATCCGTGATGCGCACGAGCTCGGCGAACGTCGTCGGGAACACGGTGTGCGCATGGCCGGCAGCCGCCCAGACCACATCGTGGTCGGCGAGCGCGGTGTCGACGATGGTGCGGACGGGCGACGGATGACCCACCGGAGCGACACCGCCGATCACCTGCCCCGTCGCGTCCTTCACCGTCTCCTTCGAGGCTCGGGCGATCGTTCCTCCCAGGCGGTCACCCAGCCAGTCGGTGTCGACCCGGTGCGATCCCGAGGTCAGCACCAGGATGGGTTCTCCGTCGAGCGTGAACACGAGTGAGTTGGCGATGGCGCCCACCGTCGTCCCGATCGCCTCGGCCGCGGCCTGCGCCGTCGGGGTGGCCACATCGAACCACGTGATCTCGGGCGTCAGCCCCTGGGCGGCGAGCGCCGCCCGCACCCTCTCGACCGATGCGTGCTCCGTGTTCACCATGCCCGTCACCCTAGGGCTGCATCGCCGGAGCGCCCAAATCCGTCGCATCCGCCGGCGAACCCGTCGCATCCGCGGGCGATCCCGGCCTCTTCGGCGACGGATCCGGACGTGACGGCGCCGTCGCTAGGGTGGAGGTCATGAGCGTCGATGAGCGGGCCGTCGTCAGGGAACTCGCCGGCATCGGGCGGCCGGAGATCGCCGAGAGCGCGTTCGTGGCGGCCGGCGCCGTGATCGTGGGCGCCGTGACCCTCCGCGAGAGTTCCAGCGTCTGGTACAACGCCGTCCTCCGTGCCGAGGCGGCACCCATCGTGCTGGGCGCGGGCTCGAACCTGCAGGACACGGTCGTCTGCCACGTCGATTCCGGCTACCCGCTCGGCATCGGCTCGAACGTGTCGGTCGGCCATGGCGCCGTGCTTCACGGCTGCACCGTGGAGGACGACTGCCTGATCGGGATGTCGGCCACGGTCCTGAACGGCGCCGTCATCGGGGCGGGGTCCCTCGTGGCGGCCGGGGCCGTGGTACTCGAGGGCACGATCATCCCGCCGGGATCGCTCGTCGCCGGGGTGCCGGCCAAAGTGCGTCGCGAGTTGACGGATGACGAGCGCGCAGGCATCCGCACCAATGCCGACCACTACCTGCGGCACGTGGCCGAGCACAGCGCCCCGCTCGGCTGACGAGCGACGGCGGGCTCAGGCCAGAGCGAGCTCGGCGGCCTTCACCACGTTCGACAGCAGCATCGCCCGCGTCATCGGGCCCACTCCCCCGGGGTTCGGCGACAGGAAGCCGGCCACATCCGCCACGGACGGGTGCACGTCGCCCGTGAGCCTGCCCTTGCCCGTCGCGGGATCCTCCACGCGCGTGATGCCGACGTCGAGCACGGCCGCCCCCGGCTTGATCCAGTCGGGCTCCACCAGGTGCGCGACTCCCACGGCTGCGATCACGATGTCGGCACGTCGCACCTCGGCCGCGAGGTCGCGCGTGCGGGAGTGCGTGAGCGTGACCGTGGCGTCGAGGCCCTTCCTGGTGAACAGCAGCCCGAGCGGACGGCCGACCGTGAGGCCACGGCCGATCACCGTGACGTGCCTGCCCGAGATCGGGACGTCGTAGCGCTGCAGCAGCTCGACGATGCCGGCCGGCGTGCACGGAAGCGGCGATCGCAGCTCCCCCTCGATGCCGAGCACGAGCCGGCCGAGGTTGGTCGGGTGCAGCCCGTCGGCGTCCTTCGACGGGTCGATCGCCTCGAGCGCGGCGTGCTCATCGAGGCCCTTCGGCAACGGGAGCTGCACGATGTAGCCCGTGACCTCCGGCGCCGCGTTCAGGTCGGCGATGGCGGCGTGCACGTCGGCATCCGTCGCTGTCGCGGGAAGGTCGACGCGGATCGACTCGATGCCGACCTCCGCGCAGTCGCGGTGCTTGCCGGCCACGTAGGAGCGCGAGCCGGGGTCGTCGCCGACGAGCAGCGTGCCGAGGCCGGGCACGACGCCCTGGGCGCGCAGGCCCTGGATGCGGGCGGCGAGCTCGCCCCTGATGGTGGCCGCGGTGGCGACGCCGTCGAGTCTGAGTGCGGTCATCGTGAGGTCCTTTCGACCGGTTCTCTTCCCGGATGCGGATGGATTCCCCGACGCGCCGTCATCCGGGGCGGATCCGCGGAGGGAGGAGGGAGGGGGACGAGAACGGGCAGGGTCTACTGCTGCAGGCCCGGGTAGAGCGGGAAGACGGCGGTGAGCTTCTGCACCCGCTCGCGGAGTCCGGCCACATCGGCGCCGGGCTTGAGCGTCTCCGCGATGATGTCGGCCACCTCGACGAACTCGGCGTCGCCGAACCCGCGGGTCGCGAGCGCCGGGGTGCCGATGCGGAGACCGGAGGTCACCATGGGCGGACGGGGGTCGAACGGAACGGCGTTGCGGTTCACGGTGATGAGCACCTCGTGCAGGAGGTCCTCCGCCTGCTGCCCGTCGAGCGGCGAGTGGCGGAGGTCGGCGAGCACCAGGTGCACGTCGGTTCCACCGGTCAGCACGTCGACGCCGCCGGAGCGCGAGTCGTCGGCCGTGAGGCGCTCGGCGAGGATCTGTGCGCCGCGGATGGTGCGGGCCTGACGGTCCTTGAAGTCCTCCGATGCTGCGATCTTGAACGCCGTCGCCTTCGCGGCGATCACGTGCATGAGTGGTCCGCCCTGCTGGCCGGGGAAGACGTTCGAGTTGAGCTTCTTCGCCAGCTCCATGTCGCGGGAGAGGATGAAGCCGGAACGCGGTCCGCCGATGGTCTTGTGCACGGTCGAGGAGACCACGTCGGCGTGCGGGACGGGCGACGGGTGCAGCCCGGCGGCCACGAGGCCGGCGAAGTGCGCCATGTCGACCCAGAGCTTGGCGCCGACCTCGTCGGCGATGGCACGGAACGCGGCGAAGTCGAGGTGGCGGGGGTAGGCCGACCATCCGGCGATGATGACCTGGGGGCGGTGCTCGAGAGCCTTGTCGCGCACGACGTCCATGTCGACGAGGAACGTCTCGGGGTTCACGCCGTAGGAGACGGCGTTGTAGAGCTTGCCGGAGAAGTTGAGCTTCATGCCGTGGGTGAGGTGGCCGCCGTGGGCCAGCTCGAGGCCGAGGATGGTGTCGCCGGGAGTCGCGATGGCCGACAGCACGGCGGCGTTCGCCGTTGCACCGGAGTGCGGCTGCACGTTGGCGTACTCGGCGCCGAACAGGCTCTTCGCCCGCTCGATGGCGAGCGACTCGGCGATGTCGACGTACTCGCAGCCGCCGTAGTAGCGCCGGCCGGGGTAGCCCTCCGCGTACTTGTTGGTGAGCACGGATCCCTGCGACTGCAGCACGGAGACGGGAACGAAGTTCTCGCTCGCGATCATCTCGAGGTAGTCGCGCTGGCGGCCGAGCTCGAGCTCGAGCACCTCGGCGATCTCGGGATCGACCTCGGACAGCGGGGCGTTGAAGATGGAATCAGACACTGGCGTCTCCTCGTTGGATCGGTGGACGGAGTACTACACGTCGTGGCCCAGGCGAACGGCCACTAACCGATTCAGTCGCTCCCCGATGGTCACCCATCCGAACGCCAGTTGCGACGGGAACAGAGTATCAGGCGCGTGAGCGGTTCGGCAGCCTGATGTCGGTGACCGGATGCCGAAACCCGGCGTGCCCTCGACGCGTCGGATCTTGCGGTTTAGTTAGGAGTCCTGACATACTCGCGGAAACCCTGCCAGCCAACCGAGGAGCCCCGTGTCGCGTCGTCGCGCCGTGTTCGGCATCTCCGCAGCGGTCGCCGTGCTCGCACTCATCGCCGGGGGCGCCACGGTCGCCATCGCCGGCCTGCAACCCCCCGAGGTCACCATGCCGCAGATCGTTCCCCAGCCCGTCGACCTCACCGTCCACGATGCCGAGCCGTTCGAGCTCACCGCAGCGAGCCGCCTCGTCGCCGACGGCGACGGTGCGGCCGCCGTGGCCGAGCATCTCGCGACGGCATTCCGGCGCTCCACCGGCTTCCAGCTCCCCGTCGTCGACGACGGCGGGCCGGATGCGTCGGAGCACGACGTCCTCCTCGTGGTCGGCTCGGGCGAGGCCCCGGCAGGGCATGAAGAGGAGGGCTACCGGATCGAGGTGACTGCCGCCGGCGCCCGCCTCTCGGCCGACGCTCCGGCGGGCCTGTTCCGCGCGGTGCAGACCTTCCGCCAGCTGTTCCCTGCGACGATCGAGTCGACCCAGCAGGCCGGAGGTCCCTGGCTGGCCGCATCCGTCGACATCGGCGACTACCCGCGGTTCGCCTACCGCGGCGCGATGCTCGACGTCGCCCGCAACTTCTTCCCCGTCGCCGACGTGAAGCGCTACATCGACGACATCGCCCTCCTCAAGGTCAACCACCTGCACCTGCACCTGACCGACGACCAGGGCTGGCGCATCGCGATCGACGGCTGGCCGAAGCTCACGGAGATCGGCAGCCGCAGCTCCGTCGCGGAGGGCAGGGGAGGCTTCTACAGCAAGTCCGACTACGCCGAGATCGTCGCATACGCCGGAGAGCACTTCATCACGATCGTCCCGGAGATCGACCTGCCCGGCCACACCAACGCCGCCCTGGCCTCGTATCCCGAACTCACCTGCGACGGCCAGTCGCCCCCGCTCTACAGCGGAATCGAGGTCGGATTCAGCACGCTCTGCATCAACAGCGATGACACCTACCGCTTCGTCTCCGACGTGGTGCGCGAGATCGCCGCGATGACCCCCGGTCCGTACATCCACCTGGGTGGCGACGAGTCGCTCTCCACCCCGGAGCCCGACTTCATCCGGTTCATCGAGCGGGTCACGGCGGATGCCGCCACCATCGGCAAGACGATCATCGGCTGGCACGAGATGGGGGCGGCCCCCACGCTCCCGCACGGAACGGTCGGCCAGTACTGGAGCTTCACCCGCCCGCAGGAGGGTGCGGAGGACGACACGACCACGTTCGTGCGCAACGGGGGGCGGATCATCCTCTCGCCGGCCGACGTGGCCTACCTCGACATGGTCTACGAGACGGGGACTCCGTTCGGGCAGGCATGGGCCGAGGGCCCGACATCGGTCCGCGAGTCGTACGGCTGGAAGCCGACCCGCATCATCGACGGCGTCGGCGAGGAGCAGATCCTGGGCATCGAGGCGCCCATCTGGACCGAGACGCTCAGTGATATACGTGATGTGGAATACATGGCGTTTCCGCGTCTGGCGGCCGTCATGGAGATCGCCTGGTCGCCGAAGGCCGAGCACGACCATCGCGACTTCACCGAGTTCGCGCCTCGCGCCGTGGCCTTCGCCGAGCGTCTCGAGGCCGCCGGCATCACGGTCCACCGGGCCCCCGACCTGCCCTGGGCGTCCTGAGAGCCCATACGATGACGGACATGGATGCCGTCGACGACAGGAAGGCCGGCCCTGGCCTGCTGCGGCCGGAGGACGGCGAGGCTGCCCACCGCGTCACGTTCATCGAGGTCTTCTTCGACGTCGTCTTCATCTTCGCCTTCACGCAGCTCTCGAGGCTCCTGCTCGATGACACCACGATCGTCGGGCTGCTCGAGACGATCGTGCTGACCGCTGCGATCTGGTGGATCTGGGTCGACACCACCTGGGTGGCCAACTGGCTGAACCCGGAGAAGTGGCCCGTGCGCGGGCTCATCCTCGTGCTCATGGCCGTCGGGCTCACCCTCTCGAGTTCGCTGCCGCACGCCTTCGCGGATGCCGGCTGGATCTTCGCCGTGGGAATCGTCGCCATCGGCCTGACACGCACCGTGTTCGCGATCGTGGCATTCCGGAGACGGCGACCGGACAACGCGCGCAACTTCGTGCGCATCCTGGTCTGGACCTCCGTCGCCGGCGTGCTGTGGCTGGTCGGCGGCTTCGGCCCGGAGGAGAACCGGCTGGCGATCTGGACGGTCGCGATCGCCCTGTCGTTCATCGGTCCGCTCGTCTACTTCCGGGTTCCCGGACTCGGCAGCACGCCTCCGCGAACGTGGGACGTCTCGGGCGAGCACATGGCCGAGCGGGTCGGACTGTTCTTCATCATCGCCATCGGCGAGTCCATCATCGTCACGGGGACCGTGTTCTCGGGTGTCGAGCTGAGCCCGGATGCCGTTGCCGGCTACGCGGCGGCGTTCGTCGGCTCCGTCCTGCTCTGGCTGCTCTACTTCAACCACGGCGAGCGCGGAGGGCGCGAACGCCTCGAGGACGACGAGAAGACCGGAAAGGTCGCACGCACCGCCTACACCCTCGTCCCCGTCGTCATGGTCATCGGCGTCGTGCTCACGGCTGTCGCCGACGAGGTCGTCATCCTGCACCCGGAACCGGGTGGTCCGGCGTGGAACGCATGGGTGATCTGCGGGGGTCCGGCGGTGTACCTGCTCGGCAACCTGCTCTTCATGCGCGCGGTCGGCCTGCCGTGGCTGGCCTCGCACGCCGTCGCGATCGTCGCCCTCGCCGTGCTCGCCGCCGTCGGCACCTCGCTCTCTCCCGCGTCGCTCAGCTGGACGGTGAACGGCGTGCTCCTGATCGTCGTGCTCGTCGACGAATGGACGCACCGCAGGCGACTCGCGGCCGCCGGCGCACAGCACTGACGGGATACTCTGGCGGACAGCAGGCCTGATCAGGAGGACACCCGGATGCCGCAGAGCTTCACGCGCAACCTGCTCCGCCCCACCACGGGCGAGGAGTCGCATCGTGTCACGTTCGTCGAGCTGTTCTTCGACCTCGTCTTCGTCTTCGCGATCACGCAGCTCTCGCACAGCCTCATCGCCGAGCCGACCCTGCTGCGCTTCGCCGAGGTTCTGATCCTCACCGGCGCCGTCTGGTGGGTCTGGGTCGACACCACGTGGATCGCCAACTGGCTGAACCCGGAGCGCGGCGCCGTGCGCGGGATGCTGATCGTGCTCATGCTGTTCGGGCTGCTCATGTCGAGCGCCCTGCCGGAGGCCTTCGCCGAGAAGGGCTGGCTGTTCGCGATCGCCTTCGTCTGCATGCAGCTCACCAGGACGTCGTTCGCGTTCTTCTCCTTCGTCGAACAGGGCAAGCGCGACAACGCCCTCAACGTCGTGCGGATCTTCTCCTGGTACGTCGTCTCGGGAGCGGTGTGGATCTGGGGCGGATTCGCGGCGGAGGAGCAGCGCATCTGGATCTGGGTGGTGGCCCTCGCGATCGAGTGCGCCGGGCCTGCCGCACGGTTCTGGCTCCCGGGCATCGGTCGGTCGCCGGTGGAGACCTGGCAGGTCTCCGGGGAGCACATGGCGGAGCGGGTCGGCCTGTTCTTCATCATCGCGCTCGGCGAGTCCATCATCGTCACCGGCTCCGTGTTCTCCGAGCAGGCGATCTCCTGGGAGGGCTTCGCGTCGCTGCTGGCGGCGTTCGCGGGAACCGTCCTGCTCTGGCTGCTCTACTTCGCCCACGGCGAGCGCAGTGGTTCGGCCTACATCGCCGGGGCGCGGTCGACGGGCACGGTGGCGCGCAACACGTACACCTACATCCCCATCCTCATGGTGGTCGGCATCGTGCTCACGGCGGTGGGCGACGACCTGGTGCTCGCGCATCCGTTCGGGGATCACGGGACGACGGATGTCGCGACGGCGGCCACCATCACCGGCGGAGCGGCGCTGTACCTGTTCGGGACGACGCTGTTCAAGCGCTCGGTCGGCGGCCCGTGGCTCGTCACCCACCTCTCGGGGATCGCCGCCCTCGTCCTCCTGTTCACGGTCGCCGGTCTCATGACACCGCTCCTGCTCACCTGGTCGGCGAACGTGGTGCTGTTCGTCGTCGTGGTGATCGACGAGTGGCGCTACCGCCGCCTCATCGGAGACGACAGCCTTCAGCTCGAGTGAGCTCGGACGTCACTTGACACTGCCGGCCGTCAACCCGCCGACCAGTCTCTTCTCGATCAGCATGAAGAGCACGACGACCGGGATGATCGCGACGACGGAGACGCCGAACACGTACTGCCAACTCGTCTCGTACTGCCCGACGAACTTCGTCAGTGCCACGGAGAGCGGCTGGTTGCCGGCCGTCGAGAGGATCACGAGCGACGCCGCGAACTCGTTCCAGCACGCCACGAAGGTGAACACGATCGCGGTGACGATCCCGGGCCAGACGAGCGGCAGGTTGATGCGGAACAGCAGGGTGAGACGACCGGCGCCGTCGATCTGGGCCGCCTCGTCGATCTCCTTCGGGACTCCCGCGAAGAAGCTGTGCATGATCCACACGGCGAACGACAGGTTGAATGCGGCGTTCACGAGGATCATCGCCAGCCAGGTGTCGCTGATGCCGAGCGTGATGAACTGGCGGAACAGGCCGGAGGTGAGCACAGCGGGCTGCAGCATCTGGGTCACGATGACCAGGAACAGGAACACGAGCCGACCGGGGAAGCGGAACCGGGCCGTGTAGTAGGCAGCCGGCAGCGCCACGAGCAGGACGAGTGCCGTCGCGAACACCGAGATCACGATCGTGGAGATGAGGTTCTGGGGCAGCGGGGTCTCCGGCGTCGACCACATGGTGATGTAGTTCTCCCAATGCCACTCCGTGGGGAAGTAGGTGGGATCGACGCTGCGGATCTCGGGCTTGGTCTTGACGGAGCCGAAGAACATGATCGTGTACGGGAGGATGAACACGAGCAGGATGATGAGCCCCGCCGCCATCCGCCAGGCCACGCGCGCGGCCGAGACCTGGTCGGTCGTGTAGCGGCGCTTGCGTGCGACGGGCGGGGCGATCGTCTCGAAGGCGGGTGCGGAGATGGCCATGCTCAGACCTCCTTCATCGGCTTGACGGCCTTGACGTAGACCGCGACGATCACGAGGACGATGAGGAACGCCACCACGCTCAGCGCGCTCGCCACGTCGATCTTGTGCTGGTTCTGGATGTACTTGAAGATCAGCGTCATCACGGTGTCCGCGTCGTAGCCCGGTATCGACCCGGTCATGGTCTTGAGGATCGGCAACGAGTTGAACACGTTGATGATGTTGATGAGGATGGCGACGGAGAGCGCGCCGCGCAGCTGCGGGAGCACGATGCTGAAGTAGGTGCGGGCGGGTCCCGCGCCGTCCATCTTCGCGGCCTCGAGCCCGTCGGCCGGGATCGTCTGCAGCCCGGCGAGGATCGTGTAGGTCGTGAAGGGCAGGGACACGAAGACGGCGATGACGATCGACCAGGCGAACGCCGTGTCTGCGTGCTTCGTCCATCCGTAGCCCTCGGGGGTGTCGACCAGCCCGATGTCGACGAGGAACTTGTTGATGATGCCGAAATACGGTTCGAGTCCGTAGTAGACGACGAGGGTCGTCATGACCACGCTCGCCGCCCACGGGATGATGACGGCAAGGCGTACGAGCTGGCGGCCGGGGAAGGCCTTGTTGAGCACCTGGGCGAGACCGAGCGAGATGAGCACTGTGAACGCGACGACGGCGACGACCCACACGACCGTCCGGCCGATGATCGGCCAGAAGTACGGGAAGGTGAACACCTCGACGTAGTTGTCGAAGCCGACGGAGCCCTGGTCGAGACCGCTCAGGCTGATGTGCCTGGTGGAGTTGTAGAACATGACGATCGCGGGATAGAGCACCACCCCGAAGATCAGGATCAGCGCCGGGCCGATCCAGGGAAGGGAGTGCAGCACGTCCTTCCTGGTCGTACCCGCGCTGGGGCGGGTACCGTTCTCGGTCGTACCCGCCCCACGGCGGGGGCGACTCGTGGTCGCTCCCGCCGTGGCCGATGACTTCTCGACAGTGTTGCTCATTCGTCCTCATCCATCGATGGCGTGCACGTTCGTGAACCGGGATCAGCCGGCGTCGGCCTGGGCCTGGATCTCCTTGAGCACCTCGGCCGGGTCCTTGCCCTGGGCGATCTGACCCATGAGGCTCTTGAATGCGGCGTTGGTGGCGTCCCACTGCGGGTTGGTGCTCGGGTAGAACTCGGCATCCGGCAGCAGGTCGAGGAACGGCTTGAGGGCCTCCTCGCCGTTGAGCTTCTCTGCGCCCGACTTGGTGGTGGGCAGGAAGCCCTCGGTCTGCACCCACGGCACGTAGACGTCGGGCGTGTAGTAGTAGTCGAGGAACTTCGTGATGGCGTCCTGCTTCTTGCCGTCGTTCTTGAAGGCCATCAGGTGATCGGCGACGCCGAGCGAGATGGGGCTGCCATCAGGAGTCGGCATCGGGACGATCTCGTACTTGAGCTCCGGGTTGCCCTCGGCGATCTGGCCGACCGTGGGCGGAAGGCCGACCTGCATGCCGATCTTGCCCTGGACGAAGATGTCCATGAGCGGGCTGCGGTCGCTCGCACCGGCATCCGCCTGCGTGGCTCCCTCGGTGATCATCTTCTGCATGAACTGCGCGGCCTCGAGGTTCTCGGGGACGCCGTCGATGGTGATCGCCTTCTCGTCGCCGTAGGTTCCGCCGTTGCCGAAGAACCACATGGCGGTCTCGGCCTGGGCCTCCTCGGAACCGAGCGGCATGCCGTAGCCGGCGATGCCGTTGCCGAGGGCCGAGATCTTCTTGGCGTCGTCGAGGAGTTCGTCCCAGGTCGTGGGCGCCGCCGCGATGCCGGCCTGCTCGAGGAGGTCGGTGTTGACGAACAGCGCGCGAGCCGAGGCGATGAGCGGTGCCCCGAACTGCACGCCGTCGACCGACGATGCGGTCACGAACGAGTCCTGGAAGTCGGAGAGGGTGTCGGCGGAGACGACGTCCTCGATCGGGTAGAGCAGGTCGTCGGCCGCGAACCCGGCGAAGGGGCCGCCGTTCATGATGTCTGGAGCCTGGTCGGCCTGGATCTTCGTGGTGACGACGTCGTTGAGGTTGTCCCACGACTGCACCTCGAGCTTGACCTTGATGTCGGGGTACTTCTCCTCGAAGCCGGAGATCACGGTCTCCCAGAGGCCCTGGGTGTTGTCGGAATAGCTGGGGACGAGCAGGTCGATGGTCGTGGCCGATCCGCTCGAGTCATCGCCGGAACCTCCGCCGAAACCGCAGGAGGCCAGCGTCACGGTTGCAAGGGCCGCCGTGGCGACCATCGCACCGACGCGCAGGGACTTCTTCATTAGTGCATCCTCACTCTTGATGGGAGATGGTGACTGCCGCAGGAACCCGTCACGCGACAGTGCGTGTGTCAAAAAGTACAGAAACTACTCAGAATTCTGAAGCCTTTTGGCGATTATTGGCGGAAAACAATCACTTGCGTTCACCGTTGTCCGAAATCATGGCCGCATTGCCCTTCGAACGTCAACGGATTAACACATTCGTTACACAGAGTTTATTAACCGTCCTAACAAAAGGGCAAGGGCTGCGGAATGTTTTCCGAATCAATCGTTGAGATGATCGGTGTCTACCCTCTACGCTCAGAAATGATCATTGAGACGCCCGCGTGGGCGACCTCTCCTGGCAGAAGGAGCCCCATGGCCACCCACCCGGATTCCGTGGACGCGAACGCATCCCCCACCTCGCACATGGCGAGCGAGCTGGTCTCGCAACCCGACACCTGGCAGCGAGCCGTCGACCTCGCAGGCGCGCGGACCGCGCTCCCCCTCCCCGGACAGAAGGTCGCGATCATCGGATGCGGGACGTCGTGGTTCATGGCGCAGTCCTACGCGAGCCTCCGCGAGACGGCCGGCCAGGGCGTGACGGACGCCTTCGCCGCATCCGAGATGCCGGCCGGCCGCGACTACGACGCGATCATCGCGCTCACCCGGTCCGGGACGACGACCGAGGTGCTGGAGCTCTTGCGGGCGAATGCCGGGCGCATCCGCTCCATCGGGATCGTCGGCGACACGGCGAGCCCCCTCGTCGACCTCGTCGACGACCTCGTACCGCTGCCATTCGCCGATGAGAAGTCCGTGGTGCAGACCCGCTTCGCCACCACGGCGCTCGCCTTCCTGCGGGCATCGCTCGGGGAGGACCTCTCGCGGGCCATCGCCGACGCGCGGACGGCGATCGACTCGGAGCTCGACGCCGAACTGGTGGGCGCCGAGCAGTACAGCTTCCTCGGCAGCGGCTGGACGGTCGGGCTCGCACACGAGGCCGCACTCAAGATGCGCGAGGCGTCCCAGTCCTGGACGGAGTCCTACCCGGCCATGGAGTACCGCCACGGTCCGATCGCCATCGCCGCGCCGGATCGCGTGACCTGGATGTTCGGCGCAGCCCCGGCAGGACTCGCGAACGACGTCGCGGCCACCGGCGCCCGGTTCGAGTCGTCGGCCATCGACCCGCTCGCCGATCTCGTGCGGGCCCAGCGGGTCGCCCTCGCGCGCGCCATCGCGGCGGGCCTGAATCCGGACGAACCCCGCAGCCTCACGCGCTCCGTCGTCCTCGACGTCTGATGAACGCCGCGTCCCGCGACGCCCCGGCCTCGCTCGGGCCGGGGGCGGCCGTGCTCGCCTTCGATGTGGGGGGTTCGGACACCAAGTCGGCGGTCGTCGACTCCGCCGGCGTGCTGCACGGTCTCCGACGCACCCCGACGCCCCTGGACACCGCGCACCCGGCCGGCGCGATCATCGACCACCTGGCCGGGCTGGCGCGGGACTACGCCGCGGAGTACCCGGCGGTGCAGCCGCGCGCCGCCGGTTTCCTCGTCCCCGGTCTCGTCGACGACGACAACGGCGTCGGCGTGTTCGCGTCGAACTTCGGATGGCGGGATGCCCCGTTCCGCGCGAGCGCCGAGGACCGGCTGCTGATGCCCGTCGCCTTCAGCCACGACGTGCGCGGGGCCGGCGAGGCGGAGTTCCGCCTCGGTGCTGCTCGGGGCTACCGGGATGTCGCCGTGCTCGTCATCGGCACCGGCATCGCCGGGGCGTTCTTCATCGACGGCCGCGCCCATGTCGCCGGCGGCTATGCGGGCGAGATCGGCCATTCGATCATCATCCCGGGAGGCCCGCCCTGCCCCTGCGGTGGTCGGGGGCACCTCGAGGCCGTCGCATCCGCCGGCGGGATCGTCCGTCGCTACGGTGAGCGCACCGGCCGGGCGGTGTCCGGCGCCCGCGACGTCCTGGGCCGGGCGCGCGCCGGCGACGCCGAAGCCGCCGTGATCTGGGACGAGGCCGTCGACGGCCTCGCGCTCGGGCTGTCCCAGGTCGTCGCCCTCCTCGCCCCGGAGGCGATCGTGATCGGCGGCGGCCTGGCCCAGGCCGGTGCGGCGCTCTTCGACCCGCTCGAACGCCGCCTCGACGAGCTCCTCACCTTCCACCGTCGTCCAGAGCTGCTTCCGGCCCAGATCGGGGCGGATGCCGGACTCCTGGGTGCCGCGCTCCGCGCCCGCGACCTCATCGCCCATCCGATCGGCCCGGCATGATCGTCACCGTCACCCCGAACCCCGCGCTCGACCTCACCTGGTCGGTGCCCCGCGTCGACCACGGAGCGACGCACCGCGTCGCGGCCGGATCCGTCCGCGCGGGTGGGAAGGGCCTGAACGTGGCCAGGGTCCTGCACGGCCAGCGCATCGGCGTGCTCGCCGTCAGCACGGCCGGCGGGGACACCGGAATCGAGTTCGCGGCCGAACTCGCCGCGAGCGGCGTTCCGCACCGCCTCATCGGGGTCGCGGCACCGACCCGCCGCTCGATCGCCATCCACGACGATGAGCGCGACGAGACCAGCGTGTTCAATGAATTCGGCGCCAGCCCGACGGGTCGGGAATGGGACGCAGTCCTCGACGCGACCGCCACAGCCACCGCACAGGCCTCCTGCCTCGTCATCGCGGGCAGCCTGCCTCCCGGCTCGCCGGACGATCTCGTCTCGCAGCTCGTCGGGCTGGCGCGCACGGCCGGCATCCCCTCGATCGTCGACACCTCCGGGGCCGGACTGATCGCAGCCGCCGAGGCCGGCGCATCCGTCGTCAAGCCGAATCGCGACGAACTCGTTGCGGCCACGGGCGAGGCGGACGTGCACACGGCGGCCATGGCCCTCCTCGACGCCGGCGCGCGCGCCGTGCTGCTGTCACTGGGAC
The DNA here is from genome assembly GCA_040512695.1 of Leifsonia sp. GTDB lineage: Bacteria > Actinomycetota > Actinomycetes > Actinomycetales > Microbacteriaceae > Orlajensenia. Next base: position 1,965 of record JBEVEO010000070.1, on the reverse strand, counting down.
CGGACGGGCTGGTGCTGCTGCGCGGGGACGCGCCGAGCCGTTCGCTCTGGGCCCGGCTGCCGCAGGCCATTGCCGGCAACGCGACGGGAGCAGGGGACGCGGCCGTCGCTGCGACCGCCGCCGCGTTGACCGGCTCCGATCTCGTGGACACCGGTCACCGCCTGCTGCGGATGGCCACGGCCTGGTCGGCTGCCGCCGTGCTGATGCCGCTCGCCGGAGAGATCTCCCCGCAACACGAGGTCATCGCGGAGCAGGTGGTCATCTCCGACACCCCCGCTGCACTACTCTCGCGGTGGACCGGGGAGGAACGATGACGCTCACGAGCATGCGCGAGCTCATCGACGGATCCGTGGCTCGGCGCAGCGGTCTCGGAGCGTTGAACGTCGTGCACCTCGAGACGGCCGAGGCGATCATCGCGGCGGCGGAGCAGACCGGCATCGGGGTGGTGCTGCAGATCTCGGAGAACTGCGTGTCGTACCACGGCGGACTCGAGCCGATCGCGTTGGCGACGCTCGCCGCCGCAGCCGCCTCGTCGGCGCCCATCGCCGTGCACCTGGACCACGCCGAGGACGAGTCGCTCGCCCGGCGGGCCATCGACCTGGGATTCGGCTCGGTCATGTACGACGGCGCACACCTCGACTACGCGGAGAACGTCGCGGCGACGAGCCGGGTGGCGCGCCACGCCCATGCGGCTGGCGCCTTCGTCGAGGCGGAGCTCGGTCGCATCGGCGGCAAGGACGGAGCGCACACCCCCGGGGTGCGGACCGACCCTGCCGAGGCGGCGGACTTCGTGGCGGCCACCGGCGTCGACGCGCTGGCCGTCGCCGTCGGATCGTCGCACGCCATGAGCACCCGCAGCGCCGCCCTCGACGTCGAACTCATCGCCAGGCTCCACGCCGCCGTCCCCGTCCCGCTCGTGCTCCACGGTTCATCCGGCGTTCCGGACGACGGCATCCGCGCTGCGATCCGTGCCGGGATGACGAAGATCAACGTCTCGACGCAGCTGAACCGTCACTTCACCGCCGCCGTGCGAGCCCACCTCCTCGAGCATCCGGACGTCGTCGACTCGCGTCGCTACATGGCAGCAGGCCGTTCAGCCGTCACGATGGAAGCCGCCCGCCTCCTCCGTGCCTTCACCGGGACGGATGCCGCACAGGACGCCGCGACGCCGCGGCACCAGGAGCACCGAATCGAAGGAGAGCCGACATGAATCGCGCCGAACGACTGACCGCCGTGCTCGACCTGCTCGCCGAGAGCGGTCACGTCGACGTGGACGACATCGTCTCCACCCTCGGGGTGTCGCCGGCCACCGCCCGCCGCGACCTCGACACGTTGGCCGAGAACCAGCTGCTGACCCGCACGCGCGGCGGTGCGATCGGGCACACGGTCGCCTACGACCTGCCGCTGCGCTACAAGGACCAGCAGAACGCGGAGCAGAAGCAGCGGATCGCGGCGGCGGCGAGTGCGCTCGTCCCCAAGGGTGCGGTCATCGGACTGTGCGGCGGCACCACGGCCACGGCGATCGCGAACGCGATCGGCTCGCGGTCCGACATCTCGGAGGCCGGCCCCCAGGCCAACCTCACCGTGGTGACGAACGCCATCAACATCGCCGTCCAGCTCGCCATGCGGCCCCAGATCAAGATCGTCGTGACCGGCGGCGTCCTGCACTCCCGCTCCTACGAGCTCGTCGGCAGCTACTCGGACCTGGTGCTCGGAAGCGTCTCCCTCGACATCGCCTTCATCGGCGTCAACGGCATGGATGCCATGATCGGCCCCACGACCCACGACGAGCGCGAGGCGAGCGTCAACTCGCTCATGGCGTCGCGGGCGGCGCGGGCGATCCTGGTGGCCGATTCGAGCAAGATCGGCAAGAAGGCCTTCGCCACCATGGGCGGCCCTCGCCAGTACGGCACGCTCATCACGGATTCCGGCATCACCGACCAGCAGCGCGGAGAGCTGCTCGAC
>JBEVEO010000221.1:0-4504 GCA_040512695.1 Leifsonia sp. | reverse complement strand
CGGACGTACTCGTCGAGCTCGACGAAGGAACCCGGGTCGAGCAGCTCGGCGATGCGCTCGCGCGCGGTCATCTTGCCCTTGGCGTGCTGCTTGGCGACGGCCGCTTCGCCACTCGCTGTCACAGCCTCGTGGAAGCGATGCTTGAGGTCTGCGAGCTTGCCGGCCGTCGTCATCATGTCGGGGTCGGGAGTGGAGGGGTTCACGGTCACGCGGTTCAGCCTATCCGGGAGGCCTGCCGGTACCCCTTTGACGGATGCCTACAAAGATGTGCGCGAAGCCTCGTGATCATCGCAGTGCGGGCGGCCCGCCAGCGATACTGTGGATCGGACAGGGAGGACGGCCATGGACTTCACACGCAGCCGCGAGCTCGCCGCCGCGTTCGAGTACCTCGACGAGGCCGGCTCGACCAACGACGAGCTGGTCGAGCGCGCGCTCGGGCCGGACGCCGCGGACTGGCCAGACCTCTCCGTCGTCGTCACCGACAACCAGACCATGGGCCGCGGCCGGCTCGGACGCGTGTGGATGGCCCCCGTGGGGAAGTCCCTGGCCATCTCGGTGCTGGTGCGTCCGCGCCTGCCGGACGGATCGCCGTTCCCCGCCGACCGGCTCGGGTGGCTGCCGTTGCTCACGGGTGCTGCGATGACGCGGGCGGTGCGCTCGATCGTCCGGCCGTTCGTCGACGACCTGGCCAGGGCCGCGGCCGAGGACGGAGCCCCCGGTGCGGTGGACGTCGACCTCAAGTGGCCGAACGACGTGCTCATCTCCGGCTACAAGGTCTCCGGCGTGCTCGCCGAGCTGCTGCCCGGCGTCGGAGCATCCGGGACCCCCGGCGTCGTGATCGGCGCCGGGGTCAACCTCGCGTTCGACGAGCACGACCTGCCGACGCCGACGTCGACCTCCCTGCTGCTGGTCACCGGAGCCGCGCCGGACCCGGACGAGGTGCTCGCGGCGTACCTCTCGGCCTTCATCGGGCTCTACCGCGCGCTCGTCGCGGCCGGGGGCGACCCCGATGCGAGCGGGCTGCGCGCCGAGGTCACGGCCCTCTGCGGCACGATCGGGCGCGAGGTGCGCGTCGAACTGCCGGGCGGGGACGAGGTCGTGGGGACCGCCGTCGGCATCGACGCCGACGGGCGTCTCATCGTCGAGGACAGGGAGAACGGCGAACCGCTGGTCGTCGGAGCCGGAGACGTGACGCATCTGAGGTATTAATGGCCTTATGACCAACCCCGGCGATGCGACCACCGGCGAGGCGCATCCGTCGCTGCCGTCCGAGCGCATCGTTGCGCGTCTCCGCCGGCATGGGCGCGCCCTGTTCTGGCCGTCGCTCGCGCTCGTCGTGGCCACGGGAGCCGCGTTCTACTTCGCCTGGACGCTGCCGGAGGAGTGGATGCGCTGGGCCGTCTGGGGAGGGCTCGCCGCGGTCGTGCTGTTCGCCTGGCTCGTGCCGCTGCTCTGGTGGGCCGGCCAGCGCTGCACGATCACCACGCGACGCGTCATCGTGCGCAGCGGCTTCTTCATCCGCGTGCGCCAGGAGGTGCTCTACACCCGCATCTACGACGTGAGCGTGCGGACCAGCTGGCTGCAGAGCGCCTTCCGCAGCGGCGACGTGCTCATCAACACCGGAGCGGACCGACCCGTCGTCCTCCGCGACGTCCCGAGCGCCGCCCTCGTCCAGCGCTCACTCCACGACCTCACCGATGCGGCGCACGGAGCCGGCACCCGGATGCGCTGGCAGGACGACCCGTCAGCCCTCCCTGACCAGACCGTCGTCTGGGGCGGACGCTAGCGACACCCGCTGCACGGCGCGGTGCGGTGCGAACACCCAGAGCTTGTAGGCCCCGAAGCGGAACGCCGCCCCGAGGGCGAGGCCGATCACGTTCGACGAGATGTTGTCGGCCAGCAGCGACGTGTACCCGAGCACGTAGTGCGACAGCCACAGGCAGGCGAGGCCGATGACCATGCCGATGACGCTCGCCACGAAGAACTCGATCCCCTCGCGCACCGTGTTCGTGGATCGCCGATCACCGAAGGTCCAGTAGCGGTTGCCCATCCAGTTCACGAAGATGGCGAGCACCGTCGAGATCACCTTCGCGATGAGCGGGCCGGTGTGCACCTCGGTCGGGGACAGCACCGTCGCGCGGAGCAGGTTGAACACGCCGACGTCGACGAGGAAGCCGAGGGCGCCGACGGCACCGAAGCGGGCGATCTGCGTCGCGATGATGCGCAGGCCGCCGCTCGTGGTCGAAGTCATGTCGGCATCCAGTGGGTCGAGATGGACGAAGATAGGAAGTGCGCAGGCAGTCTAGCCAGCGCACGCGACGCCAGACTGAACGGCGGCTGCACATTCCGACAGACCAGGTGAGAGACGAAGAGATGATCGTTGGCGTTATCGGCGGCGGGCAGCTGGCCCGCATGATGATCCCCGCAGCCGTCGAGCTCGGCATCGAGCTCCGGGTGCTCGCGGAGGCCGATGGCATGTCGGCTGGACTGGCGGCCGTCGGCATCGGCGACTACCGCGACCGCGATCGCGTGCTCGCCTTCGCCGACACCGTCGACGTCGTCACGTTCGACCACGAGCACGTGCCGCAGGACATCCTGCGCGAGCTCGTCGAGCGCGGCGTGGCCGTGCATCCTGGCCCGGATGCGCTGCTCTACGCCCAGGACAAGATCCTCATGCGCCGGAAGCTCTCGGAGCTGGGCCTGCCCGTTCCCGACTGGGCGAGCATCGAGAACCAGGACGAGCTCGCGGAATTCCTCGGACAGCACGGCGGACGGGCTGTCGTGAAGACGCCGCGCGGCGGCTACGACGGCAAGGGCGTGCGGGTGGTGCGCGAACCGCACGAGGTCGACGACTGGTTCACCGCGCTCGCCGAGGACGGCAGGGGCGGAGCGCTCCTCGTCGAGGAGCTCGTGGACTTCAGCCGGGAGCTCGCCCAGCAGGTGGCCCGCCGGCCGTCGGGAGAGGTCGTGGTCTGGCCGCTCGTCGAGACCGTCCAGCTGGACGGCGTCTGCAGCGAGGTCATCGCCCCGGCGCCGCACTCCGCCGGCCGGATCGCGGATCTCGCCGAGGAGATCGCCGTCACCGTCGCGAACGGCATCGGCGTCACCGGCGTCCTCGCGGTCGAGCTGTTCCAGACCACCGACGGCCGCCTGCTCGTGAACGAGCTGGCGATGCGACCGCACAACAGCGGACACTGGTCGATCGACGGATCGCTGACGAGCCAGTTCGAGCAGCACCTGCGTGCGGTCCTCGACCTCCCGCTCGGCTCCACGGCCGTCCACGAGTCGTGGTCGGTCATGGTGAACATCCTCGGCGGCCCGGCCGATGGAGCCCTCGCGGATCGCTACGGCGCCGTGTTCGCCCAGCACCCGGGCGTCAAGGTGCACAACTACGGCAAGGAGCCGCGGCCGGGACGCAAGGTCGGCCACGTGACGGCGATCGGCCCAGAGCTCGACGACGTCACCTACGAGGCCCGCGCAGCCGCCATGCAGTTCCTGGACTGACCGGCTGCGCCGTGTTGCGCTCCCAGCTTTGCGCAGGGAAGTCGATTATCCTCGTCTGAGTCTGGGGAGATGATCATCTCCCGCCACCCCACCAATCGGCGCCCGTCTGCTGCGCTGCCATCATCACGAGTGGAGTCCGCGTGCCCGCCTCATCGTCGCCCGACGTGCCCGTGACGTCTCGAGGCCCGGTCACCGCGCGCCTCGGCGGACTCGACGGGCTGCGCGGTGTGGCCGCGGCGATCGTGGTGATCCACCACAGCCTCCTCCTCTTCCCGACCATGTCCTCCGTGTACATCACCGGAGTGGCCCCGGCGGCCGGATCGATGATGTGGTGGATGTCGTACAGCCCGCTCAAACTGCTGACTGCCGGCGGCGAGGCGGTGATCGTGTTCTTCGTGCTCAGCGGCCTGGTGCTGACGCTCCCCGTGACGCGTCGTCCAGGCTTCGACTGGATCGCCTACTTCCCTCGTCGGTTCGTCAGGATCTGGATCCCGGTCGTCGCATCCGTGCTGATCGCCTACCTCCTGGTGCTGATCGTGCGGCAGCAGCCGTACCAGCCGGGCACCACCTGGTTGAACCTGTCGAGCGTGCTCGACCCGTCGTGGTCGAAGCTGGTGAGCGCGACGACCCTCATCGGCGGTGACTTCCAGCTGAACAACCCGCTCTGGTCCCTCGAGTGGGAGATGATCTTCTCCGTCTGCCTCCCCCTCTTCGTGCTCGGCGCCCTCGCCTTCAGGAAGTGGTGGATCGCGGGCGTCGCAGCAGCGGTCCTCCTGGCCTGGGTCGGTGTCCTCGGATCCATTCCCGCCCTGCACTTCCTCCCCGTCTTCCTGGCGGGTGCCTTCCTGGCGGTGGGCCTGCCCGGGATCGAGTCCGGGGCGGCACGTCTGAACCGGACCGCATGGGGACGATGGACCTGGCCACCCCTCCTGGTCGTGGCCGCGCTGGCCATGGTCGCGCCGTGGCTGATCGGCCCGACTCTGCGGGATGTGGACTGGAT
>JBEVEO010000214.1:0-5666 GCA_040512695.1 Leifsonia sp. | reverse complement strand
ATCGCATGTACGGCGGGGAGCACCCCGACCCGAACGTCATGTACTACCTCCCGGTATACACCCAGCCGTACGTGCAGCCGGCCGAGCCCGAAGGGCTCGACGTCGACGGGGTCGTGCGCGGCATCTACAAGCTCGCCGACGGCACGGCAGCCGGTCCGAAGGCCCAGCTGCTCGCATCCGGCGTCTCCGTGCCGTGGATCCTCGAGGCGCAGAAGCTGCTCGCCGAGGACTGGGGCGTCTCCGCCGACGTGTGGAGCGTCACCTCGTGGTCGGAGCTGCGTCGCGACGGCCTCGCCGCCGAGTCGCACAACTTCCTGAACCCGGATGCTGAGCCCCGCTCCCCGTACGTCTGGCAGAAGCTCGCCGGAGCGCAGGGTCCGTTCGTCGCCGTGACGGACTTCGCGCATGCCGTGCCCGACCAGATCCGCCAGTTCGTCCCCGGCCAGTACGCCACCCTCGGTGCCGACGACTTCGGATTCTCGGACACCCGCGCCGCGGCGCGTCGGTTCTTCAAGATCGACGGCCCGTCCGTCGTGGTGCGCACGCTCGAGCTGCTGGCATCGCGCGGCGAGGTCGACCGCGGCCTCCCGGCACAGGCGATCGAGAAGTACCGGCTCCACGACGTGAACGCGGGAACCACCGGCAACGCCGGGGGCGAGAGCTAAGCAGCCAGTGCCAACGACGCCGCGCACCAAGAAGGAGACGCTCGCCTGGCTCCGCACGATCTCCGGCGAGCTCTCCACGGCGACGATCAAGCGACTCGAGGAGACGCTGCCCTGGTACGGCGACATGCCGCCGGGGCGGCGCTCCGCTGTCGGGCTCGTCGCCCAGGCCGGCATCACCTCGTTCATCTCCTGGTACGACGACCCGAAGTCGATCCCGTGGATCGCGGCCGACGTGTTCGGCGCCGCGCCGCGGGAGCTGCTGCGCTCGGTGAGCCTGCAGCAGACGCTGCAGCTCATCCGCGTCGTCGTCGAGGTCGTCGAGCACCGCGTCAAGGACGGAAGCCTCGACCTGCGCGAGGCGATCCTGCTGTACTCGCGGGAGATCGCGTTCGCGGCCGCCGACGTCTATGCGCGGGCCGCCGAGGCGCGCGGACTGTGGGATGCGCGACTCGAGGCCCTCGTGGTCGACTCGATCCTCTCCGGAGAGTACGACGACGAGCTGCCGAGCCGGATCGCCGCGCTCGGCTGGCACGGCCACGGCGCTGTCGCCGTGCTCGTCGGCACGACACCGCGGATGCTGGATGTCGACGTGCTCCGGCGTGCGGCCAGGCACATGGCCGCCGACGTGCTCATCGGCGTGCAGGGCAATCGCCTCGTCCTCGTGATCGGCCGCTCCCGGCCCGAGGTTCGGGATGGGGACGACGCAGCGGAGCTCAGCCCCCCGCTCGGTTTCATGGAGATCGCCGAGGCCCTCGAACCCCACTTCGGCGCCGGTCACCTCGTGCTCGGCCACGAGGTGCCGAACCTCGTGGACGCGTCGAAGAGCGCGAAGGCCGCCCTCGCCGGATTCGCCGTCGCGCGCGCCTGGCGTCACGCGCCGCGCCCGGTGCAGGCCGACGACCTGCTGCCCGAGCGGGCTCTCGCCGGCGATCCCCTCGCCAGGGCGACGCTCATCCACCGCATCTACCGTCCGCTCAGCAACCACTCGCTCGAGCTCCTCAACACCCTGTGGAGCTATCTCGACAACGGCCGATCGCTCGAGGCCACAGCCCGGGAGCTGTTCGTGCACCCCAACACGGTGCGCTATCGGCTGAAACGCGTGTCCGAGGTCATCGGCTGGGATGCGACGGGCTCCCGCGAGGCGCTCATCCTGCAGGCCGCGCTCATCCTCGGTGCGATCAGCGACCACGAGCGACGTAGCTGACCAGCATTCTGTTCGCCACGAACAAACGATCCCGGGATACCTTGGTGACCATCGACACACCCTCCTCCGGAGTGATTGGCAGACTAGACAAGTGATCGTCGTCGTCTGCCCTGGACAGGGCTCCCAAACCCCCGGCTTCCTCGCCCCCTGGCTGGAGTCGCCCGAGAACGCCTCGCTCGTCGCCGAGTACTCCGAGGCGGCGGGCCTCGACCTCGCTGCCCACGGCACCACCTCGGACGCCGACACCATCCGCGACACCGCGGTCGCCCAGCCGCTCATCGTCGCCGCCGGCCTCCTCACCCTGAACCAGCTCCTCTCCGCGGGGGCGCGCGGGCGTATCGGCGGAATCGCCGGCCACTCCGTCGGCGAGATCACCGCGGCGGCCGGGGCCGGCATCCTCACCTCCGACGACGCCATGCAGTTCGTGAGCGAACGCGCCGTCGCGATGGCGCAGGCCGCCGCGGCAACGCCAACCTCGATGAGCGCCGTTCTCGGCGGCGACGCAGCAGAGGTCGTCGCGAAGGCGGAGTCCTTCGGCCTGCAGGCCGCCAACTACAACGGCGGCGGCCAGATCGTCGTAGCCGGGGCCACGGATGCGCTCGCCCGTCTCGCCGACGAGCCGCCGGCCGGCGCGCGCGTGATCCCGCTGCAGGTCGCCGGAGCGTTCCACACCCGCTACATGGAGACGGCGCGCGAGTGGCTCGCGGGCACCGTCGGTGACTACACCACCGCGGATCCGACGCTCCCGATCTGGACCAACAACGACGGCTCCCGCGTCGAGTCCGGAGCACGGTTCCTCGAGCTCCTGGTCACCCAGGTCGCCTCCCCTGTGCGCTGGGACCTCACCATGGAGTCCCTCGCCGCCGCCGGCGTGAGCGGCATCATCGAGCTCGCTCCGGCCGGAGCCCTCGTCGGACTCGCCCGCCGCGGCCTCAAGGGCATCCCCAGTGTCGGCATCAAGACCCCTGACGACATCGACGCCGCTCTCGCCCTCATCGAGCAGAACGCCTGACACGAGAGACATGATGACCGTTCCCACTCTGAAGCAGGCGACAGGCCCGGCCCACACCCGGATCTACTCGATCGGCGCCGCCCGCGGCGACCTCATCGTGCCGAACGACGACCTCGTCGGCCCGATCAACTCGTCCGACGAGTGGATCCAGCAGCGCACCGGCATCGTGACCCGCACCCGCGCGTCGGCCGACGTGCTCGCCGTGGACCTGGCCACGACGGCCGCCCGCGAGGCCATCGAGAAGTCCGGCGTCCCCGCCGGGGAGATCGACCTCGTTCTGATCGCGACGATCAGCAACGTGCAGCAGACGCCGTCGATGGCCGCCGTCGTCGCCGACAACGTCGGGGCGAACCCTGCTGCCGCCTACGACCTCAACGCCGCGTGCGCCGGCTACACCTACGCGATCGCCCAGGCCGACGCCCTCATCCGCGCGGGCGCAGGCCACTACGCCCTCGTGATCGGCGCCGAGAAGCTCTCGGACGTCGTCGACCCCACCGACCGGTCCATCTCGTTCCTGCTGGGCGACGGTGCAGGCGCCGTCGTGATCGGCCCGAGCGAGACGCCCGGGATCTCGGCGACGGTGTGGGGCTCGGACGGATCGAAGGCCGACGCCGTCGGGATGAACGCCACCCTCCTCGACTACCGCGAGGGCAACGCCGAGTGGCCCACCCTGCGCCAGGAGGGGCAGACGGTCTTCCGCTGGGCCGTCTGGGAGATGGCCAAGGTCGCCAAGGAGGCCGTCGAGAAGGCCGGCATCACCGTCGAGGACCTCGCCGCCTTCATCCCCCACCAGGCCAACATGCGGATCGTGAACGAGTTCGCCAAGCAGCTCAAGCTGCCGGAGTCCGTCGTCATCGCCCGCGACATCGAGTCGACGGGCAACACCTCGGCCGCCTCGATCCCGCTGGCCACCCACCGTCTGCTGCAGGGACACCCGGAACTGTCCGGGGGCCTCGCCCTGCAGATCGGCTTCGGCGCGGGACTCGTGTTCGGCGCCCAGGTCGTCGTCCTGCCCTGACCACCCCTCCGTCGCCCCTAAACTGAGTGACGGTCAAACGAAAACCCCCTGAGGAGAAAAACAATGGCATTGTCCACCGAAGAAGTTCTTGCCGGCCTGGCCGAACTCATCAACGACGAGACCGGCATTGCAACCGACACGGTTGAGCTGGACAAGTCGTTCACCGACGACCTCGACATCGACTCCATCTCGATGATGACGATCGTCGTCAACGCTGAAGAGAAGTTCGACGTCAAGATCCCCGACGAAGAGGTCAAGAACCTCAAGACCGTCGGCGACGCCGTCTCCTTCATCGTGAAGGCCCAGGACTAGGCATCACGTCGCGGACGGGTCGGACCACCTCCGGGTGAGTCCGGCCCGCCACCTCGGGCGCGTGCGCCCGGAATCAGCCTCGGAGAGTTCATTCGTCATGACCAAGAAGATCGTCGTCACCGGAATCGGTGCAACCTCCCCGCTCGGCGGGACCGCCAGGGACAGCTGGTCGAACCTGCTGGCCGGCGTCTCCGGCGCGAGCACGCTCGACTACCCGTGGGTCGAGGAGTTGGCGCTGCCCGTCACCTTCGCAGCACAGGCCGCGGTGAAGACCGCCGACGTGCTCGAACGTCACGAGACGAAGCGCCTCGACCCGTCGAGCCAGTTCGCCCTCATCGCCGGCCGTGAGGCATGGGCGGATGCGGGAGCCCCCGAGGTCGAGCCTGAACGGCTCATGGTCGACTGGTCGACCGGAATCGGCGGCGTCTGGACCCTCCTCGACGCCTGGGACACCCTGCGCGAGCGAGGACCGCGTCGCGTGCTGCCCATGACCGTGCCGATGCTCATGCCGAACGGCCCCGGAGCCGCCATCGGCATGGACCTGCACGCCCGTGCCGGCATCCACACCGTGGTCTCCGCCTGCGCGTCGAGCACCGAGGCGCTCGTGAACGCCTACAACCACCTGCAGGCCGGTCTTGCCGACGTCGTCATCGCCGGTGGATCGGAAGCGGCCATCCACCCGCTTCCCATCGCCTCCTTCGCGGCCATGCAGGCACTCTCCAAGCGCAACGACGCCCCGGCCACCGCATCACGGCCCTACGACGTCTCCCGCGACGGATTCGTGCTCGGCGAGGGTGCTGCAGCGCTCGTCATCGAGACCGAGGAGCACGCGAAGGCGCGCGGCGCACGCATCTACGCGGAACTCGTCGGCGGATCCGTCACGAGCGACGCGTACCACATCACCGCGCCGGACCCCGAGGGCTCGGCGGCCGCACGGGCGATGCTCGCCAGCATCCGCGGCGCAGGTGCCGGGATCGAGGACGTCTCCCACATCAACGCCCACGCCACGAGCACGCCGGTTGGCGACATCGCCGAGTACAACGCGCTCCGCCGTGTGTTCGGCGACGCCCTCGACGGCATCCCCGTGTCGGCCACGAAGGGCTCCACCGGTCACCTCCTCGGTGGTGCCGGCGCCATCGAGGCCATCTTCACGGTCAAGGCGCTCGCGGAGCGTGTCGCACCGCCCACCATCAACATCACCGAGCAGGACCCCGAGATCCCGCTCGATGTCGTGACCGCGCCGCGCGACCTCGGCCAGGGCGACCTGCTGGCGATCAGCAACTCGTTCGGCTTCGGCGGCCACAACGCCGTCGTGGCGTTCCGGAGCGTCTGAGGCGTCGACGACCTCTCGTACAGAAGGCCCGCACTGTATTCAGTGCGGGCCTTCTGAGATTCGAGCGGGTGGCGGCTCAGCCGACCTTGTGCAGCCAGACCACCGCTGCATCGTCGGAGGCG
>JBEVEO010000200.1:0-9669 GCA_040512695.1 Leifsonia sp. | reverse complement strand
TGCCGCTCCTTGAGGCCGCGCTCGCGCCCTCTGCCGCCCGGCCGCACTGGGGCAAGCTCTTCACCATGCCGGCCGCTGATGTCACGGCGCTCTATCCGCGCTGGAACGACTTCGCCGCCCTGCGCGCATCGCTCGATCCGCGCGGCGTCTTCCGCAACGCGTTCACGGCGGCCCTCGGGCTCTGACACGTCGTCCGCGTCGCGGAGAGGACGGCCCAGGGATCGGATCCGGGCATCCGCCGGCTTCTCGCCTGCGCTCCCGCCGTCACGGTAGCGTCGGGGGATGAGAATCCTCCTGATCGGCGCCGGCGGAGTGGGCGGCGCCATCACCAAGATCGCCGCGCGCCGCAGCTTCTACGAGCTCATCGTGGTGAGCGACTACGACATCTCGCGGGCGGAGAGCGCCATCGCGTGGATCGCCGACCGCCACGGGACCGATGTCGCATCGCGATTCGTGGCTGCGCAGATCGATGCCTCGGATCCCGATGCCGTCGCATCCGTCGCCCGCGAGCACGAGGCGACCCACGTGATGAACGCCGTCGAGCCCAAGTTCGTGCAGTCGATCTTCGCCGGGGCCCTCGCCGCCGGAGCCGACTACCTCGACATGGCCATGAGCCTCTCCGAGCCGCACGGCACCGACCCGCACAACCTCACCGGCGTGAAGCTCGGCGACGACCAGTTCGCCCAGGCGGCCGACTGGGAGAGCGGCGGACGGCTGGCCCTCGTCGGCATGGGTGTCGAGCCCGGGCTCTCCGACGTCTTCGCCCGATACGCCAGCGACCACCTGTTCAGCGAGATCGACGAGCTCGGCACGCGCGACGGCGCCAACCTCGTGGTGCGCGATTCCGACGGCAACGAGATCTTCGCCCCGTCCTTCAGCATCTGGACCACCATCGAGGAATGCCTCAACCCTCCCGTGATCTGGGAGAAGGATGCCGGCTGGTTCACGACGGCGCCCTTCTCGGAGCCCGAGGTCTTCGACTTCCCCGGCGGCATCGGTCCCGTCGAGTGCGTCAACGTCGAGCACGAGGAGGTGCTCCTCATGCCGCGCTGGATCGACGCCAAGCGCGTCACCTTCAAGTACGGGCTCGGCGAGGAGTTCATCGGGGTGCTCAAGACCCTGCACCTGCTCGGACTCGACTCGACCACTCCGGTGCGCGTCCGGAGCGCGAACGGGCCCGTCGAGGTCGCCGCGCGCGACGTGGTGGCCGCCTCCCTGCCGGACCCGGCGACGCTCGGCCCGCTGATGACCGGCAAGACCTGCGCAGGACTCTGGGTGACGGGCACGGGGGTCGACGGTTCCCCGCGCGAGGTGTACCTCTACCACGTGGCCGACAACGAGTGGACGATGCGCGAGTACGACAGCCAGTGCGTGGTCTGGCAGACGGCGCTGAACCCGGTGATCGCGCTCGAACTGCTGGCATCCGGCACCTGGAGCGGCATCGGCGTCCTCGGCCCCGAGGCGTTCGACGCCACTCCGTTCCTCGCCATGATGGCCGCGCCCGAGAGCGAGGGCGGCTACGGGCAGCCATGGGGTCTCGACGACAGGCTCGCCGGATGACACCCCGAGCACCGCGCGCGCCCCGCCCGCCCCACCGGAAAGCGAGGACGTCATGACCGGCACACCGCAGGACCAGGGCAACGACGATGGATCCGGGCACGATCGCCCTCGCTCTCCCGGCACGGCGGATGCCGGGCGCCTCGCGCTCATCCGGGAGGCCTACGCCCTCGCCGATGCGGCGGCCGCGGCGGCCGGCGTTCGGGTTCGCGACGCAGACCCGCGCGACATGGACGCCGTCGTCGGCCTGTTCGAACGCACGTGGGGCCAGGGACGCAGCCCCGACCGCGCGATGCTGCAGGCCATGGACTACGCGGGCAACACGGTCCTCATCGCCACGGAGGCGGGGCCGGGCGCCGCATCCGTCGCCGTCGGGGCGACCCTCGGCTTCCTCGGCTGGGAGGGCGGACTGCACCTGCACTCACACATGAACGCCGTGGCGCCGTGGCGGCGCAGTGGAGGCGTCGGCCATGCGCTGAAGCTCCTGCAGCGGGCGATCTGCCTCGAACGCGGTGTCGACGTCGTGCGCTGGACGTTCGATCCGCTCATCCGCCGCAACGCGCACGTCAACCTCGTGAAGCTCGGCGCCGAGGTGACGGCCTTCCTGCCCGACTTCTACGGGCGCCTCGACGATGCCATCACGGGCACCGATCGCAGCGACCGTTTCGAGGTGCGCTGGCGGCTGGACTCCGCCCGGGTGCGCCGGGCGCTCGCCAGGCAGAGCCAGCCCGAGTGGACGAACGAGGGCATCTTCGAGCTGGCGCCCGACTTCGAGACGCTGCGTGCCGAGGATCCAGACCTGGCCGGACGGCTGCGCGTCGCATCGCGCGAGACCTTCCCCCGGGCGCTCGCGACCGGCCTCCGCCCCGAGCTCACCGCCGCCAACGAGTACGTGTTCACGCGCGACGATCCGGACCGTGCTCCCGACGGGGCCGTGGCATGAGGGTCGACGCCGTCGAGCTGCACCGGGTGGGCATGCCGCTCGTGCGGGCCTTCGAGACCTCGTTCGGCGTGCAGACCGAGCGGGAGGTGCTGCTCGTCCGGGTGCGGACGGATGCGGGTGACGGCTGGGGCGAGTGCGTCGCCGGCTCCGAGCCGTTCTACAGCTCCGAGTACGTCGACGGTGCCGCCCACGTCATCGAGCACTATCTCGCGCCGGCGCTGCTGCGCTCGCCGTCGGTGACGGCGGCCTCCGTGCACGGCCTGCTCGGGTTCGTCGCCGGACACCGGATGGCGAAGGCGGCGCTCGAGGCTGCCGTCCTCGACGCCGAACTGCGCGCGATGGGCCGCTCGTTCGGCGAGTACTTCGGTGCGACGCAGCGCTGGGTGGACTGCGGGGTCTCGGTGGGCATCGCCTCGGGCATCGACGACCTCCTCGAGGAGGTCGCCGGCTACCGTGCTGAGGGCTACAAGCGCATCAAGCTGAAGATCAAGCCAGGCTGGGACCTCGAACCGGTCGCGAGGGTGCGTGAACTCCTCGGGCCGGATGCGCTGCTCCAGGTGGACGCCAACACGGCGTACACGCTGGCGGACGTCGAGCACCTGCGCCGCCTCGACGCCTTCTCGCTGCTCCTCATCGAGCAGCCGTTCGACGAGGAGGACGTCGCCGCGCATGCCGCTCTCGCCCGCGCCATCGAGACGCCGGTGTGCCTCGACGAGTCGATCCTCAGTGCCGCGGGCGCCGTCGACGCGATCGAGCGGGGCGCCACCAGCATCGTCAACATCAAGGCGGGCCGGGTCGGCGGCTATCTGGAGGCCCTGCGCGTGCACGATGTCTGCCTCGAACTCGCCGTGCCGGTGTGGTGCGGCGGCATGCTCGAGACCGGTCTGGGGCGGGCCGCGAACGTGGCGCTCGCCGCGCTGCCGGGCTTCACGCTCCCCGGGGACACCTCGGCGTCCGCGCGGTACTTCGCCGACGACCTCACCGAGCCGTTCGTCCTCGGCACGGGCGAGCACGCCGGCCAGCTGGAGGTCCCGACGGGGCCGGGCACGGGCGTGAGAGTCGACGAGTCGTTCATCCAGGCGCGGTCGACGCGGCGGCCGCTCACGCTGCGCGCCTGAGCGGACCGCGCAGCCGGATGACGGTGCTCACGCCAGGGTGATGGCGCGGCGACCGATCTCGGCGGCGGAGGCGGCGAGGGCGGGGTCGCCGTCGATCGAGAACCAGACCGAGGACAACCCGCACCAGGCGGTCAGCCATCTGGCGAACCGGTGCTGATCGAGTCCGGCCGCCTCCGTCACGATCCGGAACCGCCGTTCCAGCCGCCCGGGCGCGAGGGCGTGCTGATGCGACGGATTGCAGAGCAGGTTGCAGTAGTCGAACGCGCGCTCGCCGATGAGACCCTTCGGATCGATGGCGAGCCAGCCGCGCTCGCGGAAATCGAGCACGTTGCCGTGGTGCACGTCGCCGTGGAGCACCACTTCGTCCCTGGGGTCGTCGAGGAGTTCGGCGGCGATATCGGCCGCCCGCCGATGCAGGTCGTCGGCATCGGGACCGACCGCGAGGAGCTGCCGGAACCAGACCCGCAGCGGAACGAGCGGCGGCGTCACCGGATCGGAGCGCACGGCGTCCGATGCGCCGTGGAGGGCCGCCGCCGCGGCGCACAGCACGCGGGTGGCTTCGTCGTCGCGGCCGCCCTCCGCCCAGTCCACGAGCCGGCCGGGTCCCATCGCCCGTTCGAGCAGGAGTGCAGGACCCTCCCGGCGCAGCACCCGCGCCGCCCCGACGCCGTTCCACGCAGCGAGGAGCGCGCCACCGCGGATCTCCTCATCGGCCCTGGCCACCTTGAGCATCGCGGCGGAGCCGTCGGGCAGCCGGACCGGTGTCAGCACGCTCGCCGTCGAGCTGAACTGCTCGCCGTCGGGAATGAGCCGCCACCGATGCAGCCACTCGGCCTCGGCGCGGTAGCCGGGGTCGACCGGTCCGGCGTCGGTCATCGGGACTCCCGGGAGCCGGCCGCCGCGCGCTCGGCGTACGCCCGCGGCGTCTCGCCGATGATCGCCCGGAAGTCGCGCGAGAAGTGCGCCTGGTCGGCGAAGCCGAGGTCGGCGGCGAGGCGGGCGAGCGCCGGGGCGTCGGGGTCGGTGAGGGCGTAGGCGGCCTCCTGCATCCGATAGCGCTGGATGAGCCACTTGGGAGTGAGGCCGAGCTGCTCCCGGACGAGACGCTGCAGGGTGCGCAGGGTGAGCCCCGCGCGTCTGGCGAGCTGGTCGGCACGCAGGATGTCACGGTCGGCCTCGACGAGATCCACGACGTGGCGGATCTGCCTGGCACCGGCATCCAGCGTCGGGACGGTCTCGAGCAGCCAGTCCTCGACGACGGTGACGGCCGAGCCGTCATCCCCTGCCGCGGCCAGGTCGCGCACGGTCGCGGCCAGCGCCTCACCGCCCGGGACGGCCAGGCCGTGCAGCGGTATCGCCGACCCGATGATGCGGCGCACGTCTCCGGCGACGAGTGCTCGGACCACGCCGGCCTGCAGCAGAACACCGAACGCCCACGACGAGCCGCTGAGGCTCCGGCTGCTCCGAGCGCGCTCCGGTCCGTGGACGCCGGCGGCATCCGGCTCGATCACGAGGTTCGCGGACGGGTAGTCGAGCACGGGCTGCTCGACCACCACACCGGGCGGGAGGTCCCAGCGCGGAATCCAGAAGTGGCGGATGATCTGGCTCGCCTCGTGGCTCGGAGCCAGGCGCGTGAGCCGGACGGGTGCCGAGGCATCGGCGGCCTGCGCGGCGGCAGCACCCTCGCGGATCGCGACCCCCGGCCCGTCCAGGGGCGTCGCGAGCACCCCTTTGCTGCGCGGGGAACCGGCACGGCCGCGCCAGTACTCGCCTGCTGCATCGCCCATCCGTCCAGTATTCCGCTGTCGGGATGCGCTGTCGCGTTGTTTCAAGACCGTCCGTTCCGGCCTGCGTAGCGTCGTGGACACGACACGACACGACAACAGGAAGGATCCACCACCATGGATTTCGACATGACCATCTACATCCGGTCCGAGCCTGACGCGGTCTGGCAGGCGATCGTCGGCGACGAGGCCAACCGTGCCATCATGTTCGGCTCGGTTCTGAGGTCCGACCTCACCACGGGAGCGGACTACCGGTACGTCGGCCCCGGACAGGACGGCGACGAGACCGTGCACGTCTACGGGACGGTGCTCGACGTGGAGCCGGGAGTGATGCTGAGCCTCGAGGAGCATCCGGGCCCGACGTACCGGGAGAATCACGCCGAACTCCGCAGCCGCATGACATGGACCCTCGAGCCGGTCTCAGCCGGTGTGACCAGGCTGCGCTTCGTCAACGACGAGTGGTCGGAGGCGCACCCCGCGAATGCGGAGACCCAGGACACCTGGCCCCGGGTGCTGTCCAGCCTGAAGAGCTACGTCGAGACGGGGACGGCCATCGACTACGGCTGGTGACGTGTGTCGGCGTCGCCGTCCTAGGCTGATCGGGAGGCGCGCGCCGGCGAGCCGATGAGGAGGCCCCGTGCCACGTGTGATGATCTCCCGCAGTTTCGACGGACCGCAGGCGCTCGAACTCGTCGAGGAGCCGACGCGCGAACCGGGCGAGGGCGAGGTACAGGTCAGCGTCCTCGCGATCGGGGTCAATCCGGTCGACGGCAAGCAGCTGCGCGGCGTCTACGGCCGCGATCCCTCCTCGCTCCCGGTACGGCCGGGAGGAGAGCTGGCGGGGATCGTCACCGCGGTGGGAACGGATGCCGTCGGTCCATCGGGCGCCGTCGCGGTCGGCGACGAGGTCATCGTCTACCGGGTGTCCGGCGGATACGCCGACGAGATCACCGTTCCGGCGAGCTCGGTGATGCGGAAGCCGGAGTCCCTGGGCTGGGAGGAGGCGGCCGGCCTCCTGCTCGCCGGGGTCACGGCCGTGCACCTGCTGGAGGCGACCGCCGTCGGAGCGGGCGACACCGTCGTCATCCACGGGGCGTCGGGAGCCGTCGGCTTCATCGCCGTGCAGCTGGCCGTCCAGCGTGGTGCGCGGGTGATCGGCACGGCG
This sequence comes from Leifsonia sp., assembly GCA_040512695.1. Lineage (GTDB taxonomy): Bacteria > Actinomycetota > Actinomycetes > Actinomycetales > Microbacteriaceae > Orlajensenia. The sequence continues at coordinate 3,102 of JBEVEO010000200.1, read as the reverse complement.
AGTGAGCGAAACCACGGTCTCCTCGAGGCGTTCGGCGCCGAAGCCGTAACGTACGGCGACGGACTCCTCGCCCGACTGCAGGAGCTCCTGCCTGATGGCGCGGATGCAGCGCTCGACACCGTGGGAACCGACGAGGCCCTCGACGCCTCGGTCGCCCTCGTGGCCGATCGCGAGCGGATCGCCACGATCGCCGGTCACCAGCGCGGCGCCGAGCTCGGCGTCAAGCGCCTCGGCGGTGCCCCGGGTGCCGATCGCGGGGTCGACATCCGCACGGCGGCGCGAGTCCCGCTCATCGAGGCGGCCGGACGGGGCGAGCTGACCGTGCGCGTGGCGCGCACCTTCCCGCTGGAGGAGGCCGTTGCAGCCATCGACTTCGTCGAGGCCGGGCATCCGGGCGGCAAGGTCATCCTCCTGCCATGACGAAGCTGCTCCAGCCGATGCCGGCATGACGGCCCCCCTCCCGCCCTCCGCCGAGGCGGCCATCGTCCTGCGCCTGCGCGCCGCCGGATGCGTGTTCGCCGAGGACGAGGCGGCGATCCTCATCGAGGCCGCCGCGTCGGCCGCCGTGCTCGACGACATGGTGGAACGGCGCGTCGCCGGCCTCCCGCTCGAGGGCATCGTCGGCTGGGCCGAGTTCGCGGGCCTGCGCATCCATGTCGATCCCGGGGTCTTCGTCCCGCGCCGGCGGTCGGAGATCGTCGTCATCGAGGCGGAGCGGCTCGGGCGGGGGAGGAGCGGCGTCCTCGTCGTCGACCTGTGCTGCGGCACCGGTGCGATCGGGGTGGCCATCGCCGCCCGCCTTCCCGGCGTCGTGCTGTACGCAGCCGACATCGATCCGGTCGAGGTCGCGTGCGCCCGCCGCAACGTGGAGCCCCTGGGCGGTGTGGTGCTCGAGGGCGACCTGTTCTCGGCGCTGCCGGATGCGCTGCGCGGTCGGGTCGACCTCCTCGTCGCGAACGCGCCGTACGTGCCGACCGAGGCGATCGCTCTCATGCCGCCGGAGGCGCGGGTGCACGAGCCGTCGGTCGCCCTCGACGGCGGCGTGGACGGGCTGTCGGTGCAGCGCAGGGTGGCGGCGGCATCGACGGAGTGGCTGGCCCCCGGCGGGCACCTGCTCATCGAGACCAGCGTGCGCCAGTCCCCGGTCACCGCGGCCGTGCTCCGGTCCGCCGGCCTCGTTGCCCGCATCGTGCACGACGACGACCTGGACGGCACCGTCGTCATCGGGCGGTACGGCGCCGACGAGAGCTGACGGGCGACCGCCGGCGGTCAGCGCCCGGCGAGCCCCGGCCCGCGCTTGGACGCCCAGAGCGGGCGCCGCTCGAACCACGACAGCAGCTGCGGCTCGATCCGGCTGAACTCACCGAGCGTCATCGGGACCGGCGCATGCACCACGGGGGCGGCCAGACGGGCAGCGACCTGCTGCATGGCGGCCCGCGACCAGACCTGACCGCGCATGCGGAGGATGCGGCGATCCGCCTCATCCACGGCGAACAGCTGCAACGACGTCTCCATCCCGTTCCCGCTGTACACGTCGACGAGCAGCACGGTGTCGACATCCGCGGCGCGCACCCTGCGGGTGAAGCCGAACGGCCAGTGATCCTCGACGCCCCAGTCGTGGAGCTCGACGTAGACGTTGCGCGACGACAGGATCGCCACCCCGATCAGCAGCATCGCGATCACCTGGATCGCCAGCACCACGGGCCAGCTCCCATCCGGGATGGTGAGCCAGTACAGCGCCGCGAAGATCGGGATCGCCAGCACCGCAGTCGCGGTGACGAGCTGTCCGAACAGATGGCTCCGTGGGCGGAAGGTGTGCGCGCGCACATCACTCCCGCGAACTTCCGTCATCACAGTAATACCCCCATCGCTATTCTGGGGCGGATGCGGGGGCGGGGAAACCCGCCTTAAGGGGGACACCCGCCCGATCCGGCCGCCGACGGCGCAGAATGGGAGGAACCGTCCACCCACGTTCGAGGAGTGTCATGAGCACCATCGCCATCATCGGAGGACACGGCAGGATCGCGCTCCTCGCCGCCCGCGAACTCGCCGACGCCGGCCACACCCCGCTCGCCGTGATCCGGAATCCTGCACAGTCCGACGACGTGCGCGCGGCCGGTGCCACCCCGGTCGTCGTGGACATCGAGTCGGCATCGGCCGCCGATCTGGCCGGCGCGATCGGGGCCGCGGACGCCATCGTCTTCGCCGCCGGCGCCGGACCGGGATCGGGGGCCGCCCGCAAGGAGACCGTCGACCACCAGGGTTCGGTGCTCTCCATCGCGGCGGCCGGACTGCTCGGGACGCGTCGTTTCGTGCAGATCTCCTACCTCGGCGCCGACGTCCCCGACACATCGGGTGACGAGGTCTTCGCCGCGTACCAGGTCGCCAAGAAGGCGGCAGACGACGCACTGCGGGCGAGCGACCTCGACTGGACCATCGTGCGGCCGGGCAGCCTCAACGACGAGCCGCGCACCGGCCGGGTGCTGATCGACCCGTCCATCACCCGCGGAACGACCAGCCGGGCGAACACCGCAGCCCTCGTCGCGGCGCTCGCCGTTCGGCCGCTCGCGGTGCACAGCGTCCTCAACGTCATCGACGGCGACATCCCGCTCGACGAGGCGCTCGCGGCCCTCGGCTGAGGACCCGGGCACCGCTCTCCGCCCCGGGGCGGATCGCTCCGGCGCGTGGCTAGGATCGTGCCATGAGCGACGACGCGGTGCAGAAGGCCCGGGCGGCGGCGGCCGCAGCAGCCGAGGAGGCGGAGCGCCTGCAGGCGGTCGCGCAGGACGCGATCCGCAAGGCCGAGGAGGCCGAGGCGGCCGCGCAGGCCGCTGCAGACGCCGAGGCCGCGACCGCTGAGCCTGCACCCGCCGCCGCATCCGCTGCTCCCTCCGCTCCCGTCGACGCGGCCGCCACCGGCCCGCTCGATGCCGAGCAGGTAGACGCCATCCGCTCGGGTTACGCCATCGCGGGGGCCGCCCTCGAGATGGGCGCCCTGGTGAACGGCGACCCGCTCGCCGACGTGCAGGTGCGCATCCCGCTCGCGATGATGAACCGCCACGGACTCGTCGCCGGTGCGACGGGGACCGGCAAGACGCGCAC
>JBEVEO010000165.1:0-6574 GCA_040512695.1 Leifsonia sp. | reverse complement strand
CGCCGATGAGCGGCGGGCGGGCGATCGCGGCGCTGTTGACGCCGATCTTGTCCGCGCCGCTCGCGAGGAGCCGTGCGACGTCGTCTGCGCTGCGCACTCCCCCGCCGACGGTGAGCGGGATGAAGACCTGCTCCGCGGTCTGCGCGACGACGTCGTACATCGTCGCGCGGTCGTCGACGGTGGCGGTCACGTCGAGGAAGGTGATCTCGTCAGCGCCCTGCTCGTAGTAGGTCCTGGCGAGCTCGACGGGGTCACCGGCATCACGGAGGTTGAGGAAGTTGACGCCCTTGACGACACGGCCGGCCGCGACGTCCAGGCACGGGATGACGCGCACGGAGAGTGACATCGTGTGCTCCCTACAGTCGCGCCGCGTGGATGGTCGTGACGAGGATGGCACGCGCGCCGAGTTCGTACAGGGCGTCCATGACGTTGTTCGTGTCGTCGCTCGGGATCATGACGCGCACGGCCACCCAGTCCGGGTCGTGCAGCGGCGACACGGTCGGAGACTCGAAGCCGGGGGCCAGCGCCGTGGCCTGGACGAGCAGTCGGGCCGGGACGTCGTAGTCCATCAGCACGTAGCGCCGGGCGACGAGGACCCCCTGCAGCCGGCGGAGCAGCGTGGCCGTGCCGATGCGCTCCTCCGGCGAGCTGATGAGCACGGCCGTCGACTCGAGGATCACCGGCCCGAAGACCGCGAGTCCGGCCTTCCGCAGCGTCGTTCCCGTCTCGACGACGTCGGCGATGGCATCCGCGACGCCGAGTCGGACGGCCGACTCGACGGCCCCGTCGAGCGGGACCAGCGTGGCCGACACTCCGTGGCGCTCGAGGAAGGCGCCGACGAGCACGGGGTAGCTCGTCGCCACCCGGACGCCCTCGAGGTCGGCGAGGTCGCTGAAGAGTTCAGCGGGTCCGGCGAACCGGAAGGTCGACCGGGCGAACTCGAGTTCGGCCGTCTCGGTCGCCGGGGAGCCGGAATCGATGAGCAGGTCACGGCCGGTGATGCCGACGTCGAGCGCTCCGGATCCGACGTAGGTGGCGATGTCGCGCGGGCGCAGGTAGAAGAACTCGACGCCGTTGCGCTCGTCGAGCACGTGGAGTTCCTTGGCATCGCGTCGACCGGCGTAGCCGGCCTCGCGGAGCATGTCGGCGGCGATCTCGGACAGCGATCCCTTGTTGGGGACTGCGATTCTCAGCATGGTGGGGTCTTCCGGTGGGTCAGGTGAAAAGTGGACGGACATCGGCGCGCGAGGCGTTCACAGATGTCGGTACACGTCGGCCGGGGTCAGACCCTTCGCGACCATGAGCACCTGAAGGTGGTAGACGAGCTGCGAGATCTCCTCGGCCGTCTCCTCGTCGGACTGGTACTCGGCGGCCATCCAGACCTCGGCTGCCTCCTCGACGATCTTCTTGCCGATCGCGTGCACGCCGGCGTCGAGCTCGCGCACGGTGCCGGAGCCGTCGGGACGCGTCCGCGCCAACCCCTCGAGCTCGGCGAACAGGTCGTCGAAAGTCTTCACAGCATCCACGGTACTAGTGCTTGTGGGCGTGTGACGCCGCGAGCGAGCGCAGCGTGACGATCTCGTCGTCGGGAACGGCCGCGTTGAAGACCGCCGATCCGGCGACGAAGGTGTCGGCTCCGGCCTCTGCGGCGATGAGGATCGTCTCGGCCGTTATGCCGCCGTCGACCTGGAGCCAGACGTCTGATCCCGTGGCGCGCACGGCCTCAGCGAGCCGGGTGAGCTTGGGCATCGTGTGCGGCATGAAGGCCTGGCCGCCGAATCCGGGCTCGACGGTCATCACGAGGATCTGGTCGAACTCGGGCAGCATCTCGAGGTACGGCTCGATGGGGGTCCCCGGCTTCACGGCCAGCCCGGCGCGGGCACCGCGTTCGCGGAGCGCACGGGCGAGGGCGACAGGTTCGCGGGCGGCCTCGGCGTGGAAGGTGACCGAGAAGGCTCCGGCCTCCGCGTAGCCCGGTGCCCAGCGCTCCGGGTCGTCGATCATGAGGTGCACGTCCAGGGGCAGCGGCGAGACCTGGTGCAGGCGGGTCGCCATCTGCAGCCCGAAGGTCAGGTTCGGCACGAAGTGGTTGTCCATGATGTCGACGTGCACGGCGTCGGCATTGCGGATGCGGCCGAGCTCGCTCTCGAGGTTGGCGAAATCGGCGGAGAGGATGCTCGGATTGATCCTGACAGGCATGGCGTCCAATCTACCGGGGCCTCGGCTCGTGAGCCCGTCGACGGCTCAGGCGTCCGTCCGCTCGAAGAGGGCGATGAACATGGCGTCGGTGCCGTGCCGGTGCGGCCAGAGCTGCACGGTGTGCTCGTCGCCGGCGAGGTCGAGCGGATGCTCGGCGATCCCCTCGACCACGGCGTGCGTGTCGATGGCCACGATCTCGTCCGGCCAGCGCGCGGCCGCGGAGCGGACGGCTCCGAGCGTCTCGCCGGTGTGCGGCGAGCAGGTGACGTAGACGAGGATCCCGCCCGGCTTGAGCGCGAGGACGGCGGCGTCGAACAGGCGCTCCTGCAGTGCGCTGAGCTCGGCGACGTCGCGGGGCGACTTGCGCCACCGCGCCTCCGGGCGGCGCCGGAGTGCGCCGAGGCCGGTGCACGGGGCGTCGAGCATGATGCGATCGAACGTGGCCGGATACAGGGTGCCGGCGTCGGTGCCGTCGAACTCGGCCACCTCGATCTCCCCGGGCACCGCGGACAGCGCCTGGCGAACGAGCTCGGCGCGTGCCGGGACGAGCTCGTTCGCGAGCAGCTCGGCTCCCCCGGCGACGGCCTCGGCCGCGAGCAGCGCCGCTTTGCCTCCCGGCCCGGCGCAGAGATCCAGCCAGCGCTCCCCCTCCACGATCGGACGCGCACGGCTGAGGGCGAGGGCGGCCAGCTGCGATCCCTCGTCCTGCACCCGCACGGTCCCGTGCGAGCGCTTCGTGATGGCGGCCGGGTCTCCCCCGCCCTGGGCATGGCCGACCGGGGAGTACCTGTTGGCGAGGCCGAGTGCCGCGGCCACGTCGGAGGGGACCAGGCCGGGTAGCGCGACGAGATTGACGCGGGGCGCCGCATTGTCGGCGGCGAGCAGGTCCTCCAGCTCCTCGGAGCGGCCCTCGGCGTCGAGCGCCTGCCTCAGGGCGCGCACGATCCAGGCGGGATGCGAGTACAGCAGCGCGAGCTTGTCGTCGGGGTCGGACTCCTCGCCGACCACCGCGTCCTGCCACTCCTCCAGCGTCGATCGGGAGATGGTGCGCAGGACGCCGTTGGCGAAGCCGGACGCCGAGCGCGACCCGTGCTCGCGCGCCAGCTCCACGGACTCGTTGACGGCGGCGTGATCGGCCGTGCGCATCGACAGCAGCTGGTGGGCGCCGAGTCGCAGGGCGTCGAGGACGGCGGGGTCGATATCGGTCACCGGTCGGTTCGCGGTGAGCGAGATGACCCGGTCGTAGAAGCCCCGCATCCGCAGCGTCCCGTAGGTCAGCTCGGTCGCGAGGGCCGCGTCGGAAGTCGAGAGCTTCGCGCGATCGATGCGCACCGGCAGCAGCAGGTTGGCGTAGGCGTCGCTGGTGCTGACGGCGGAGATGACGTCGTAGGCCACTCGGCGGGCGGGCTGGATCCTGGCGCTCATCGCGCGACCACCTCCGCTGCCCCGGTGCCCCGCCACCAGTCCGCCGCCGCCATCGCCGTCTTCCCCGCCGGCTGCACGCGGACCAGTTCGAGCGGATGCGTGCCGGTGCCGACGAGCACCCGGCCGTCGACGAGCCTGATCGCACCCGGCGTGAGCGGTTCGGCATGCCGGGCCGGCCGCGCCGCCAGCACCTTGAAGCGTGCGCCGCCGATCTCCGTGAAGGCGCCGGGCTCCGGCGTCATCCCCCGGATCCCGGCGTCGACGGCGTCGAGGGAACGGCTCCAGTCGACGCGGGCGTCCTCGATGGTGAGCTTGGGCGCGAGCGTCACCTCGCCATCCTGGGCGATGCCGACGGCGGTGCCCGCAGCAAGCCGGTCGACGACGTCGACCAGGAGGGCCGCCCCGTCGACGCTCAACGCCGCCAGGAGCGTCCCGGCCGTGTCGTCGGGAGCGATCGGGCGCTCGACGCGGCCGAGCACGTCGCCGGCGTCGAGCTCCGGCACCAGCCGGAAGACGTCGGCCCCGGTCACCGCGTCGCCGGCGGCGATCGCCCGCTGCACCGGCGATGCACCCCGCCAGCGCGGAAGGAGCGAGAAGTGCAGGTTCACCCAGCCGGAGCCGGGCGCGGAGAGCAGCGGTTCGCGCACGAGGCCTCCGAAGGCGACGACGACCCCGAGGTCCGCGCCGAGCCCCACGAGGTGCTCGGTGACTCCGGCGTCCAGGCGGTTGGCCTTGACGACGGGGAGTCCGAGCTCCTCGGCCGCCTGGGCAACCGGGGAGGGGGTCATGACGCGCTTGCGTCCGAGCGGGGCGTCGTCCCGGGTGACGACGGCGAGGATGTCGTTGCCGGCCGCGTGCAGGGCCCGCAGGGACGGCACGGCCACGTCGGGCGTCCCGGCGAAGAGGATTTTCATGGTGTTACAGGATCTCCGGGTCGTCGAATCTGATTCTGAGTGTAGGCGCGGGCCGCACGTTCTCGCCGCGCCTGACCGGGCGCCGGCGGCTGGCGGCGCGGATGACGACGGCACGCAGCTCGGCGGCGACGGCCGTTCCCGCGCCGTAGTCGAATCGCACGATGGCGCGCACCTGGCCGTCCGCGACGGGGACGGGACCGAGCACATCCGTGGTCTCGATGCCTGCGAGCGCGTCCAGCGCCTCGGCCACGGACGCCGCGGATCCCGTGACGGATGCCGCCCGCACGGCGGGTGGGAAGCGGAGCGCACGCCGGTCGGCCAGCTCGCTGCTCGCGAAGGCGTCCTGGCGCCAGGCGACGAGCGCACTCGAGACCGGTCCGGTGGCACCGGCGAGGAGCACAGGCGCACCGGGAGCGGCCAGTGCCGCCGCGTTCGACCACCAGCGCAGGCAGTCCTCGCCGACGCGGAGGGATTCGCGTGCCAGCATCCGCTCCCCGTCGAGCAGGAGCACGGCCCGGTAGCCGCCGTCCGCCACCGGCTCCGCTCCCCGGGTGGCGATGACGAGAGCCGGCTTCGAGCCGACCGTGAGCACCTCGTGGTCCCCGTCGGAGAGCACGATGAGGACGCCGGGGAAGGCACGCCCGAGTTCCTCGGCCGTACGACCGGATCCCACCCCGATGCTGCGCATGCTCTGGCCGCCGCACTCCGCGCAGGTCCAGCCTGCCGCGACCGATCCGCAGAGCCGGCACGCCGGGATCGACCCGGACGCGGACTGGCCGAGCGGACCGCGGCAGCGTGTGCACCGGGCCGGTTCGCGGCAGGTCGCGCAGGCCAGCCACGGGGTGTAGCCGGGACTGGCCACCTGCACGAGCACCGGGCCGGTCTCGATGGCCGTCCTCGCGGCCGTCCACGCCGTCGACGGGATGCGCGCGGCCTGGGCCATCGGATCCTCCGTCGCCTGCCGGCCGGTAGGGATGACACGGGGCTTGGCGGCACGCTCCGGAGCGATCGCGCGCATCCAGCCGATCTCGACCAGTCGCTGCGTCTCGACGCTCCTGGACTGCCCGGCGAGCACGAGCGAGCACCCGGACTGCTCCTGCCGCACGAGGGCGGCATCGCGGGCGTGCACGTACGGCGCCAGCTGTTCGGCGTAGAGCGGGTCGCCGTCGTCCCAGATGGCGATCAGCCCGAGGTCGTGGGCGGGGGCGTAGACGGCGGATCGGTTGCCGACGATCACGGCCGGGCGCGGCTCGAGGCAGCGCAGGAACGACCGGTACCGGTCGGCGTCCGCCTGCCGGGCGTCGACGCGCACGACCGCCTCCGCCGGGAGGGCTGCTGCGAGGGCTGCCTCGAGCTGGGCCTGGTCGCGGAAGTCGGGCACGACGAGGATGCTGGTGCGCCCGGAGGCCAGGACGTTCGCGGCGAGTTCGGCGAGGGTGATCGCCCACTGGCCGACCCAGACGCCGCCCGGCAGCTCGACCAGGCGCGGGATCGCCGAGAGCGCCAGCCGCTCCCCGGCGGCGACGGCAGCGGGAAGGACCCCGGCGTACCCGCGCACGGCGATGGGCTCGACGGCGATCGCTCCCGTCTCGTCGTCCGCGGCGGCGAGCCATTTCTTCTCGACACGGACCTGCCGCGGCGGCACGGCCAGCCGCACGACGTCGCTCGCCGTGCCGCCGGCCCGATCCGCCACCCGTCGGGCGAGGGCGTAGACCGCCGGGTCGAGGACCGGCGCCGACGAGACGACCGAGTCGAGTTCGCTGAGCTTGCCGCCGAACTCGCCCTCCCCCTCCTCGACGAGCTCGATGACGTATCCGCTGGTCAGCCGGGTGGCCGAGCGGAACGGCACCTTCACCCGCACTCCGGATGCCACGTCGTCGACGAGGGTCGCCGGGACACGGTAGTCGAATGCGTGATCGAGTTGGGGAAGGGGCGAGTCGATGAGCACCCGGGCGATGAGACCCGGCACCGCTCTAGAGGCCGGCTGCGCTGCGGAGATCGTCGACGCGGTCGAGTCGCTCCCAGGTGAAGTCGGG
>JBEVEO010000112.1:0-5399 GCA_040512695.1 Leifsonia sp. | reverse complement strand
GCCCCGCGCCGGCGTGCCGGCACGGGGCTGCGGCTCGCCCCGTACCTCTTCGTCCTGCCGTTCGTCGTCCTCTTCGTCTGGTTCCTCATCGCGCCGATCTTCGTCGCCGTCGGGACCAGCCTCTTCCAGGTGAAGTCCTCCGGACTCGGCTTCGGTGAAGGCAACGAGACGGTCTTCGTCTGGTTCGACCAGTACGCCAAAGCACTGCAGGATGCCGACTTCATCGCCGGTTTCGGCCGCGTGCTGGTCTACGGCGTCGTGCAGGTGCCGGTCATGATCATCGCCTCGGCGATCCTGGCGCTGCTCTTCGACTCGGCGCTGGTGAAGGGCAAACGGTTCTTCCAGCTCGCCGTCTTCCTGCCGTACGCGGTGCCGGGAGTGATCGCCGCCCTGCTGTGGGGATTCCTCTACCAGCCGTCGGTCAGCCCGCTGGTCGCCGGCCTGCGGTCGATCGGGATCCCGGCCGACTTCCTGTCGCCGGGAACCGTGTTGTGGTCGATCGCCAACGTCAGCATCTGGTCGCTGGTCGGCATCAACATGATCATCCTGTTCTCGGCGCTCCAGTCGGTGCCCCGCGACATGTACGAGGCAGCAAAGCTCGACGGTGCCGGGGAACTCCGCATCGCCCTCTCGATCAAGATCCCGATGATCTGGCCGGCTGTCCTGCTGACCACGCTGTCCTCGATCATCGGAACCCTGCAGCTCTTCAGTGAGCCGGCGGTCCTCAAGACGATCACCTCGAACATCTCGAGTGACTACACGCCGAACATGGCGATCTACGCGGCATCCACGACAGCGAACGACCCGAACCTGGCGTCGGCCATGGCCATCCTCCTCGGCGTCGCCACCTTCGTCCTGTCGCTCCTCATCATGAAACTCACCACGCGCCGCAAAGGAGTGAACCAGTCATGACGACATCCGAACTGGTGGCCGCGAGTCCCGTCCTCGTCGACCCGAAGAAGCCCACCGGTCGCACGGCGCCGAAGAACACACCGTTCGAGGGCCACGTCAGCCGCGGCTGGCAGATCGCCGTCACCGTTGCCATGGTCATCGCCGCCGTGTACTTCCTTCTCCCGGTCTACTGGCTCCTCGTGGCGTCCACGAAGACGACCTCGGACCTCTTCTCCACCTGGGGGCTGTGGTTCTCGGGCGATTTCAACCTGTTCCAGAACATCGCCGCCCTCAGCGCGTACGACGGTGGCATCTACTGGCGCTGGACCCTGAACTCGGTCCTCTACTCCGTCGTCGGATCCATCCTCACCACCCTGGTCTCGGCTCTCACCGGCTACGCCCTCGCCATCTACCAGTTCAAGGGACGCAAGATCATCCTCGGAGCGGTTCTCGGCAGCCTCCTCATCCCCGGCACAGTGCTGGCGCAGCCGACCTATGTGCTGCTCGTCGGCATGGGACTCAACAACACCTACGCCGGGCTGCTCCTCCCCGCGCTCGTCTACCCGTTCGGCGTCCTGCTCTGCTACATCTACGCGCAATCCGCCGTCCCCCTCGAGATCGTCGAGGCGGCGCGCATCGACGGCGCCGGTGAATTCCGGATCTTCGGCGCGATCGCGATCCGGATGATGATGACCGGCATGGTCACCGTCCTGCTGTTCGCGTTCCTCGGAAGCTGGAACAGCTACATGCTGCCTCTGCTCGTGCTCACCGACCAGGAGCTGATGCCGCTCACCGTCGGCCTCACCGGCTGGAACCAGGCCTCGATCACCGTTCCCGGTCTGCAGATCCTGACCGTCGTCGGGTCGATGCTCTCCATCATCCCCATCGTGATCGTGTTCCTCTCCCTCCAGCGCTACTGGCGCTCAGGACTCGCGGCGGGCGGCGTACGGTTCTAGTCATGACACGCGCGCTCACCTACGACCGCCCGAGCGCCGGCTGGCTCGACTCCCTTCCGCTCGGCAACGGGCGGTTGGGGGCGATGGTCGAGGCGGGGACGGATGCCGTGACGCTGCATCTCAACGACGGCACGGCGTGGTCCGGGTCGCCGGCGAGCGAGCACCGGCGGGGTCGGGTGGGCGCGGATCGCGCGGCGACCGCTCTCGCCGCCGCGCGGGCGCTGATCGTCGACGGCCGCCCGATCGACGCGGAACGCGAGCTTGCCGCGCTCCAGTCGCGGTACTCGCAGGCATACCTTCCGTTCGCTCAGGTCTCGCTCACGATCGCGGGGGAGAACACTGAGTCGTTGTCGCGCACGCTGTCGCTGGCGGAGGCCATCCACACGGCGACAGCGAATGGCGAGTCGGGCGCGATCCGGCAGGAGACCTTCGTCAGCGCAGCCGACGGCGTGCTCGTGCATCGACTGCGTTCGGACACCGCCGTACGGGTGACGCTCGGCTTTTCGACCCCGCTCCGCGAAACCTCGAGGGTCGTCACCGGGTCAGGGGCCGTCCTCTCCCTGGATCTCCCCGCTGACGTCGCGCCCGGCCACGAACCCGACGAACCGGCACTCACCTGGGATCTCCCCGGCATCGACCCGCTGCACGGCGCCGTGGCAGCGGGCTGGCAGTCCAACGGTACGACCAGCATCGTCGCCGGCGCCGTCGTTCTCGACGGCGCCACCGAGCTCGTCCTCGTCGTCGCCACCGAGACCACCTTCTCCGGGACCGGCCGGGCCCCGATCCCCGCCGACGGGATCGCCTCCGCGGCCTCCGCCCGGGTGGCCCGTGTGCTCGCGGCCCCGTTCGGCGACGTCCGCGACCGTCACGTCGCCAACCACCGCGCGTTGTTCGACCGGGTCAGTCTGACCCTCGGCGACGACGCGGTGCCCGACCCGGACGCCCGCGTGGAACAGGCGGTCGCGGCCGGCCGCGTCGATCCGGCGCTCGTCGGGCTCCTCTTCGACTACGGCCGCTACCTGCTCATCGCCTCGTCGCGGCCCGGGGGTCTCCCGGCGACCCTCCAGGGGCTCTGGAACAACGAGACGCAGCCGCCGTGGTCGTCGAACTACACCCTCAACATCAATACGGAGATGAACTACTGGGCGGCCGAGCCGCTCGGACTGCCGGAATGCCATGAACCGCTCCTCGACCTGGTCGAGGCGCTCGCCGTGAGCGGTACCGACACCGCGCTCCGGCTGTACGGATGCCGTGGCTGGGTCGCCCACCACAACTCGGACGCCTGGGCCTTCTCGTCGCCGACGTCCGGCGACGCCTCCTGGTCCCAGTGGCCGATGGGCGGCGTCTGGCTCGTGCTGCAACTCGATGAGCACCGCCGTTTCGGTTCCGCCGACGAGGCGTGGCTGCGCCGGTTTCGGAACGTCGCATCCGGCGCCGCCGCCTTCGCACTCGACTGGCTGGTCGACGACGGCACCGGTGGCCTCGTCACCCGTCCGTCCACGTCACCGGAGAACCGGTTCTCCACGCCGGACGGCCCCGCGTCGCTCACTACTGGGTCCGCGCTCGATCGCGCCCTGATCCGCAGTCTGTTCGACCTCGTCGCTGACCTCGGTGACGCCGACGACACGCTGGTCGACGAGGTCCTCGCGGCTCGGGCAAGGATCGCGGGCCCGCGCACGACCGCCGCGGACGACATCGAGGAGTGGGGCGCGGATCTCGAGCAGACCGAGCCCGACCACCGGCACGTCTCGCACCTGTACCCGCTGTACCCCGGCCACGGGCTGGCGACACCCGAACTCGAGGCAGCGGCATCCCGCACCCTCGACCGCCGGGGCGACGACTCGACCGGCTGGTCACTGGCGTGGAAGCTCTGCCTCCGGGCGAGGCTCGGCCAGCCGGGCCGGGTGGCCGACCTGCTGAGACTCGTCTTCCGTCCCGCCCATGACCAGGCCAGCGGGCATGCCGGCGGCCTGTATCCGAACTTCTTCGCGGCACATCCGCCGTTCCAGATCGACGGGAACCTCGGGTTCCCCGCGGCCGTTCTCGAGATGATCGTCCAGAGCCACACCGGTGGCATCCGGATTCTCCCGGCGCTCCCGGACGACCTGCCCGACGGCCGGGTGCGTGGGGTGGTGGCGCGACCCGGGGTCCTCGTCGACCTCCAGTGGTCGGCGGGGGTCCTGCGGTCGGTGTCGCTCACGGCACGAACCCCGGCCGGGTCCGGGTCCCACACGATCTCCTATGCCGGGCGCGAGGTCAGGGTGGCGGTCGGGACCGGCACGTGGACGCGCCTGGACTGGGACGTAGGGTGGCTGCTGCCTGCCGACCGCGAGGATTCGCTGCAACAGGAAACGCGCGGCTGAACCGTCCCGTTTCTCCCGTTGAGCCTCCGATCCGCGCGGGCGCCCCTGTTGAGCCGGACGGAAGGCCCCATCGACAGAGCATTTCGATTTGTCGAGAAGAACCACAAAATGACTTGCGCCGCAGCACTATCCTGATCTAGGCTCTCGGTGTAGCAATCGAAACGTTTAGACAACGGAGTCCCTCCATGGCCAACATCCACGACGTCGCACGCGTCGCCGGTGTGTCCATTTCCACCGTGTCCTACGCCCTCAGCGGCAAGCGTTCGATCGCCGAGTCGACACGACGCCGGATCGATGAGGCCGTGCTCCAGCTCGACTACCGCCCCAACGCGGGCGCACGGATGCTCAAGGGCACCCGCACGCAGATCCTCGCGCTCAGCGCACCACTCCACGCGGGCACCTTCGCTCCCGCGCACATGACCTTCGTGCTCTCCGTCGTCACCGCCGCGCGGAAGTATGACTACGACGTGCTCCTGCTCACCCAGGACGAAGCGACGAGCGGACTGCGCCGGGTCGCCAGGAGCTCCCTCGTCGACGGGATCATCCTGCTCGACGTCGGGACGGTCGACGTGCGCACCGACCTCGTCCGCGAGCTGGGGCTGCCGGCCGCGGTGATCGGCATCCCGCTCGACACCACCGGCCTCACCTGCGTCGACCTCGACTTCGAAGCGGCAGCCGCGTTGAGCGTGCGCCGGCTGGTCGAGCAGGGTCACTCCCGGATCGGGCTGCTCGGTCAGACTCCTCTGGTCTACGAACGCGGCTCGAACTTTCCTGCCCGGTTCCGGGACAGCTTCCTCGCCGAAGCCGAGCGCCTCGGGGTGACCGTCGGCTTCGTGCCGTCCGATGAGGATTCGACGAGCGTCCGGAACGCCTACGACGCGCTCAGCGCCGCGGTTCCGGGAATGACCGCCGTCGTCCTCAATTCCAACGAGTACGTGCAGATCGCTCTGCTCGAGCTCCTCCGACTCCGCGGCATCAGCGTGCCCGGCGACCTGTCGCTGATCTCGGCCTGCTCGAGCTTCGACACGGCTCATTTCGAACCGCCCCTCGACGTCATCCCGCTCCCCGCGGATCTCTCCTGCACGCGCGCCATCGAGCTCACCATGGCGCAGCTTGCCGGAACCGTCGATCCCCACGTCGAGCTCATCGAGCCGTCGTACGTCGACCACGGGTCGACGGCCAACCCGAC
>JBEVEO010000105.1:0-3018 GCA_040512695.1 Leifsonia sp. | reverse complement strand
CGAGCCGGGCGATGCCGGGCACCTCCTGGGGATCGCGAACCACGTAGACCGCGAGGCTCTTCTTCGTGCCCGCCTCGGTGATGTCGAAACCCGAGCCGTCGTCGAGGACCAGGCGGGCGGCCAGCGCTGTGCGGCCTGGCCGGCCGATCGGGGCAGGGGGGTCAGGGCGCCAGCGCAGCCAGCCCGCCCTGGCGAGATGGATGATGACATGCAGGTCGTCGATGAGGATGTCGAGGAACTTGCCGTGACGGCTGACCTGCCTGACGGTGCCGCCCGCGAGCGCGCTCACCGGCGGATCGAAGGTCTTCAGTGCGGCGAACGACACCAGGTCGAAACGCTCGACCGTGCGTCCGCCGAGGCGCGTGCCGAGGTCGGCCACGAGCGCGTGTACTTCTGGGAGTTCAGGCACGACCCCAGTCTCTCCTGCACCACCGACACCCGTCCAGACCGGATCAGCGGGCGCCGCGCGACAGGATCCAGGCGAGGAGGTACGTCCGGCTGTTCCCATCGTCGATCCGTTCCTCCGGCAGGCTGGATGCCGCGTCGAGGGCCGTGGCTGCGGCATCCGTTCCCGCCAGGGCCGAGTACATCAGGAGGTAGTCGCCGAACAGCACGTCGAAACCGTCTGGCGCCGCGTCATCGATGTTCGCGCGGATCCTCTCGGGATCGACGGCCAGGTAGTCCGACACCGGACTCATCGGCAGGACGAGGATCCCCAGCATGGCGCTCGGCTCAGCACTGAACCACGTGGCGTAGTCCCGTTTACCGCCCCAGACGAGTGAGGTGATGCTGTGGTCGAAGCCGTCGTACACCGCGGCATCGAGGGGGAAATCCGTCCAGTACGCCCGAGCGGATGCCGCCTCTGCGCTCAGCATCCACGTCGCCTCTCTGAGCAGATCGCTGTGGCCGGTGGTCTCCGCCCAGAGAGCCAGGCCGTTCCACGCGGTGACCGCCTCAGAGCTTGATTCCTGGTTGTTCCCATCGCCGAACGGAGCTGTGCCGCTCGCCCAGGAATGACCGGCGTAAGCGTCGAACACCCGTCGCTCCGGAAACCAGGAACTCGATCCGCTCGTTGCCAGGTCAGCCGCCAGAAGGTTCATCACCGGGGCCCAGGCGTCGGCGAGTTCTGCGTTGCCTGCCGCGATGACGCTCGCCGCGTAGAGGAAATAGCCATAGTGGAAGTGATGATCGTTGAACTGGTCGGAGCCGAACGACGGTTCGAGGCCGACGATGCCCCGCGCCGCGGAGTCATAGACGAAACAGCGCGCGGAGCGGACCTCGCAGCCGGCCGGTTCCATCCACGTCCCGATCTCCTCGACCAGACGATCCTCCAGTGTCGCCGCGGCATCCTCCGCACCCAGGTCGCGCGCGATGCTGAGGAGGTTCGCTGATCGGTAGAGTGCCTTCCCGCCGAAGTAGGTGTCGGCGGGGAATCCCGGTGCGGTGGCGACATCCAGCTCGAGTTGCGTGATGAGGCGTTCCCGGTTCTGCGCATCCAGCCCGGAGAGGTCGACGGCCCCCAGCGGGGTGAGCCGCGGGGTGCTCCATTTCAGCGTGTCAGTGCGGCACAGCTGCAGGTCGCCGTAGACGCTCGGATAGGTGCCCAGGGCGCACTCGGTCTCCTCCGACTTCTGGTGCGGCATCGCGGCGACGAGGGTCTCTGCTGACCCGGCTGTCTCGTAACTGATGGCGGTTGTCGCGGAGGTGTCGTCGACGTCGTAGCTGAGGCTTGTTCCGGTCACCGGGTTCCGGGCGGCGGCAGCCATGTCGTCGACGTCGCCGTCCGCCGGTAGGACGAACCACGTCAGACTCGAACCGGAACCGACGTGGACGGATGCTCCCTCGGCCGGGACGGACTCGTCCGAAACGAAACCGTAGACCGTGCCGCCGATCGTTGCCGTCGCGACCCCGTCTTCCGCTCCGGGCGTGAAGACTCCGGTCATGCTTACCGTCGTGTCGCGGGTCGCCGTGAAGGTCACGAAGGGAGACCCTTGCGCTATCACGGTCCGGCCGATCTCGTGCCCGTCGGACTCATGCGACACCGTCACCGACGCGGTGTCGTAGGCGACAACCTTCTGCGCTGTCGCCCCGACGTCGACGCTCACCGCCCCGGCGAAACCTCCCATGATCGCTGCCGGGGACGTTGCGATGACCGGGAGGCCGAAACTCATGCCGTCGGGGGTCAGCTGGAACGACAGTGGCAATGGGAAGACCGGCATGGAGGGTTCCCCGTACACGAGACCGGAGAACCACCTGTTGGTCGGGGGGAGGAGGCCGTCGGCGAGGCGCGAGGCCGGAAGGGCGGTGATCGTGCGCTCCGGCAGAGCCTGAACGAGCGGAGCAACGGCGTCGTCGGGGAAGATCGCTGCCGACGCCGACGAGGACGTCTCAGGTTCGACCCGGGCTCGGTCCGATGGCCAGGCGCAGCCGACGACTGCAGTCATCGCCGCCACGATTGTGAGTGCGATGAGGATCCTCTTCCTGCGAGAGCGCACGTCACACCCCGATCTTCCGCAGGAAGTCGAAGAGCCCGTCGCTGGCGCCGGCCAGGATGCCGTCGTTACGCAACTGGAGGGTTGCGCTGACCGGGGTGCCCCGGGACATCAGTCCGTTGTGGCCACCGTCGATCAACTCGTCGCTCGTCACGACGACGGTCGTCGTCGCACTCCCATCGGTCGTCGCTACCTGGATGGAGGAGGCGCGACCGGTGATCCGCCGGTAGTCGGGGAGGAGGATCTCCACCACTGCGCCCTGCTCGATGCGCCCGTAGTCGCGGCTCGTGAGCTCGAACTCGGCAGACACGAAGAGTGAGCCCGTTCGGTCGATCGTGGCAAGCACCTGCCCGGCCTGGGCGAATGATCCGCGCTCTGTCGTGACATCCCGGACGGTGCCGGCCACCGAAGCGGTCAGGGTGATCGTGCCGTCCGACGTGACCGAGTAGGCGATGGTCTCCGGTTTGAGGAGTCCCTCGGCGAGATCGGCCTGCAACGTCGTGCTCAGCACGACGAAGAGCGGGTC
>JBEVEO010000087.1:0-11352 GCA_040512695.1 Leifsonia sp. | reverse complement strand
CTCGATGCGGCCATCCGCCGGGTCCGGGGTGGACGCGTCGATGCCGGCCAGACGGATGGCGGCCGAATTGGCCCAGCTGCTGTGGTGATCGCGGCTCATGAGCAGCACCGGTCGGTCGGGGACGACGGCGTCGAGCAGACCGCGCACGGGCGCCCCGCCCGGGAAGTGGTCCATCGACCAGCCGCCGCCGATGATCCACGGCTCATCGGGATTCGCGGCGGCGTAGGCCTGCACCTTCGCGACGGCGTCGGCCGCGTCCGTGGCGTCGGCGAGGTTGCACAGGAGGAGTTCGACTCCCCCGCTGACGGGATGGATGTGCGCGTCCTGGAAGCCGGGGCCGATGAGCGCTCCGCCGAGCTGCACGATCCTCGTGCCATCGTCGATGAAGTCGTCCGCCGACTCCTCTGGAACCACGGCGATGATCCGACCGTCGGCCACGGCGACCGCCCGGCCGCGCAGCGGCTCCCCCGCTCCGGTGAACACGGATCCCCCCGTGAAAAGCACGTCTGCAGCTGGCAACTCTGGCCCCTCGCTTCGTCGTCGAACAGGTCGTTCGCTGGCGACAGTAATCGCGCTCAAACAGCGTTGTCAACACTGTTGACACAATCGTGACCTGCTCCATAGGCTCGTGCTGCACTCCCCCGCGCTGCGGCACACTCCCGGGCGATCGACGTGGCACCATGGGGTGATGCTCGACCACGGGGAGAGACGATGACGACGGCGAGGAACACCGGCGACGAGCGCGGCGCACGCCAGGCGGCGACGCGCGGTGCATCGGGCAAGGCGAGGCTCGATCGGGAGGCGATCATCGCCGCCGGCCTGGAGCTCGCGGCCGCGCCTGGGGCCTCCTCGATCTCGGTGCGCGAGCTCGGCGCCAGCCTCGGGGCCGATCCGACCGCGATCTACCGGCACTTCCGCAGCAAGGAGCACCTCATGCAGGCGCTCCTGGACGAGCTGATCACCCGAAGCCTGGTGCGGGTCACCGCGGATCCGGCGGACTGGCAGGACCGCATCCTCCAGCTCGCCCAGGCCACGCTCGACCTGTTCGCCGAGTATCCGGCGGTGGGGGTCGAGGCGGTCGTGCTGACGACGCACGGGCCGGGAGAGCTCGACGTGATCGAGCTCATGCTGGACGCGTTCTCGCGTGCCGGCCTCTCAGGAGAGGACGTGGTGCGCCACTACGCGCTGCTCGCGTCCCACATGCTGTCGAGCGCGGCCGGCATCGCCCGCAGCCGCAGCCAGCACGAGGCCCCGCCGAACGGATCGAGCCCCTGGTTCGAGGGACCGCTGCTCGCCGACCCCCGCACGCATCCGCTCATCGCATCGTTCGCCGTCGACATCGCCGAACTCGAGGATGTGGACCTCTACCTGCTCGGCGTGCGAGCCGTCATCCGGTCCGCCGAGCGCACGGCACTCGGCCACTGACCTCCGCCTCGACGGCGCCGGCCCCGGCCCCGGCCCCGGCGCGATCGTCTACTGGTCCTCGTCGGCGAGCAGTTCGACGTAACGGTCGAAGTCGTCGGCCGGCAGCCCCATGTCCTTGCGCAGCATCGATCGGCTGATCAGCAGCCCGAGGTACTCCGGGTCGTCCGTCTCGCCGGTGCGCACCATCATCTCGAGGCCGAGGGTGTACCAGCGCTCGGCGGTCCGCTCGTCGTCGTGCTCCTCGTAGGACTCGCCGATCATGGTGTAGAACGCCAGATCGGTCGGGCGGGCGTGCTCGACCTCGTCGGCGAGACCGGCGGCCGTCGCCGCGTCTCCGGCCGCGAGCGCGAAGGCGATGAACGTCGGATGCGCCTCGAACGGCTCCGCATCCGCGTGGTCGCGCGCCTGACGTGCGAGGCGTTCGGCGTTCTCGATGTCGTCGGCAGCGTGCCGGTGCTCCGCGGCGATGAGCAGCAGGATCGGCGCCGTCAGCTGGCCGCCGAGCTCGTACGCCGAGGAGTCGGTCGCCCAGCGCTCGATGATCTCCGCCATCTCCAGGTGCCCGGCGGGCGAGATGGCGTTCTCCTCCTCCCAGGCGTCGTACTCCGGCGACAGCATGTCGTCGGGAGCCGTGTCGACGTCGGGACCGTAGGCGTCGTCGAGCCTGTCGAGGTCGTCTTCCGTGATGAGCTGGGGCATGGGATCAGCCTTTCGAGCCGTGAGGGGACGAGAGACTAGCGGACGGGCCAGTCGCGCTCGACGGAACCCGTGTAGAGCTGCTGCGGGCGACCGATCTTGGTCTGCGGGTCCTCGTTCATCTCGCGCCAGTGGCCGATCCAGCCGGGCAGACGGCCGATGGCGAACAGCACCGTGAACATCCGCGTCGGGAAGCCCATGGCCTTGTAGATCACGCCGGTGTAGAAGTCGACGTTCGGGTAGAGCCTGCGCTCCTTGAAGTAGTCGTCCTCGAGGGCGATCTGCTCGAGCTCCTTGGCGATGTCGAGCAGGTCGTCCTGCACGCCCAGGGCGGCGAGCACGGCATCCGCGCTCTCCTTCACGAGCTTGGCGCGCGGGTCGTAGTTCTTGTAGACGCGGTGCCCGAAGCCCATGAGGCGCACACCGGCCTCCTTGTTCTTGACCCGCTCCACGTAGCGGGCGACTCCCTCGCCTGACTCCTTGATCTCCGCGAGCATCGTGAGAACGGCCTCGTTCGCGCCACCGTGCAGCGGGCCGAACAGGGCGTTGATGCCTGCCGACACCGATGCGAACAGGTTGGCCTCGGTCGAGCCGACGAGCCGGACGGTGGAGGTGGACGCGTTCTGCTCGTGGTCCTCGTGCAGGATGAGCAGGCGCTCGAGCGCCTGGGAGAGCACGGGGTCCACCTCGTACGGCTCGGCGAGGTTGCCGAAGTTGAGCTTGAGGAAGTTGTCGACGAAGCTCAGCGAATTGTCCGGGTAGAGGAACGCCTGGCCGATGGACTTCTTGTGCGCGTACGCGGCCATCACAGGCAGCTTCGCCAGCAGGCGGACGGTGGCCAGCTCGACGTGCTCGGGGTTCTTGGGGTTGAGCGAGTCCTGGTAGTACGTCGACAGCGCCGAGACACCGCTCGAGAGCACCGACATCGGGTGCGCGTCGTGCGGGAGGGCGCCGAAGAACTTCTTCAGGTCCTCGTGCAGGAGCGTGTGGCGGCGGATGCGGTTGTCGAAGTCGGCCAGCTCGCTCGCCGAGGGCAGTTCGCCGTAGATCAGCAGCCAGGCGGTCTCGAGGTAGGTGGCGTTCTTCGCGACCTGCTCGATCGGGTAGCCGCGATAGCGGAGGATCCCGGCATCGCCGTCGATGTAGGTGATGGCGGACTTCGTGGCCGCGGTGTTGACGAAGCCGTAGTCGAGGCTCGTGAGACCGGTCTTCTTGGTCAGCGTCGAGAAGTCGATGCTCGACGCGCCATCGGCACTCGGAAGGATCGGGAACTCGGCCTGACCGCCCGGGTACGTGAGTACGGCATTCTGGTTCTGGCCGTCCTGTGCGTCGCTGCCCACATCGCCTCCTGAGCGCTCGAGATCATGACGGAGAAGTCTCGGCACTCTGTGAAGCGCCCGTGAGTTCCCCGCCTACAGCCTAATCGGCGCAGCGGCCAACTGTCGCACCGGCCAAAGCCTGCGCGCATCCGTTGACGGATGCGACAGATTCGCCGCTGTGCTCGCCGGAGCCTGCGCGGATCAGGCTCCGAGACGCGCCGCCGCAGCGGCGATGCGCTCATCCGTCGCCGTCAGCGAGAACCGCACGTGCTCGGGGTAGACGTCCCCGTAGAAGTGTCCGGGACCGGCCAGGATGCCGAGCTCCGCGAGGCGCTCGATCGACTCCCAGGCGTCCCGGCCCTCGGTCGCCCAGAGGTACAGGCCGGCCTCGCTGTGGTCGACCCGGAACCCGGCCGCCCGGACGGCGGGCAGCAGGACGTCGCGCCTGGCTCGGTACAGCTCGCGCTGATGGGCGACGTGGACGTCATCGCCGAGCGCCGCGACCATCGCCGCCTGCAGCGGCGCGGGCAGCATGAGCCCGGCCTGCTTGCGCACCGTGGTCAGGCGTCCGATCAGCTCACCGCACCCGGCCACGAAGGCGGCACGGTAGCCGGCCATGTTCGACTGCTTGCTGAGCGAGTAGATCGCGAGCGTGTTCCGCCGGTTCTGGCCGATCACCCGGGGATCGAGGATGCTCGGGATGCGCTGGACATCCCACGGCGCCTCCCAGCCGAGCTCGGCGTAGCACTCGTCGCTCACGATCACGGCACCGAGTTCCCGCGCGCGGGCGACGGCGGCCGTCAAGGCGTCGACGTCGAGGACGCGGCCATCGGGGTTGCCGGGGCTGTTGAGCCAGACCAGCTTCGTCGCCTCCGGCCAGTCGTCGGGGTCGTCGGAGGCGATCGCCTCCGCCCCTGCGATGGCTGCCCCGATCGCGTAGGTCGGGTAGGCGGCGCGCGGATGCACGACGATGTCGCCTTCACCGACGCCGAGCATGAACGGGAGCAGGGCCACGAGCTCCTTGGAGCCGATGGTGGGCAGCACGTTCCGCGGCGCCAGGCCGACCACGCCGCGGCGTCGCTCGAACCAGTCCACGATGGCCGCGCGCAGTTCGGGGCTGCCAACGGTCAGCGGGTAGGCGTGGGCGTCCGTCGCGGCGGCGAGGGCGTCCCGGATCACCTCCGGGGTCTCATCGACGGGCGAACCGATCGACAGGTCGACGATCCCGTCCGCGTGCAGGCGCGCGCGTGCCGCGAACGGCTCCATGCGATCCCACGGGTAGTCGGGCAGCGGCTTCAGCACGCCGTGCCGGCCCTCAGTGGGCCTGAGGCGGGAGGACGGAGATGACGGGGTGGTCCTTCGGGATCACGCCGATCTTCGCCGCGCCTCCCGGGGAGCCGATGTCGTCGAAGAACTCGACGTTCGCCTTGTAGTAGTCGGCCCACTGGTCGGGCAGG
Source organism: Leifsonia sp. (assembly GCA_040512695.1). GTDB lineage: Bacteria > Actinomycetota > Actinomycetes > Actinomycetales > Microbacteriaceae > Orlajensenia. The sequence goes on along the minus strand of JBEVEO010000087.1, from coordinate 6,455 downwards.
TCGTCCTCGTAGTAGATCGCCTCGACGGGGCACACCGGCTCGCACGCACCGCAGTCGACGCATTCGTCGGGGTGGATGTACAGCGAGCGTTCGCCCTCGTAGATGCAGTCGACGGGGCATTCGTCGATGCATGCGCGGTCTTTGACATCCACGCACGGAAGAGCGATGACGTAGGTCACAGTGACGGATTCCCTTCGACGAGGCCTGAGGCAAGTCTACGCACGATGGACATGCACCGATCGCGGCGGCAGGGACGGCCAGGCCAGCACGAGCGCCGCCACGAGCGCCGGGGCGATGGTCCAGATCACGCTCACCGTCGACTGCGGGATGAGCACGGAGCCGCCGAAGCTCCGCAGAGTGAAGAGCGCCACGGTTCCCACGAGCCCGATCGCGCAGGCGGCGACCACCAGCCGATCCCGGATGATGAGGCGGAGTCCGACGAGCAGCGTCACCACCCCGGCGAGGGCGAGGACGATCCCCCACGGCACGACGACGCCACCGATGTCGATCGTCGCCGTGTGGGCGACGGTGCCGACGGCGCCGTAGATGATCCCGATGACGAGGGCGAGGACCGCCGTCATGATGCGGGAGCCCCGGCCGGCCTGCTGGGCGGGCTGCAGGTCGCCGCGCCGCTCGAACAGTTCGTACCCGCGATCGGGCAGGTCGGGATCCGGACCGCCGAGCACGGCGACGACATCCCGCTTGACGTCCTGCTGGCGGTCGATGTCGATCACGCGCTCCTGGGCTCCCCGCCTGGCACCGGGGCCGGGCACGGCGGTGTAGACCGGGATGGCGTAGGTCTCCGCCGCGTTGACGGCGGCGCTCACGAGGTCGGATGCGGTGTCGGCGACGATCACGACGGTGGCGGCACGGTCCGCTACCAGGTCGGCGATCCGTTCCGGGGTGGTCACGACGTGATCGCCGCCCATGAGGCGTGCGATGGCCGATGCTCCCTGGCCGACCGGTGCAGCGGCCGTGACGAGGGTCGCGCGTCCGCCGTCCTCGACGATGCGGGCCATGGTGCCGCCGGCGGCGATGACGGCTCCACGTGCGTCGGGGAACACGACGATGGCGCGATCGGATCGACTCATCACCTCGACCCCTCTCCGCCCGTCGCGACACGGGTCTCGGAGAAAGCCTAGGCCGTGACGGCGCTGCAGCATCCGCGAGCGCATCGCCGGCCGACTGGACACCGGGAGACCGCCGGGTTAGAGTCGAAGCCGGTTAGGTTAGCCTAACCATCCCCCCACGACTCCCCTCACCCCCGGAACCCGCGTGCTCGCAAACTTTCTCATCGGCCTGCGTGAAGGCCTCGAAGCCGGCCTCATCGTCGGCATCCTCGTCGCGTACCTCCGGAAGGTGGACCGCCGGGACGTTCTGCCACGGCTCTGGATCGGCATCGGCATCGCCGTCGCCCTCTCCCTCTCCGTCGGGGCGATCCTCACGTGGGGGCCCTACGGGCTGAGCTTCCAGGCGCAGGAGATCCTCGGCGGCACGCTCTCGATCGTCGCGGTCGCCCTCGTGACCTGGATGATCTTCTGGATGGGCAACCACGCCAGGGGCCTCAAGCACGACCTCCAGTCCAGGCTCGACGTCGCCCTCGTCGGCGCGGCATCCGGAATCGTGGCCATCGGCTTCATCAGCGTCGCCCGCGAAGGCGTGGAGACGGCCCTGTTCGTCTGGGCGACCGTCAGCTCCAGCGGCGATGCCGGCTTCGCCACCCTCGGCGCCGTCCTCGGCATCCTCACCTCCGTGGTGATCTCCTACCTGATCTACCGCGGGCTCATCCGCATCAACCTCTCCCGGTTCTTCACCTGGACCGGGCTGTTCCTCATCCTGGTGGCGGCCGGCGTCCTCGCCTACGGGATCGGCGACCTGCAGGAGGCCGGCCTCATCCCCGGCTGGGGTCAGCCGGCCTGGAGCCTGGCCGGGGCCATCCCGCCCTCGAGCTGGTACGGCACCATTCTCGGCGGGGTCTTCAACTTCACCCCCGAGCCCACCTGGGCCCAGGTCATCGGATGGCTCGGTTACGCCATCGTCGTGACCGGCTTCTTCCTCCGTCAGGTGTTCGCCAACAGTGCGCCGACGCCGACCCCCGCCTCGTCCGTCGATGCCGCGGCCGCGACGGACGCCACGGTCCCCGAGGCGTCCCGCGCCGTCGCCCCCCACTCGGCCTGAGCGCACCAGCTCGTCCGTCAATCACAGGAGCCCATCCATGAAGAGAACTCTGTCCATCGGCATCGTCGGGGCGGGCCTCATCGCCGTCGCGCTGACCGGCTGCGTTCCGAACAACGCGGCAGGCGGAACGTCGCTCGCCGTCGACATCACCGATGACACCTGCGCGGTCTCCACGGACACCGCGGCGGCTGGCGCCGTCACGTTCGCCATCACGAACTCCGGCACCGACGTGAACGAGTTCGAGATCCTCGCGGACGACAAGCTCCGCATCGTGGGCGAGAAGGAGAACGTGACCCCCGGCCAGACGGTGTCGTACACCGCCCAGCTCGAGCCGGGTACCTACTACACGGCGTGCAAGTTCCAGCTCATCGGCTCCCCGGTCGGCGTGGCCGAGTTCACCGTGACCGGAGAGGCCACCCGGGCCGACGGCGACGCCGAGGCCCTCGGCGCCCTCGCCGTGACCAACTACGTCGCCTACATCCGCTCGCAGGTCGCCGAGCTCATCCCCGCCGTTCAGGAGCTCGCGGATGCGTACGCCGCCGGAGACGACGCGACCGCCCGCGCCGCGTTCGCCACGACGCGCTCCTTCTACGAGCGCATCGAGCCGACGGCGGAGGCCTTCGGCGACCTCGACCCCAAGATCGATTACCGCGAGGTCGACGCCGTCGCCGAGGGTCTCGACTGGACCGGCTTCCACCGCATCGAGAAGGACCTGTGGCCGCCGGCAGCCGAAGCCCTCAACTCCGACGGCACGAGTGCGACGCTCGACTGGGCTCCGTCGACGCCGGCGGAACGCGCTGCCTTCGCGAAGGGCCTCGTGGACGACACGCAGGAGCTGCACGACCTGGTGACCGCCGACGACTTCACCGTGAGCCTCGCCGACATCAGCAACGGCGCCATCGGCCTCCTCGACGAGGTCGCCAGCGGCAAGATCAGCGGCGAGGAGGACTGGTGGTCAGGCACCGACCTCACCGACTTCGCGGCGAACGTGCAGGGCGCCGAAGTGGCCTTCGGCAACGTCGAGGACATCGCGGATGCCCAGGGCGAGAAGGGCGAGAAGCTCGCCGCCTCGATCCAGCAGGAGTTCGACGCACTGAACGCGCTGCTCGCGCAGTACGGCAGCATCGACGCCGGCTTCGTCGACTACAAGACCGTGACGGATGCCCAGCGCAAGGAGCTCTCCGATCAGGTGAACGCGCTGTCGGAGCCGCTGTCGCAGCTCACGGCCCTCGTCCTCGGAGCCTGACCAGCCCAGCTCCACCACAGAACCAGGCAGTACCATGAACGGGATGAATCCTGACGCCGGCCCGGAATCGGCGCCCCACCACCCGAACGACCCGCATCCGTCGACACCGGCCGACGCCGTGTCGCCGAAGCCGTCCGGACTGTCCCGTCGCGGTCTCCTCGGCCTCGTGGGGGCCGGAGCCGCCGGCATCGTCGTCGGCGGTGCAGCCGGGGCGGCCGTCGCAGCGAATGCGGCGGCCGCATCGTCGCAGCGCAACGCCGTCTACCCGTTCTTCGGCGCCCAGCAGTCCGGGATCACCACTCCCGCCCAGGACCGCCTGCACTTCGCCTCCTACGAGATGGCGGACGGCACGACCCGTGCCGACCTCATCGAGCTGCTGAAGGACTGGTCGTATGCCGCCGCGCGGATGACCCAGGGGCTGGACGTCACGGAGAGCGGAGCCGTGGGAGGCTCCCCCCTCGCTCCGCCGGACGACACCGGCGAGGCGCTCGGCCTCCCCGCGGCCGGACTCACCATCACGTTCGGCTTCGGTCCCACGCTGTTCGTGACCGAGTCCGGCGAGGACCGCTACGGAATCGCCGCCAGGAAGCCCGCCCTCCTGGAGAAGCTGCCGCGCTTCTCCGGCGACTCCCTGCAGCCGGAGCTCGGCGGCGGCGACCTGTGCATCCAGGCCTGCGCAGACGACCCGCAGGTGGCCGTGCACGCCATCCGCAACCTCAGCCGCATCGCCTTCGGGCGCGCCTCCATCCGCTGGTCGCAGCTCGGCTTCGGGCGCACGTCGTCGACATCGACGTCGCAGTCGACGCCGCGCAACCTCTTCGGTTTCAAGGACGGCACGGCCAACATCAAGAGCGAGGATGCGAAGCTCGTCGACGACCAGGTCTGGGTGTCCAGAGCGGACTCCCCCGCCTGGCTGGCCGGCGGCAGCTATCTCGTGACCCGCAAGATCCGCATGACGATCGAGACGTGGGACCGCACCCGCCTCGAGGAGCAGCAGCGCGTCATCGGCCGCGACAAGGGCGAGGGGGCACCGCTGTCGGGCGGCACCGAGTTCACCGCCCCCGACTTCCACGCGAAGAACGCCGCCGGCTCCCCCGCCATCGACGTGACGGCCCATGTGCGCCTCGCCCATCCCGACGAGAACAAGGGCGCGCAGCTGCTGCGTCGCGGCTACAACTTCGTCGACGGGAACGACAGCCTCGGGCGCCTCAACGCCGGCCTGTTCTTCATGTCGTACCAGCGGTCCCCCCAGCAGTTCATCGACATCCAGCGCACGCTGTCGTCCGACGCGCTCAACGAGTACATCCGCCACGTCGGATCGGCCATCTTCGCGGTGCCGCCCGGGGCGCGCGCCGGCAGCTACGTCGGCGCGCCGCTCTTCGCCTGAGGCGCCGCCCGAATCCGCCAGTCGGCAGCGGTCAGTTCGTGACGGGGGCGACCGTGTAGAGCACACCGTCCTTGGTGCCGGCGACGAGCACGGTGTACTCGGCGTTCTTCATGGCCACGAACCCGCCATCCCCCGACGGCGCCTGCGCCGTGCCGTCCGCGGTGAAGCCGGCGTCCTCGAGCTGCTTCGTCGCCGCGGCGATCGGATCGGCATCGGTGGCATCGATCGTGGCGACCCAGCCGCTGCCGCCATCGCCCTGTCCCCCGGCACCGAACAGCACCTTCCCCTCGATGACGGGCACGGATGCGGGCCAGCCCTCCGGCAGCGAGCCGTCGACGCGCACGCTCGTGCCGGTGGCGTCCTCGACGGCGCCCTGCACGAGGCTGCAGCCGGCGAGGGCCGGCGTCAGGAGAAGGGCGATGGCGATGACCGGAACGGCCAGGCGGGTACGGAACGGCATGAGGTCTCCAGGGGTCGGGTGGTTCCAGCGTACGCGGGGCATCCGGATACGCGAAGAGTGCCACAACGCGCATCTCGAGATCGAGATGCGCGTTGTGACACTCTTCGTCGCGCTCACGCCGCCGGGTGAGCCCCGGGCGGCGCGCCGACTAGTTCTGGTTCTGCTTCTTCAGGCGCGACGTCGAGCGCGCACGCGACTGGGCGTCGAGCTCGACCTTGCGGATGCGCACGTTGGCCGGGGTGACCTCGACGCACTCGTCCTCGCGGGCGAACTCGAGGCACTCCTCCAGCGTCAGCTGCCGCGACGGCGTCATCGACTCGAAGGTGTCGGAGGTGGACTGACGCATGTTGGTCAGCTTCTTCTCCTTGGTGATGTTCACGTCCATGTCGTCTGCACGCGAGTTCTCGCCGATGACCATGCCCTCGTAGACCTCCTCGGTGGGGTTCACGAAGAAGCTCATGCGCTCCTGGAGGGCGATGATGGCGAACGGGGTCACGACGCCGGCACGGTCGGCGACGATCGATCCGTTGTTGCGGGTGATGATCTCACCGGCCCACTCGTCGTAGCCCTGCGAGATGGCGTTGGCGATGCCGGTGCCGCGCGTCGTCGTGAGGAACTCGGTGCGGAAGCCGATGAGTCCACGCGACGGGACGATGAACTCCATGCGCACCCAGCCGGTGCCGTGGTTGGTCATCTGCTCCATGCGGCCCTTGCGGATCGCGAGGAGCTGCGTGATCGTGCCGAGGTACTCCTCGGGCGCGTCGATGGTGAGCCGCTCGACCGGCTCGTGCACCTTGCCGTCGATCTCGCGCGTGACCACCTGGGGTTTGCCGACGGTCAGCTCGTAGCCCTCGCGGCGCATCTGCTCGACGAGGATGGCCAGGGCCAGCTCGCCACGGCCCTGCACCTCCCACGCGTCCGGCCGCTCGGTCGGAAGGACGCGGAGCGACACGTTGCCGATGAGCTCGCGGTCGAGCCGGTCCTTGACCATGCGGGCGGTGAGCTTGTGGCCCTTGACCTTGCCGATGAGCGGGCTGGTGTTCGTGCCGATGGTCATCGAAATGGCGGGGTCGTCGACGTGGATGGCGGGCAGCGGGCGGACGTCATCCGGATCGGCGATCGTCTCGCCGATGGTGATGTCCTCGAAGCCCGCGATCGCGACGATGTCGCCGGGACCGGCGCTC
>JBEVEO010000080.1:0-7290 GCA_040512695.1 Leifsonia sp. | reverse complement strand
GGTAGAGACCCTTCGACGCGATCGCGCGGGAGAGCTCGGTCGTGGCGTCGAGGTGCGCGAACGTGGTCGCGGGGGCCGGGTCGGTGTAGTCGTCGGCCGGGACGTAGATCGCCTGCAGCGAGGTGATCGAGTGACCGCGGGTCGAGGTGATGCGCTCCTGGAGCACACCCATCTCGTCGGCGAGGTTGGGCTGGTAGCCCACCGCGGACGGCATGCGGCCGAGCAGCGTCGAGACCTCGGAACCGGCCTGCGTGAAACGGAAGATGTTGTCGATGAAGAGCAGCACGTCCTGCTTCTGCACGTCGCGGAAGTACTCCGCCATCGTGAGCGCGGAGAGCGCGACGCGCAGACGCGTTCCCGGCGGCTCGTCCATCTGGCCGAACACCAGGGCGGTCTTGTCGAAGACCCCGGCCTCCTCCATCTCGTGGATGAGGTCGTTGCCCTCACGCGTGCGCTCGCCGACTCCGGCGAACACCGACACACCGCCGTGGTCCTGCGCGACGCGCTGGATCATCTCCTGGATGAGCACGGTCTTGCCGACGCCGGCTCCACCGAAGAGGCCGATCTTGCCACCCTGCACGTACGGGGTGAGCAGGTCGATGACCTTGATGCCGGTCTCGAAGAGCTGCGTCTTGGACTCCAGCTGGTCGAAGCGCGGCGGCTTGCGGTGGATGGGCCAGCGCTCGGTGATCTCGATGGTCTCGCCGGGCTCACCGTTGAGCACCTCGCCGATGACGTTGAAGACCTTGCCCTTGGTGACGTCGCCGACGGGCACGGAGATGGCGGCACCGGTGTCGGTGACCTCCTGGCCGCGCACGAGGCCGTCGGTGGGCTTCAGGGCGATGGCGCGCACGAGGTCGTCGCCGAGGTGCTGCGCGACCTCGAGGGTGAGCGTCGTGGTCTCACCGTCGAGCGTGATGGTGGTCTGCAGGGCGTTGTAGACCGACGGGATCGAGTCGTGCGGGAACTCGATGTCGACAACGGGGCCGGTGACGCGGGCGATGCGCCCGATGGCGCCGCCCGTGGCCTCTGCCTGGACTGGCGCGGTAGCGGTGTCAGTCATTCTTCTCTTCCTTCTGGGCTCAAGTCTCGAAAGCTGGGGTTCTGGGTGGGTGCGTTACTTCGAGGAGAGCGCGTCGGCTCCACCCACGATTTCGGCGATCTGCTGGGTGATCTCGGACTGGCGCGCCTCGTTGGCGAGTCGCGTGTAGTCGCGGATCAGGCTGTCTGCGTTGTCGCTCGCAGCCTTCATGGCCTTCTGCGTCGCAGCGTGCTTCGCTGCCGAGGACTGCAGCATGGCGTTGAAGATGCGGCTCTCGATGTAGACCGGGAGGAGCGCATCCAGCACGGTCTCGACGTCGGGCTCGAACTCGTAGAGCGGCAGGGCGACGTTCTCCCCCGGCTCCTCCACGCCTTCGACGACCTCGAGCGGCAGCAGGCGCACGACTTGCGGCACCTGGCTGATCATGCTGACGAAGCGGTTGTAGACCACGTGGATCTCGTCGACTCCGCCGTCATCGGCGTCCCGGAGGAAGGCCTCGAGCAGTGCGGCGCCGATCTCCTGCGCGATCTCGAACTCGGGATTGTCGGTTCCGCCGATCCACTGCCGCTCCGATGCGCGACGACGGAACGCGAAGTAGCCGACGGCCTTGCGACCGACGAGGAAGTACACGACGTCCTTGCCCTGGCCGCGCAGCAGCTCGGCGAGCTGCTCGGCCTCACGCAGCACCTGCGAGTTGAATGCGCCGGCGAGACCGCGGTCGGACGAGAAGATCAGGATCGCTGCGCGCTCGATCTTCTCGGGTTCCGTCGTCAGCACGTGCTGGACGTTGGAGTACGTCGCGACGGCCGAGACCGCGCGCGTGATGGCGCGGGAGTACGGCGTCGAAGCGGCGACGCGCGCCTGTGCCTTCTGGATGCGTGATGCGCTGATCAGCTCCATCGCACGGGTGATCTTCTTGGTCGTCTGGGCAGACTTGATCTTCTGCCGGTAGACCCGAAGTTGCGCTCCCATGTCTCTCCTGTGTTCCTAGCGTTCGAAGTGTCGGATCGAGGCGGCGGATTACCGCTTGGCCTTGACGATCTGCTCCTGGTTGACGTCCTCGACGGCGATGGCCTCGAACTTCTCGCTCCCGACCGAGGCGAGCGGCTTGCCCTCACCCGTCTGGAACTCGAGCTTGAAGGCGTCGACGGCGGACTCGAGGGCAGCGGTGGTCTCGTCGCTCAGCACGTTCGTGTCGCGGAGCGTGGTCAGCACCTCGGTGTTGCGGCCGAGGTAGTCGAGCAGTTCGCGCTCGAAGCGGAGGATGTCCTCCACGGGAACCTCGTCGAGCTTGCCGTTCGTGCCGGCCCAGATCGAGACGACCTGCTCCTCGACGGGGTACGGCGAGTACTGCGGCTGCTTGAGCAGCTCGGTGAGGCGTGCGCCACGGGCGAGCTGGCGGCGGCTGGTGGCGTCGAGGTCGGATGCGAACATCGCGAAGGCCTCGAGCGAGCGGTACTGCGCGAGCTCGAGCTTGAGTGTTCCGGAGACCTTCTTGATCGACTTCACCTGGGCGTCACCACCGACGCGGGACACCGAGATTCCGACGTCGACCGCGGGACGCTGGTTGGCGTTGAAGAGGTCGGACTGCAGGAAGATCTGGCCGTCGGTGATCGAGATCACGTTCGTCGGGATGTAGGCGGAGACGTCGTTGGCCTTGGTCTCGATGATCGGAAGTCCGGTCATCGATCCGGCGCCGAGCTCGTCGGAGAGCTTGGCGCAACGCTCGAGCAGACGCGAGTGCAGGTAGAACACGTCGCCGGGGTATGCCTCGCGTCCCGGCGGACGACGCAGCAGCAGCGAGACGGCGCGGTAGGCCTCAGCCTGCTTCGACAGGTCGTCGAAGATGATGAGGACGTGCTTGCCGCCGTACATCCAGTGCTGGCCGATGGCGGAACCGGTGTAGGGGGCGAGGTACTTGAAGCCGGCAGGGTCCGAGGCGGGAGCGGCGACGATCGTCGTGTACTCCATGGCTCCTGCGTCCTCGAGGGCGCCCTTCACCGAGGCGATGGTCGAGCCCTTCTGGCCGATGGCGACGTAGATGCAGCGCACCTGCTTGTTGACGTCGCCGGACTCCCAGTTGGCCTTCTGGTTGATGATCGTGTCGATCGCGATGGCGGTCTTGCCGGTCTGGCGGTCGCCGATGATCAGCTGGCGCTGGCCACGGCCGACGGGGATCATGGCGTCGATCGCCTTGATGCCGGTCTGCAGCGGCTCGTGCACCGACTTGCGCTGCATGACGCCCGGAGCCTGGAGCTCGAGGGCGCGGCGGCCCTCCGTGGCGACCTCGCCGAGTCCGTCGATGGGGTTGCCGAGCGGGTCGACGACACGGCCGAGGAAGCCGTCGCCGACGGGGGCGGACAGGACCTCTCCCGTGCGGGTGACCTCCATGCCCTCCTCGATGCCGGAGAACTCGCCGAGCACGACGACGCCGATCTCGTCCTCGTCGAGGTTGAGCGCGAGGCCGAGGGTGCCGTCCGCGAAGCGGATGAGCTCGTTGGCCATGACGCTCGGGAGGCCCTCGACGTGGGCGATGCCGTCAGCGGCGTCCGTCACGTGACCGACCTCGGTCGCTGCCGCAGCGCCGGGCTCGTAGGCCTTGACGAAGTCCTTGAGCGCGTCACGGATCTCATCGGGGCTGATGGTGAGTTCTGCCATGATCTTCCCTTTTCTGCACGAGGTGTACAGGTTCTTGACTGGTGGGCGTTCCGTGAGGAGCGCCGTTGTTCTGTTGTCTCCGACCGGCCTGTTGGCTAGCCGGCAAGCTGGAGTCGCACGTCGCCGAGGCGCTTCGCGACGCTGCCGTCGATCACGTCGTCGCCGACCTGCACGCGCAGGCCTCCGATGACGTCGGGGTCGACGACCTGGTTGATCCGCAGGTTGCGGCCGTACCTGGCGGTGAGGCTGGATGCCAGGCGATCCGACTGTGCTGCCGTGATGGGAGCGGCGGACGTGACCGTCGCGACCGCGTAGCCCGACGCGTCGGCGACGACGGAGGCTGCGTAGCGCACCAGCTCGCCGATGCGGCGGCCGCGGGGCTGCTGCACCAGGTGCGAGAGGATCACGATGGTCTGGTCGGATGCCTTGCCGCGCAGCAGGCTCTCGAGCAGCTCGGCCTTGGCCTCGTTGGATCCGAGCTTGGAGCTCAGTGCGAGCTCGAGCTCCGCGTTGTGGGAGACGGTGCGACCGAAGCTGAACAGCTCCTCGTCGATCGTGCTGCCCTGCGGGGCCGACGCTGCGACGATGCGGATGCCGAGGTCCTCGATGCCCGCGAGCACGTCATCGGCATCCGACCAGCGGGCGCTCGCCACGTCGCCGAGGAGCTCGACGGCGGCGGGGGTCAGCGTTCGGCCGAACACGTCGTCGACGAGGGCCTTCTTGATGCCGGCCTCCGCCCCGTTGTCCGCGAGCGCCTGGAGCAGCTGCGATGACGACCCGATGATGCGGGCGGCTGCGAGCAGCCCCTGCCCGGTCGCCAGGTCGGTTGTTCCGCCCTGAGCGGTCAGTGCCGCCCTCGTCGAGACGAGAGCCTGCCTGGTCGCTGATCCCATGTCTGCTACTTCTTCCCTGCCGAAGCCGACTCGCTCGACTCGAGGTCCGCGAGGAAGCGGTCGACGATGGCGCTGGCCCTCTTGTCGTCGGCGAGGCTCTCGCCGATGACACCGGATGCGAGGTCGATCGCGAGCGTGCCGACCTCGCTGCGGAGCGAGACGACGGCGGCCTGGCGCTCAGCCTCGATCTGGGCGTTGGCGGTGGCGATGATGCGCGAAGCCTCGACCGTGGCCGATTCCTTGGCCTCTGCGACGATCTTCTTGCCGTCCTCGCGGGCGCTCTCGCGGATCTTGCCGGCCTCGGCGCGTGCGTCGGCGAGCTGGGCGGTGTACTGCTCGAGGGCAGCCTCCGCCTGGCGCTGGGCCTCGTCGGCCTTGGCGATGTTCCCCTCGATCGCTTCGCCGCGCTCGTCGAGGAGCTTCTTGACGCGAGGAAGGATCATCACCCAGAAGAACACCAGGATGATCGCGAAGCAGACAGCTGACCAGACGATGTCGTACAGCTCGGGGATGAACGGGTTGACCGTTTCGCCTTCTTCAGCAGCGCGCAGGAGCAACGAGTGCATTCGGCGACTCCGTTTCGATTGAGAGGATTACGCCGGGAACGGGATGAACGCGACGGCGATCGCGATGAACGCGAGGGCCTCGGTGAACGCGATGCCGAGGAACATGAGGGTGCTGAGGCGACCCTGGAGCTCGGGCTGGCGCGCGACGGACTCGATCGTCTTGCCGACGACGAGACCCACACCGATGGCGGATCCGATGGATGCGAGACCGAAGGCGATCGGGGCGATGCTGCCGTTGACCTCGGCGACGATGGATACGGGGTCCATGTGTTATTCCTTCCGGGATTTCAGATGTCGACGGACGTCGACGTCGATTTAGTGTTCTTCAGCCAGCGCGAGCTGGATGTAGACGGCGGTGAGAAGCGTGAAGACGTAGGCCTGCAGGACTCCCACGAAGAGTTCGAACAGCGTGAACGCGAATCCGAAGGCGAAGGTTCCGACGCTGAACAGGCTGTACCAGCCGCCGGCGGTGAAGAGGAAGAACCACGTCGCCGAGAAGCAGAGCACGAGCAGCATGTGGCCCGCGATCATGTTCATCAGGAGTCGGAGGGCCAGCGTGACGGGCCGGAGGATGAAGGTCGAGATGAACTCGATCGGCGTCACGACGAAGTAGATCGGCCACGGCACTCCGGGCGGGAACAGTGCGTTCTTGAAGAAGGCTGCCGGGTGCTTCTTGACGCCGGCGTAGATGAACGCGACGTACGCGACGAGGGCGAGGAGGAGCGGCATGCCGATGACGGCCGTTCCCGCCATGTTGATGCCGGGGAAGACGCCGGTGAAGTTCATCGCGGCGATCGTGATGAACATCGCGGTGAGCAGCGGGAGGAAGCGCGTTCCGTCCTTGCGGCCGAGGGTGTCCTCCGCGATGTTCGTGCGGATGAAGCCGAGGAGCATCTCGACGATGCTCTGCCCACGTCCGGGGATCACGGTCATCTTCCGCGTCCCGAGCCAGAACAGCAGCAGGATGAGCGCGGTGATGACGATGCGGATCGCCATGATCCGGTTGATCTCGAACGGGGTTCCCACGAACAGGAATCCGGGCGGGAAGAATTCGTCGAGCGACGGACCGTGGAAACCACCATCGTCGGTAGCGGACGGAACCAGCAGGTTCACAGCGGTAACTAGCAGCGCTATCTCCTGTTTCGGGGCGTGGAGCTCGGCTCTCGCGACGACGAATGATGGGGGTGATCCCGAACGACTCCGGTGCCGTGCAGGCGAAAGGAGTGGGAGAAGCGGAACCGTTCTCTACTCTAGCAATACTTCGGCGATCCCTCGAACCGCTCGGCCCGATGGGACTGCCGATCAGCGCCGGAGTTCGGCTTCTCCGACGTACGGGATGCGGCCGCGCACGAAGACGACGACGTCGACGACGAGCGATCCGATGACCCCGGCGATGAGGCACACGGCGAGGGTGATCGGCTCCAGCCACGGCTGGGTGCGCAGGACGAGCACGACGACGATGAAGAAGATGAACTTCAGCAGCCATCCGCCCATGACGATCCCGAAGTAGATCCCGATGAGGTCGGGGTTGGATGCGTACCGGTTCGCGACGAGGATCGTCACGATGGTGATCCCCATGAGCAGCAGCGCCAGCCCGCCGCCGAGCAGCGCGCTCCAGACCCCGATCGGACCGTTGATCAGGCCGGAGACGATCGCGCCGACGACGGCGATGACACCGGCGACCAGGGTGCCCCAGATGAGTGCACGCCGGAGCACGGAGTTCGGCGTCGGGTTGCTGGAGGCGGGGGAAGGCGTTGCGGTGGTCATCGAGTCCTCAGGAGCTGGTGGTGATGCCCCAGTCTACCGGGGCTCTCCGGCCAGGCCGCGGGCCGCCGGCTCGTCCACCGCGGCGTCGCCCTGCTCCGTCTCTGCGTCGTCGGCGGCCTCGTCGAGGGGATCCTGGGGCGCGAGCTCCTCGGCCTCCGCGGTGTCGACAGCGGCCAGCTGGCTGACGGCCTCGATCGCCTTCCGACGGCTCAGGGGGGCCAGGGTCAGCGCCGTGCAGACCAGGAAGCCGAATCCCAGGAAGATCGTCGCCCACCAGCTCGGGATGCCCAGGTAGGCCGGGAGCACGAAGTACAGCAGGCATCCGACCGAGGCGACCGCGGTCCAGCCGTAGAAGATCAGCACG
>JBEVEO010000076.1:0-11866 GCA_040512695.1 Leifsonia sp. | reverse complement strand
AGCAGCCGGTCCTCGGACTCGAGCACGACGCCCTTGCGCGGGTTCGGGATCACCGTCGTGCCGCGGTGCAGCGTGAGCACCGTGATGTCGCGCTCCCAGAGGCCGGACTCGCCGAGGGTCTTGCCGACCAGGTCCGCGGCGCCGTGCACGAGGAGCTCGGCGACACCGTACCCGGTCGAGACGGTGAGCCGCTGGCGCACGTCGATCTCGGGGAACGCGACCTGGTTGGCGATGTAGTCGATGATCGCGCCCGCGACGTCGAGGTTCGTCGCGGTCTCGATGCCCTGAAGGCCGGGCGACGAGTTCACCTCCATGACGAGCGGACCGTCGTTGCCCTCGAGCATGTCGACACCCGCGACCTTCAGGCCCATGATCTGCGCTGAGCGCACGGCGGCCTGCTCGTACTCGGGCGCGAGGTCCACCGGCTCGACGGTGCCGCCGCGGTGCACGTTGGAGCGGAACTCGTCGCCGCTCGCGACCCGCCGCATCGCCGCGACGACCCGGTCGCCGACGACGAGGGCGCGGATGTCGCGACCGCGGCTCTCCTTGATGAAGCGCTGGATGAGCACGTTCTGCTTCGTCGAGTGCAGCGTCTCGATGATCGCCTCGGCGATCTTCACCTCGGGCGCGAGGATCACGCCGATGCCCTGCGTGCCCTCGAGCAGCTTGATCACCACGGGCGCGCCGCCGACGAGCTCGATGGCCGGACGCACGTCGGCGCGGTTGCGCACGAAGGCCGTCGCCGGCATCCCGATGTTGTGGCGGGAGAGGATCTGGTTCGCGCGCAGCTTGTCGCGGGCGTTCGTGATGCCGTTCGCGGTGTTGGGCGTGTAGACGTCCATCTGCTCGAACTGGCGCACCACGGCGGTGCCGAAGTACGTGATCGAGTTGCCGATGCGCGGCAGGATCGCGTCGTAGTCCGACAGCGGGCGGCCGCGGTACTGCAGGTCGGGCTCGGGGCCCGTGAGGTCGATCGCGAAGCGCAGCGTGTTGAGGACCTTCACCTGGTGACCGCGCTGCAGCGCTGCAGCCCGGAGTCGCTGGGTGGAGTACGCCTGCGGGGCGCGCGAGAGGATCGCAAGTTTCATCCTTGAGCCCCTGAGAAGATGTTCGAGTGACAGAGCCCCCCTATTCAAGCACCATCGTCGGATGGCGCGAATGGGTGACCCTGCCCGGTGCGGGTGTCCCATGGATCAAGGCCAAGATCGACACGGGTGCCCGCACCTCGTCGCTGCACGCGTTCGACGTCGAGGAGTTCCGCGACGACGACGGTGCCGACTCGGTGCGGTTCGGCGTGCGTCCGTGGCAGGACAGCGACGACGACGCGGTCGTCGTCGAGTGCCCCGTGCACGACCGACGCACGGTGCGCAGCTCGTCGGGTCACAGCGAGGAGCGCATCGTGGTGCTGATGGACGTCACACTCCACGGCCGCACGAGCACCGTGGAGATGACGCTGAGCAACCGCGACGAGATGGGGTTCCGCATGCTCATCGGACGCGAGGCCCTGCGAGACGGGTTCCTGGTCGCCGCGGGCGAGTCGTTCCTCGGCGGCCGCGCTCCGCGCCGGGTCCGGCGCCAGAACCGCGGCCGCTGAGGCCCGCCCGCGTCAGATCACGCCGTCGGAGATCGTCGTCGGGTTGCCGAACCGGTGGTTCGTGATCGACACCGCCTGCTCGTGCAGGAACGGCAGCAGCTCCACGCGGCCCGAGGGCGTCACCGGGTGCGACCACACCGCGACATCCGGGGTGCCGCCGAGCGCCTCGGCGAGCTGCGAGGCACCGCCGCCGAGCAGGCGGACGCGCGTCGACCCGACGCCGTCCTTCGCCACGCGAGCGAGCCATGCGGCGTCGCCCTCGCGGATGACGCGCATGTCGCGCGCCGCGAGGATGTTGCGCACGCCCTTGGGCAGCTCGACCGCCGTCGACACCGTGAGGTGCGACTTCGCCAGCAGGCCGGCGGCGAGGATGCGGAGGCCCTCGGCGAGCGTCGACGACTCGCCGATGCGCACGGTGACGGGCAGCGGACGGTAGCGGAACACGTTCCGCTCGACGCCGACGCCCGAGACGTCCTTCGCGACGCCGTACTCCTCGGCCCACGCGACCTCGTCCGACAGGGCGGAGCGGCGCAGCACCTCGAAGGACTCGTAGTCGAGCGCGGACTGCGATGCCTCGATCAGCTCGGAGACGCGCTTCTCGAGCCCACGCAGGTGCAGCGTGCTCGACATGGCGCCGTGCTGCGGCATCCACTCGCCGAGGCCGAACAGGTAGTTCGGTCCGCCGGCCTTCGTGCCGGCACCCACCGACGAGCGCTTCCAGCCGCCGAAGGGCTGGCGCTGCACGATCGCCCCGGTGATGCCGCGGTTGATGTAGAGGTTGCCCGCCTCGACCGTGTCGATCCAGAGCGCGAGCTCATCGGCGTCGAGGGAGTGCAGCCCGGCCGTCAGGCCGTAGTCGACGGCGTTCTGGAAGCGGATGGCCTCCTCCAGGTTCTTCGCGTGCATGACGCCGAGCACCGGACCGAAGAACTCCGTGAGGTGGAAGTACGAACCGGGGGCGACGCCGGTGCGGATGCCGGGAGACCAGAGTCGCCCGGTGTCGTCGAGCTGCTTGGGCTCGACCAGCCATTCCTCGCCGATGCCGAGCTCCGTGAGGGCGTTGAGCAGCTTGCCGCCCGCCGGCTCGATGATGGGGCCCATCTGGCTCACGGGGTTCTCGGGGTAGCCGACCCGCATCGAGGTCGCGGCGTCCACGAGCTGGTGGCGGAATCGCTCCGACCGGGCCACCGAGCCCACGAGGATCACGAGCGACGCAGCCGAGCACTTCTGGCCGGCGTGGCCGAAGGCGCTCTTGACGACGTCGGATGCGGCGAGGTCGAGGTCGGCCGACGGCGTGACGATGATGGCGTTCTTGCCGCTGGTCTCGGCGAGCAGCGGCAGGTCGTTGCGGAACGAGCGGAACAGCTTCGCGGTCTCGTACGCGCCCGTGAGGATGAGGCGGTCGACCGACGGATGTGCGACCAGCTGCCGCCCCAGGTCGCCCTCGTCGAGGTCGACGAGCGCGAGGACGTCGCGCGGGACACCGGCCTCCCACAGCGCCTCGACCATGACGGCGCCGCTGCGCTTGGCCTGGTGGGCCGGCTTGATGATGACGCCGGAGCCCGAGGCGAGGGCCGACAGCACGGAACCGGCGGGGATCGCGACGGGGAAGTTCCACGGCGGCGTCACCACGGTGAGCTTCGACGGCACGAAGATCGCACCCTGCACGAGGTCGAGCTCACGGGCGCGCTCGGCGTAGTAGTGCGCGAAGTCGATGGCCTCGCTCACCTCCGGGTCGCCCTCCGCGATGGTCTTGCCCGTCTCCGATGCCATCACCTCGATGAGCCGGTCGCGGTTCGCGGCGAGCGCGAGGCCGGCCCGGTGGAGCACAGCGGCGCGCTCGGCGCCGGTCTGCTCGCCCCAGTGCTTGCCGGCAGCCGCCACGGAGGCGATGAGGGCGTCGAGCTCGGCGGCATCCGTCATCCTGGCAGCCGCGATGGTCTCGGTTCCCAGCGTGGAGGTCGCGACCCGGCTCAGGATGCGTCGGCCCCAGGCACGGTTGGCCGGCAGGGCGGGATCGGTGTCCGGCTCGTTGTGGAAGCCCGACACCTCGACAGCGGCGGGGGCTGACGGCCCGTCGCCCGCGGATCCGCGCGTGAGCCCGAGGATGGTCGCCGTGAGCAGCGGCTCGTCGTGCTCGACGTCGGCGGTGCGATCACGGTAGCCCTGCGTGCGGGTGGCGAGCTCGGTCGCCGCCGTGCGGTCCTGGGTGCGCTTCGGTGCCGGCACCGTGGCGTCGAGGGCCGCGAGCGAGGCGAGGAACCGCTCGGTCTCGCGACGGAGCAGGCCGTCGTCGGTCGTGAGCTCGAACACCGCCGACATGAAGTTCTCGGTGCTGGCGTTCTCCTCGAGGCGACGGATGAGGTACGCGATGGCCACGTCGAACTCCGCCGGGTTGACGACGGGCGTGTAGAGCAGGAGTCGGCCGACATCGCGGCGCACGGCCTCGGCCTGGCCCGTCGCCATGCCGAGCAGCATCTCGAACTCGACGGCGGCGCTCACGCCGCGACGGTCGGCGAGCAGGTGGGCGTAGGCGACGTCGAACAGGTTGTGGCCGGCGACGCCGATGCGGACGGCATCGGTGTTCTCCGGCGTGAAGGCCCAGTCCAGCACGCGCTTGTAGTTCGTGTCGCTCTGCTGCTTGGTGTCGTAGGTGGCGACGGGCCAGTCGTGCACGGCGGCGTCGACGTGCTCCATGGCGAGGTTGGCCCCCTTGACCACGCGCACCTTGATCGGCGCTCCGCCTGCGGCACGGCGAGCGCGCGCCCAGGTGGTGAGTCCCTGCAGCGCGCCGAGCGCATCGGGGAGGTAGGCCTGCAGCACGATGCCGGCCTCGAGGCCGCGCAGCTGCGGCTGGTCGAGGATCCGCTCGAAGACCGCGATGGTCAGGTCGAGGTCGCGGTACTCCTCCATGTCGAGGTTGATGAACTTGGGTGTCGGCGACGACGCGGCGAGTTCGTAGAGGGGGGTCAGCCGCGTCACGACGCGCTCGACGGCCTCGTCGAAGCTCCACATGGACAGCTGGCTCACGACGCTCGACACCTTGATCGAGACGTAGTCGACGTCGGGGCGCGCGAGGAGGTCGACCGTGCCCTGCAGGCGACGGTTGGCCTCCTTCTCGCCGAGCACGGCCTCGCCCAGCAGGTTCAGGTTCAGCCGGTTGCCGGATGCGCGCAGGTGCTCGATGGCGGGACCGAGCTTGTCCGGCGTCGCGTCGACGACGAGGTGCCCGACCATCTGCCGCAGCACCCGCCGGGCCACGGGGATGACCACCCACGGGATCACCGGGCCGAGCACGCCGCCCAGCCAGATGGCCCCGCGCATGTGCCAGGGCAGGAACGCCGGCGCCTTGCCCGCGACGCGCTGCAGGTTGTGCCCGGCGACCATGAGGTCTTCCGGGCGCATGACGCCGTCGACGAAGCCGACGGTGAAGTCGAGTCCGTTCGGATCCTTGAGCACTCCGGCGAGGCGCTCCCCGGAGGGATCAGCGGGGATGTCGGCGCTCTGCGCGAGCCATTTCCGCACGAGGGCGATGGTCTCGTTCGCGAGGTCGGCCTGAGGTTGCACGGTCGGACTCGACATGGTCATGAGACTAGTTCCTTCTCTGCGGAGCGCCCAGGGGACAGCACTCTCTCAGCACAGTGTCAGTCATCCGTATCGTGAGGTAAAGCGACTGTTTGAGACGTATATTGATCAGTTCCAGTGATGAATCAGGGTACGCTCGGCCCGTACCGATGAAGCGCTGGTGAAGCGCAAGGGAAGGGGAACGGATGCTCGACGTCCGCCGGCTCCGACTCCTGCGGGAGGTGAAGGTGCGCGGCACGCTCGCCGCCGTCGCCGAGGCGCTCGCCTACTCCCCGTCCGCCGTGTCGCAGCAGCTCTCCCTCCTCGAGAAGGAGGTGGGGGTGCCCCTGCTCGAGAAGTCCGGCCGCCGCGTCCTGCTCACTCCACAGGCCGAGCTCCTCGTGCTGCGCGCGGAGGAGGTGCTGGACACCCTGGAACGCGCGGAGGCCGAGCTGACCGCGTCGCTGACCGACGTGCGCGGTACCGTGCGGCTCGCGGTGTTCCAGTCGGCGGCGCACGCCATCCTGCCCGCCGCCATCACGATCCTGCGCGCGCGCTTCCCGCAGCTGCGCGTGGAGGTGACGGAACGGGAGCCGGAGGCCGGGCTATTCGAGGTCTCCGCCCGGGACTTCGACCTGGTCATCGCCGAACAGTACCCGGGCAACACCCGGGCGCACCGGCCGGATCTCGACCGGGTCGTTCTCGGGGGCGACGCCATCCGCCTGGGCGTCGGAGCGACGGATGCGCCGGTCGGGACGCTGGAGGACACCCGCACCCTGCCGTGGGTCATGGAACCCGTGGGGACGGCGTCGCGCGAGTGGGCCGTCCAGCGCTGCCGTTCCGCCGGGTTCGAGCCGGATGTGCGCTTCGAGACGGCCGACCTGATGGCGCACATCCGCCTGATCCGATCGGGCAACGCCGTCGGGCTACTGCCCGACCTGGTGTGGGCCGGCGAGGCCCCGAGCGTGCGCCTGCTCGACCTGCCCGGCGATCCGCATCGCACGATCTTCACGGCGGCGCGGCGCTCGAGCTCCGATCGGCCCGCGGTCGCCGTGTGCCGGGACGCCCTCGCGGAGGCGGTCGCACGGGTCGCCGTCCCGGCCTCCACCTCGACCGGCCGAGGCTGAGCGCCGGCGCAGTGCCGGGGCAGTGCCGGCGCAGTGCCGGCGCCGAGAATCACCCGAAGATCACCCGGGAGGGCCCGGCCCTCGGCCATCGCGCTCGGATACGCTCCGAGCATGCCTCGACACCTGCTCCGCGGCGTGATCGCCGCCGCCGCCCTGCTCGCGACCGTCACCCTGGCGGGATGCGCCGGATCCGTTCCGACCGCCGCCAATCCGGTCGGCGCGTGGGGCGACGCGGCGACGCCGACCGAGCCCTCCCTCCTGCTGTCGAAGGACGGCTCGGTGAGCGGCACCGACGGCTGCAACCGCCTCGTCGGAGAGTGGAAGAGCACCGACGACGGCATCTCCTTCGGCCCGTTCGCCTCGACGCGGATGTTCTGCGAGGGCGTCGACACCTGGCTCGCCGCCGCGGCGTCGGCCACCGTCGCCGGCGACACCATGACCGTGCTCGACTCGAAGGGCAAGACCATCGGGACCCTGAAGCGGGATTCCGCGAACCCGGCGGCCGAGTCTGCCGTCGTCATCGATGCCCTCGGCGTCTGGGACTCCGGACCCGCCAAGCCCGTGTCCTCGCTCACCCTCTCCGACGACGGCAAGCTCACCGGCAGCGACGGCTGCAACACCCTCAGCGGCTCTTGGACCGCGAAGGGGAACACGGTCGAGTTCGGCCAGGTCGCCGCCACCATGATGTTCTGCGAGGGTGTCGACACCTGGCTGAGCGGACTCGCGAGCGCCACCGTCGCCGGCGACACCATGAAGGTGCTCGGCGCCGACGGCACTCAGATCGGCATCCTCACGCGCAACGCCACCTGATCGCGAGCCTCGGCCGCCGGGTCCGCGCTCAGAGCTGGAACAGCCAGCCGATGCCCACGAGGAGGGCGAGGAGGCCGAGCACGATGTTCACCGGAAGGCTCCCGGCCTCGCCGCGTCGGACATGCAGGACGGCAGCGGCGATCATCGTGATGAACAGGCCGAAGGCGGCCAACGGCGTGAGCCACGGCAGGATGCCGAGAGCCATCGGCAGGATGAGGCCGACCGCGCCGAGGAACTCCACGATGCCGATGGCGCGCAGCTGGGAGTCGGAGACGTCCTCGGTCCACGGCATCTGCGCGGCCAGCTCCGCACGCTTCCTCGTCGCCTTCATGATTCCGGCGAAGCCGAATGCGATGGCGAGGAGGGCGGTGACGATCCAGAGGGCGATGATCATGGGGCGTGGTTCACTTTCTCGAGAGGACGCAGGACTTACGGTCGGTTACAGTTGGTAACTGACGCACCGACGATGACTGTTATACCCGACGTGTGCCAGGCACTTCCTCGTGCGTCACGAACACCGCTGTGAGAAACGGAGGGCTCATGCCCGCATCATCGGCCGCATCGGCGGTCCTCGAGGACAGGGGGCCGTGCAGCGCCGGTCACCACGACAGCGAGCTGATCCGCGACGTGCTGTCCCGTGTGGGCGACAAGTGGAGCCTGCTCATCGTCGGGATGCTGCAGTACGGGCCCCAGCGGTTCACCGTGCTGCAGCGGAACATCGCCGGCATCTCGCACCGGATGCTCACGCACACCCTCCGCCAGCTCGAGCGCGACGGCCTGGTCTCGCGCACGAGCTATCCCGAGATCCCGCCCCGCGTCGAGTACGAGGCCACGGACCTCGGCAGGACCATCATCGAGCCGGTGCTCGGACTCGTCACGTGGGCGGCCGACCACCACGACGCCATCATCGCGAGCAGGGAGGCGTTCGATGAGCGCGCCTGAGTCGTCGGAGCCCGGGTCGGCATCCGTCGGCGCCCGCGTCCGTGGAACGAGCCGGAACGCCGGCGCCCATCGCGTGCTGGTCGTCCTGGGCTGGATCGCGGGCGTCATCATCGCCGTCGCGATCGTGTTCCTGGTCTGGACCCAGATCGTCATGCAGGGCGAACGCCCGGCAGCCCTCGCCGTGTGGGAGAACGACGCGGTGTCCGTCACCTCGACCGACCACTCGGTGGTCCTGTCGCCGACCGGCGAGGCGAACGGCACCGGCCTCGTGTTCATCCCCGGTGCCAAGGTGGATCCGTACGCCTACATGTACAAGCTCTCCGGCATCGTCGAGGGCGGCACGACGGTCGTCATCACCAAGCCGACCCTGAACCTCGCGTTCTTCGACACCCGCCCGCTGTCCGCGTTCACGGCCGACGCACCTGGCGTCACGACCTGGTACGTCGGCGGCCACTCGCTCGGCGGGGTCCGCGCCTGCATGCTCGCCGATGATCCGGCGGTGACGGGTCTCATCCTGTTCGGCAGCTACTGCGCGAACGACATCTCGGCGAGCGACCTCGCGGTCCTCAGTCTCGGCGGCGAGACCGACGCCCTCTCGACTCCCGACAAGATCGCGGATGCCGCGCCGCTGCTGCCGTCCGATGCCGCCTTCGTCGAGATCGGGGGCGCGAACCACGCGAGCTTCGGCGACTACGGCGTGCAGCCGGGTGACGGCGAGGCGACGGCGTCGTCGGAGGACGTGCGCGCGGAGATCACGACGAGGATCGACGACTTCCTCGGCTGACGACCGACCGAGCCGGCTAGAAGACGAACATCTGCCCGAGGACGACGGCCGCGATGACGAGGATGACCACGATCGCGCCGAGGATCGCGAGAGCGCGGCTGGAGAGCTTGGCGATGCCGAAGCCCACGATGAACGGCAGCGAGAGCAGGAGGAGGGTCACGATCCACCAGAACGCCTGGTAGCCGCCCGTCGTCGCCTCCGAGAGGCGCCCGGCGAACAGCTGCTTGGTCTGCGGGTTGGTCGCGAAGGAGAACGCGGCCGAGAGCGGCAGCGCCACGAACACGAGCGTGATGAGGCCGCCCAGCCAGGCGATCGCGCCGGTGCGCTCGCCCGAGAGGAAGACGCCGCTGTGGCTGTCCGAGTGCTGCTGTGTCGTGGTCGTGGTCTTCGACTTGCTGCTCATGCGCACACTCTATGGCACGGGCGCGCGTCGCCGCATCGCACCATCCGTATGATGACGCGCGCCACCGCCCGGTCTCGGCCTAGCCCTCGCGCCACTCGCGGGCTTACGCTGAAACAGCAGAACGTGTGCCCACCGGAGGTGTCCATGTCAGCGAAGCCGACCGGCCGATTCGCCCATCGAGCGGACGGCGTCTACCTCGTCCTGGATCGACTGTTCTCGGCCCCGATCGAGGACGTCTGGTACAGCCTCACCAATGCGACGGCCATGCAGAAGTGGATCGGAACGTACACCGGGAATCCGACGACGGGCGCCGTGCGCTTCCTCATGACGGCCGAGCCCGACGCCGACTGGCAGTACGTGGCCATCCGCGAATGCCACCCTCCGCACCGCTTCACGGCCGAGTCCGGCGAGGGCGACACGCGGATGCGCGTGTTCTGCCACCTGCGCGAGGCGGGCGGCATGACCACCCTCACGCTCGGCCAGTGGATGCCGGACACCTCCCAGGCGGCCACGATGGGCCCCGGCTGGGACTACTACCTCGACAGGCTCATCGCCGCGCGCGCCAACCGTCCGCTTCCCGAATGGGAGCACTACTTCCCCGCGCACTCCGAGTACTACCGCGAACTGGTCCTGCCGGCCACCTGATCAGGTCGCCGGGGCAGCCCTAAGCTAGCGCCGTGAGCAACCTTCAGAGATCCCGCCGCGAGAAGATCAGGACTGTATCGAGCCTCTTCGCCGACAAGCCGTTCCAGTGGTCCTTCATCGCCACCCTCGGGGTCCTGCTCGCCCTCGGCCTGGCCTGGGCGGCGTCGAGCATCGGCGGGGTGATCTTCTCCGTCTTCGCTGCGGTGTTCGTGACCCTCGGCCTCGACCCGCTGGTGCGCTGGTTCGAGCGACGCGGCATGAAGCGCGGCTGGGCGATCGTGACCGTCATCATCCTCTTCGTGCTCGTGATCGTCGGCCTGCTCTGGCTCGTGCTGCCCCTCCTCATCGGGCAGGCGGTCGATCTCGTCGACAGTGCGCCGGAGATGCTCGCGAACCTGCAGGCTCAGCAGTGGTTCAAGGACGCGTCATCGGGTTCCGGCGGTGTGCTGAGCACGATCTACACGTGGGTCACCGGCCTGATCAGCGACCCGGCCTTCTGGACGGCGGTGGGCGGTGGCGCGCTCAAGTTCGGCGTCGCCGTGGCGAGCGCCATCTCGACCGGCACCTTCGTCTTCATCCTGACGATCTACTTCACCGCCACCCTCGATTCATCGAAGAAGGCGGTCTACTCGCTCGTCTCGGCGTCGCGCCGCGCGCGAGTCGTCGACTACTCCGAGCGGATCATGCAGAACGTGGGCCGCTACCTGAGCGGGATGGTCATCCTGGCGTTCATCAACGCGGTCTTCAGCTTCATCATCCTCACGATCGCCCAGGTGCCGTTCGCGCTCGTGATCGCCACCGCCGCCTTCTTCATCACGCTCATCCCGCTCATCGGGACCGTGCTGACCACGATCGTGATGACCGTTCTCGCCCTCTTCGTCTCACCGCTCTCCGCCATCATCGTGCTGGTGTCGATGCTCATCTACATGCAGGTCGAGGCGTACATCTTCACGCCGAGGGTGATGAGCAAGGCCGTGCAGGTCCCGGGGTCCATCGTGCTCATCGCGGCCCTCGCGGGTGGAACGCTGGCCGGCCTCCCCGGAGCACTCGTCGCCATCCCGGTCGCGGCCGGCATCCTGCTCATCATCAAGGAGGTCGTCGTCCCGGCGAAGGCGCGTTCCTGAGGGTCGCGGCCGGATCGCGCGTCAGGCGTCGATCCACTCCGATGGCGCTTCGGCGCGTGTCGCCGGCAGCGCGACGGCCGCTCCCCACTCGATGAGGCGTGGCGGCACCACCATCTCCTCCGGCACCGCTCCGAGTGCCTCGATCAGCTCATCGACGGGCACGGTGCCTCCGGTGCGCTTGAGGAAGCGCCCCCGGATGTAGCCCTTGGCGTAGACCTCGGGGCGGCCGTCGGAACCGGGCCGAACGAAGCGCTGTTCGACGTAGACGGCCTTGTCATCGAAGCCGAGCACGCGGGACTCGATGGTGAATCGCTGCCAGAGCGTGAGCGACTTGCGGAAGCTGATGGTCTCGGAGACCACGACGGGGTACCAGCCCCTGTCCTGCAGGATCTTCCACGCGCCCGATCGCTTGAGCATGTCGAACCGGGCGACGTCCATGATCGACAGGTACACGCCGTTGTTCATGTGCTTCAGGATGTCGAGGTCCGTGGGCAGCGTGATGAAGTTCGTGCGCGCCACGTCGTAGTGCCCGAGCCGCCTGCCGAAGCGCGACAGCCAGAAGTGCAGGAGCGTGCGGAAGAACATGTGCATGCTGAGACGCTAGCGCCGCACATCCGTCGCCGTCACACCGCCTGTGTGGAGACGACAGTGCGGGGAACGGATGCCGCGGGCGGCGTTGCACGCATCCCACAGCATCCGTCGTTCGGGTCAGGCCTCGGGCAGCTCCCGCTGGTCGACGCCGTTGTACACGGCGAGCGGGCGGATCAGCGCGTTCGCCGCGAGCTGCTCCATCACGTGGGCGGTCCAGCCGGTGATGCGGCTGGCCACGAAGAGCGGCGTGAAGGTCTCGGTCTCGAAGCCCATCACGTGATA
>JBEVEO010000054.1:0-10127 GCA_040512695.1 Leifsonia sp. | reverse complement strand
GATGTGCACGGGCCGCGTGGTGGTCGGCTCCTCTTCACCGGGGACCGAACCGGGGTCGGATGCCGGGAAGGAGTGCTTCGACTCGAGATCGACGACGGAGTCCGAGGTTGATGCCGATGCGTAGGACAGGATGTCCTGCTCGAACTGCGACTTCGCCTCCGAGAGGAGGATGCGGTCCTGCGGGCGCTTCGGTCCGGCGATCGACGGGACGACGGTGCCGAGGTCGAGCTCGAGGTACTCGCTGAATACCGGCTCGACTGACGGGTCGTGCCACAGCGTCTGGAGCTTCGAGTACTCCTCGACCAGGGCGACCTGCTGCTCGCTGCGGCCGGTGAGGCGCAGGTAGTCGAGCGTGACGTCGTCGATGGGGAACATGGCGGCGGTCGAGCCGAACTCGGGGCTCATGTTGCCGATGGTGGCGCGGTTGGCGAGCGGCACGGAGGCGACGCCCGATCCGTAGAACTCGACGAACTTGCCGACGACGCCGTGCTTGCGCAGCATGTCGGTGATCGTGAGCACCACATCCGTCGCCGTGACGCCCGTGGGGATGGCTCCGGAGAGCTTGAAGCCCACGACCTTGGGGATGAGCATGGAGACGGGCTGTCCGAGCATGGCGGCCTTGGCCTCGATGCCGCCCACGCCCCAGCCGAGAACGCCCAGGCCGTTGACCATGGTGGTGTGCGAGTCGGTTCCGACGCAGGTGTCGGGGTAGGCACGGAGCACGCCGTCGACGACGCGGTCGTAGGTGACCTTGGCGAGGTGCTCGATGTTCACCTGGTGCACGATGCCGGTTCCGGGCGGAACCACCTTGAAGTCGTCGAAGGCGGTCTGGCCCCAGCGCAGGAACTGGTAGCGCTCGCCGTTGCGCTCGTACTCGATCTCGACGTTGCGCTCGAGCGCGTTCTCGGTGCCGAACAGGTCGGCGATCACGGAGTGGTCGATGACCATCTCGGCCGGGGCGAGCGGGTTGATCCGCTTGGGGTCGCCGCCGAGCGCTTCGACGGCCTCGCGCATGGTGGCGAGGTCGACGATGCACGGCACGCCGGTGAAGTCCTGCATCACGACGCGCGCGGGCGTGAACTGGATCTCGGTGTCGGGCTCCGCGGTCGGGTCCCACGAGCCGAGGGCGCGGATGTGCGCCTCGGTGATGTTCGCGCCGTCCTCGGTGCGGAGCAGATTCTCGAGGAGGACCTTGAGGCTGAACGGGAGTTTCTTGTAGCCGTCGACGGTGTCGATGCGGAAGACCTCGTAGTCCGTCTCACCGACCCGGAGGGTGTCCTTGGCCCCGAAACTGTTTACTGCAGACACGTCGCATCTCCTTCTGTGGTCCGCCCGGAGAAATCCGGCAACACTTGATCTTCGCGGCCGGGTAGTGCGCTAATCCAGCAAGGCTAACCTAAGTGGCCGAACCGATGTCAGTGCTGTTCCGGTCGGATATCGCCGCGAATATTTATCTTGATATCAAGATAACTCTAGCACCGGACCATGCCCTCCGGTGCGCATCGTCACGGCGCGGCGGCGTGCTCGGCCTTCGGGTAGACGGTGCGCACGATGAGCCAGGAGACGATGAGCAGGATCGCGTACAGCGGCACGCCCATCAGGAGCTTGGTGAGGCCGAGCCCCTCGACGTTCCCTGCGTAGTAGAGCGGCAGCTGGACGATGAGCCGCAGCGCGAAGAGGGCCAGCCAGCACACCGTGATGAGCACCATGGCCCGGTACTTGCGCCGGTCCTGCTTCCAGGCGAGGCCGTCGCCCATGAGGAACCCGATCGCCAGGCCGAGGAGCGGCCAGCGCACGAGCAGGGAGACGAGCAGGGCGACGACGTAGACCGCGTTGGTGATGAGTCCCAGCACGAAGTTGTCCTCGCCGCGTCCGGTCACGAGGGCGAGCACGGCCGATGCGCCGACGGCGACCAGTCCGGCGAACGCCTGGGTGACCGGGGTGCGGGTCGCGAGGCGGATGGCGCTGAAGATCACCGCGAGCCCTACCGACAGCGCGAGCGACAGCACCAGGTCGGTCGTGAACGTGTAGGTGACGAGGAAGACCAGTCCGGGGAGGATCGCCTCCGCGAGTCCGCGGATGCCGCCGAGCGCCTGCAGGATGTCGCGGGACGAGAGGTTCTCGTCGCGTGCGATCTGTCCGAGGCCGGCCTTCTCCGCTGCTCCCGCGAGCTGGGCTCCGAAGGTGGCCGCGATCTCGGGATCGGCCGGTGCGACCGGCTCGTCCGGCTGGGCGGGTCGTTCCCGATCCTGTGGGGAGGACTCAGACACTGGTCGTGCCGTCGCCGGGGTTGGCCGGCATCCGGAGCGGGATGAGGTCGCGCGGCGGCATGGGCGTGTTGCCGCGCACCACGACGATGCTGCGGAACAGGTCCTCCACCGCGGCGGCGGCGTCGGCGTTGATGGCACCCTCGCCCGCGATGACGCCGCGGAGGAACCAGCGCGGTCCATCGACCCCGATGAACCGCGCCAGACGCGTCGAGCCGGGGGTGGCCGTCGGGCTGGCGACCGGGATCTGGGCGAGCAGCTCCGGTCCGAACGGCCCTTCGCGGAGGGTGGTCGTGCCGCCCTGGCGCGAGATCTGCTCGCTGATCTGGTCGCGGATCTCGTGCCAGAGGCCGCTCGAGCGGGGCGCCGCGAACGGCTGCACCTGCAGGGTGGAGTTGGCGTAGTCGAGCCCGATGGCCACGACGCGCTTGGACTCCTCCTCGATCTCGAGGCGCAGGTGCAGTCCCTCGCGGGGAAGGATCTTCACGCCGCCGAGGTCGACGTATGGCCGGACGGGGTTCGCCTCCGCCTCGTCGAGCGGACCGTTCTCGGCGCGGTCGTCCGGTGCCGACTTGGGCTGGTCGGCGGGGAACTCGTCGACGGTCTCGATGTCGCTCACGCGGTCTCTCCTGTTTCCTTCTCGGTGCCGACGCGGGCGGCGGTGCCCGTCGAACCGAATCCGTTGTCGCCCCGGTCGCTGCCGGGGAGCCTCTCCACCTCGACGAAGCGAGCGCGGGTCACGGGCATGATGATGAGTTGGGCGATGCGATCGCCGACTGCGACAGAGTACGGCACCGAGGCATCCGTGTTGAGCAGTGCGACCTTGATCTCGCCGCGGTAGCCGGCGTCGACGGTGCCAGGCGAATTGACGATCGTGATGCCGTGCTTCGACGCCAGGCCGCTGCGGGGAACCACGAATGCCGCGTAGCCGTCCGGGAGGGCGATGCCCACTCCTGTGCCGACCGTCGCGCGCTGCCCGGGCTCGAGGACGACGCTCTCGGCCGCATGCAGATCGGCTCCGGCATCTCCGGGATGCGAATAGGTCGGGAGGATGGGCGCGGTGATGAGGACGTCGACGGAATCTGCCACGTGTCGAGGGTAATGCAGAAGTCTGATCGAATAGAGCCATGCCCGTCTACCGCGAACGCCTCTGGCCTGCCGCCTGGCTGTTCATCTCCACAGCCCTCGTCGTCCCCGCTTCGATACTGGTCCTCGCGCCGATCTCGCTGATCGCCGGCATCGCCACGGCCGTCGTGCTCTACGGCGGATGCGTCGTGGCCCTCATCCTCTCGGCACCGGTCGTCGCCGTCGAGGACGGTGTGCTGCACGCCGGCAAGGCCAGCATCGCGGTCGACCTCGTGGGCGACGTGACCCCGTACACCGGTCAGGAGGCGTGGCGCCAGCGCGGACCCGTGCTCGACAGCCGGGCCTGGCTGATGATCCGCGGCTACGTGGACGGCGTCGTGAAGGTGCAGCTCCTGCCCGCTGCGAACGACCCTGCACCGTACTGGATCGTGTCCAGTCGCCATGTACGAGAACTGGCCGCCGCGATCCGGGGATCGCAACGGCCAGTCAAGTCGGAAGACTGAGGTCTTCTAGGCTGCGCACTCCTGGCAGACAGGTCCGAGCTTGGACTCGTGGTCGATCTGCGAGCGGTGCTTCACGAGGAAGCAGTTCACGCAGGTGAATTCGTCTGCCTGGGGAGGCAGGACGACCACGTCGAGGTCGAGGTCGGACAGGTCTGCGCCTGGCAGCTCGAACCCGCCGGGGTTGTCGGCGTCTTCGACGTCGACGACGCCGGACATCTTGTCGGGTACCCGCTCCTTGAGTGCTTCGATCGACTCGGAGTCGTCGTCAGTCTTTCGCGGTGCGTCGTAATCCGTTGCCATGCCCATCCATTCAGTTACCGCCATTCCTCAAGAGAACGGCGACGATAGTGTGCCCCAATCAGGCCTGAATAGCAAACGCCGTTCGGAGCCCTTTTCGAGTCATCCGGATCAACTTCCGGCGCGCGGGTTGTATTCCCGCGTATTGGGGACTCGACATGCGATCCTTGCCGTGAAGTAGCGAGCGCTGGAGGGTTTTCCCGATGCAGGATTTGAAGGTAATCGGAGTCGAGAACGGGGCACTGGTCGTCGCCTCAGACGACGGGGATCGCTTCCGGATCGTGATCGACGAAGTGTTGCAGTCCCGCTTGCGTCGAGCGAATCCCGAACCGGCAGGCACGCAGAAGCTGTCTCCCCGTGAAGTGCAGGCCTACATCCGCTCCGGCATGTCCGCGGAGGACGTCGCAGCGGTCACTGGAGCCTCGCTGGAGTACATCCAGCGCTTCGAGGGCCCGGTGGTCGCCGAGCGCGAACACGTGCTCACAAGCGCCCTCAGCGTCCCGGTGCACCCCACCCAGGACCTCGATCCCGACGACGACGACTCCAGCTTCGGCGGCGTGATGCGTCAACGGCTCGCCTCCCTCGGCGCCAGCAACGAACGCTGGGCGAGTTGGAAGGAGCCTGCCGGCGGCTGGATCGTCAAGCTGGAGTTCACGGCTGACTCGATCGACCACGACGCACGCTGGGCGTTCGAGCCCAAGAAGGCGGCCCTCTCACCCCTCAACGGCGAGGCGACGACGCTCTCACAACAAGGCGAACTCACAG
Organism: Leifsonia sp.; assembly: GCA_040512695.1. Lineage (GTDB taxonomy): Bacteria > Actinomycetota > Actinomycetes > Actinomycetales > Microbacteriaceae > Orlajensenia. The sequence goes on along the minus strand of JBEVEO010000054.1, from coordinate 5,209 downwards.
GTTCGCTGATCCCCCGCCTGCGTGCCGTCGACACCGCCGACGTCGACCAGTCGCGCTTCGACAGCGGCGCGTTCACGTTCCGCGACCCGCTCATCGAGCACGTCGAGGCCGACGCCCCGTCCGAGCCGATCCCGTACGGTCGCACGGCGGTCTCGAGCGCCGCGGTCACGAAGGCCGCGATCAATCGCGCGGACGACCCGCCCAAGTCGCTCAGCGAGACGGCCGACCTCCTCGAGGCGCTGCGTCGTCGACGTGGGGAACGTGAGGCGGCGACGTTCGACGAGTCGCCCGCCGAGCCTGAGGTCCGGCCGGCCATGCATCAGCCCGAGCTGCCCATCGCGGCGCCGGCGACGGAGTCCCCGCAGAGCGGAGCACCTGCCACAGCGCATCGGGAATGGGGCTCGTCATCGCCGGTCGGCGCTTCGACGACCGGTTCGCGCAAGAAGGGTCGCGCATCGATGCCGAGCTGGGACGAGATCGTCTTCGGAGCACGCACGGACGACGACCTGGCCTGACGCCGGTCATCCCCCGCGAGTCCGGCTCGTTGGCCATCGACCATTGTCGGACCCCGATGCTATAGTCGAACATAGTTTCGAACATCGGGAGGCGCAGTGGTGCAGATCGACGAGGCCGTCGCCGTGTGGACCTCGGACTCCGGCGAGCCGCAGCGCATCGTCTGGCGCGCCCGGCGGTTCCGGGTCACGGATGCGCCCACCGCCCTCGTCGGACCGTGCGACTGGTGGCATCCGCTCTCCCACCACGAACTCGGCTACGGGCGGGCACCACTCCGGATCTCGGGATGGCGATTCCAGGCCAGCGCCGACGACGGCGAGACCCACGTCTTCGACGTCGAGCATGACGACCTGGCGGGGCGCTGGCAACTCCTGCGCGTGTTCGACTAGGCCGGCGGGGCGGGTTCCTCGCTGCGCCGGCGCGGCGTGAGCCACGCCATCATCACGCCTCCGACGATGAGGCCCCAGAACGCGGAGCCGATGCCGATCAGCGAGATTCCGGACGCGGTGACGAGGAACGTCGCCGCAGCGGTGATGCGGTGCTCCGGCTGCTCGAGCGCTCCCCCGATGGACGTGACGAAGGCGCCGAGGAGGGCGAGGCCGGCGACCGCCGTGATGATGATGGGCGGTGAGGCGGCCACGACAGCCGTGGCGAGCCCGGCTCCGAGACCGAGCACCACGTAGACGATGCCTGCGGTCAGCGTGGCGACCCACCGCTTCCTGCTGTCGGGGTTCGATTCCGGACCGGCCATGATGGCCGCCGTGATCGCGGCGAGGTTGATGGCATGGCCTCCGAGGAATGCCGCCCCCACCGAGCCGAGGCCCGAGGCGACGAGCACCGGTCGCGGCGCCGGGGAGTAGCCGAACGTCGACATCACGACGAACCCCGGTACGTTCTGGCCGGCCATCGTGACGATGAAGAGCGGGATGCCGAGGCTCACGATCACGAGCGGATCGAACACCGGTGCGACCACCTCGAGATGGGGCACCGCCCCGGATCCGCCGAACACGTCGGGCCCGGCGATGATGCCGATGCCCACGACCGCCACGAGCATCGCCGCAGGGACCGCCCAGCGTGGAGCGAGCCGGGTGAGCAGGAGCCAGACGAGGACCATCGGCACGGCGATCATCGGCTGCTCGATCGACGCCGCGACGGGGGCGATGCAGATCGGGAACAGGATGCCGGCGAGCATGGCGCTCGCGATCGGCTTGGGGATGCTCGTGATGAGCCGTCCGAGCGCCGGCCACAGGCCGCTCAGCACGATGAGGACGCCGCTGACGAGGAACGCGCCGACGGCGGCGGCGAACTGGTCGGTGACCGCGCCGGCCGCCACCAGCAGTGCCGCCCCGGGAGTCGACCAGGCGAAGGAGATGGGGATCCGCATCATGAGCGGCAGCACGATGCACGTGATGCCCGTCGCAAGGCACAGGGCGAACAGGCCTGAGGATGCCTGCGCATCGGTGGCGCCGACGGCGTGCAGCCCGGCGATGACGAGCGCGAACGAACTCGCGAAGCCGGTGATGGCCGCGATGACCCCTGCGACGATGGTGTGGAAGATGCTGGCCTCCTGCGCGTCCGTCGTCTCCGAGCCGCACCGAGGCGGGGCTGCCAGCCTATCGAGGGAGGCAGGCCGCCGATGGCGACACGACGCTGTCGTCCACACCGGGCAGCGTCATGGGACGCGACGCGGCGTCGATCGTGTCCGTCGCGGTCGACGAGCCGGCGACGGCCTAGGCCGACTTCTCCTCGCGGCGTGCCTTGTGCGGCACGATCGTGGGAGCGGCGTTGTCGAGCACGGCGGCGCGCGTGACGACGACACGGGCGACCTCGCTGCTCGACGGCACCTCGAACATGATCGGTCCGAGAACCTCTTCCATGATGGCGCGCAGTCCACGGGCACCGGTCTGGCGCAGCACGGCGAGATCGGCGATGGCCTCGAGGGCGTCCCGCTCGAACTCGAGCTCGACTCCGTCGATCTCGAACATCCGCTGGTACTGCTTGACGAGGGCGTTCCGCGGTTCGGTGAGGATCTGCATGAGCGCGACCTGGTCGAGCGGTGTGACCGTGGTGACGACGGGGAGGCGGCCGATGAACTCGGGGATGAGCCCGAACTTGTGCAGGTCCTCCGGCAGCACCTCGCTGAACAGGTTCAGCTCCTCGCCCTTGATGTGAAGGGGAGCGCCGAAGCCGATGCCCTTCTTGCCGGCACGCGAGGAGATGATCTCCTCGAGTCCGGCGAAGGCGCCCGCGACGATGAACAGCACGTTCGTCGTGTCGATCTGGATGAACTCCTGATGCGGGTGCTTGCGACCGCCCTGCGGCGGGACGGAGGCGACGGTGCCCTCGAGGATCTTGAGCAGGGCCTGCTGCACGCCCTCACCCGAGACGTCGCGCGTGATCGACGGGTTCTCGGCCTTGCGGGCGATCTTGTCGACCTCGTCGATGTAGATGATCCCGGTCTCGGCACGCTTGACGTCGTAGTCCGCGGCCTGAATGAGCTTCAGCAGGATGTTCTCGACGTCTTCCCCGACGTAACCCGCTTCCGTGAGCGCCGTCGCATCCGCGACGGCGAACGGGACGTTCAGCCGCTTCGCCAGGGTCTGCGCGAGGTAGGTCTTGCCGCAGCCGGTCGGACCGATCAGCAGGATGTTCGACTTGGCGATCTCGATGTCGTCGATCGCATCGGCCGGGCCGATGGTCGTGCGGGCACGGACGCGCTTGTAGTGGTTGTACACGGCGACGGCGAGGGCGCGCTTCGCAGCCTCCTGGCCGATGACGTACTCCTCGAGGAAGGAGAAGATCTCCTTGGGCTTCGGAAGCTCGAACTCGTCGGACACCTCTTCGCCGGCTTCGGCGAGACGCTCCTCGATGATCTCGTTGCAGAGTTCAACGCACTCGTCGCAGATGTAGACACCCGGACCAGCGATGAGCTGCTGCACCTGCTTCTGGCTCTTTCCGCAGAAGGAACACTTGAGCAGGTCGGCGCTTTCGCCTATGCGAGCCATCCAGTGCCCCCTTCTGTGCAACCTGAACCGAGCCTAACCTGTGCCGCAGACAAATTCGGGTAGCGTCACCGCATTGCGACCCTGCGAATCGTTCGCCTCTGGCGAATCGGCCGTGGAATGCGAGAAACGCGGCGGATGAGCCGGCCTGCCGGCCGGTCATCCGCCGCGTCTGCTGCGGGTTCCGCGTACTACTTGGCGATCGCCAGGCTCTTGCGCGACGTGAGCACCTGGTCGATGAGACCGTACTCGAGGGCGTCGGCCGCCGACAGGATCTTGTCGCGGTCGATGTCCTTGTTCACCTGCTCCTGCGAGCGGTTGGAGTGCTTCGAGAGCGTCTCCTCGAGCCACGTGCGCATCCGCAGGATCTCCTGCGCCTGGATCTCGATGTCGGACGCCTGCCCCTGACCGGCCTGGCCGACGGCCGGCTGGTGGATGAGGATGCGGGCGTTCGGCAGCGCGAGACGCTTGCCGGGGGTGCCGGCCGCCGTGAGGACGGCGGCGGCGGATGCCGCCTGGCCGAGCACCACGGTCTGGATCTGCGGGCGGATGTACTGCATCGTGTCGTAGATCGCCGTCATGGCCGTGAACGAGCCACCGGGCGAGTTGATGTACATGACGATGTCACGGTCGGGATCCATGGACTCGAGCACGAGGAGCTGGGCCATGATGTCGTCGGCCGATGCGTCGTCGACCTGCACGCCGAGGAAGATGATGCGGTCCTCGAACAGCTTGGCGTACGGGTCCTGACGCTTGTACCCGTAGGCCGTGCGCTCTTCGAAGCTGGGGAGGATGTAGCGCGACGACGGCTGCTGCAGGGCGCTGGGCCCCATCGAGCTGGTCGCGGATCCACCGAAGGCGGGGATGTTCATTGTGTTCTTTCCTCTTCTTGTCTTCGGTGTCTACTTGGCGTCCGTGCCGCCGCCGCCGAACACGTCGAGCGCCGACTCGCGGATGTGATCGACGAAGCCGTACTCGAGCGCCTGCTGGGCGTTGAACCAGCGGTCGCGGTCGCCGTCCTCGTTGACCTGCTCGACCGTCTTGCCGGTCTGCGCTGCCGTGATCTCGGCGAGGCGGCGCTTCATGTCGAGGATGAGCTGCGCCTGGGTCTGGATGTCGCTCGACGTTCCGCCGAAGCCGCCGTGGGGCTGGTGCAGCAGGACGCGGGCGTTGGGGGTGATGTACCGCTTGCCCTTGGTACCGGCGGTGAGCAGGAGCTGACCCATCGAGGCCGCCATGCCGATTCCGACGGTGACGATGTCGTTCGGCACGACTGCATGGTGTCGTAGATCGCCATGCCCGCCGTGATCGATCCGCCGGGCGAGTTGATGTAGAGGTAGATGTCGCGCTTCGAGTCCTCTGCGGCGAGCAGCAGCAGCTTCGCCGCGATCTCGTTGGCGTTCTCGTCGCGCACCTCTGAGCCGAGCCAGATGATGCGGTCCTTCAGCAGGCGGTCAAAAACACTGGGTCCCAGTGTCGGTTCGGCCATGGTGTCGCTCCGTTTCCGTTATCGCGTATGACGAATCTATCTGAGGGGATGCGCGCGACCCGGCCGTGTTCGCCGTGGGCAGATCAGCCGCGTCCGGTGAGCAGTTCGGCCGCGTAGCCGGTGACCGAGCGGTGGTAGCGCGGCAGGTGCGGCACGAGAGTGGTGAGCAGCAGGGAGACGTCCTCGACGGACTCGCCACGGCTCG
>JBEVEO010000029.1:0-3454 GCA_040512695.1 Leifsonia sp. | reverse complement strand
TGAGCCTCGGAGCGCGGGAGTACTTCGCCATCGGGGTGCTCGGACTGTCGCTCGTCGTCGGTCTCTCGGGGCGTCACCTCGTCAAGGGACTGACCTGTGCATTCATCGGACTGAGCATCGGCCTCGTCGGCCTTGATCCAGTGATGGGTACGCCCCGGTTCACCGGCGGCATGCCCGAGTTCTTCGACGGTATCGACCTCATCGCCGTCGTCATGGGTCTCTTCGGCCTGAGCGAGATGCTCGTCGGTCTCGAGGAACGAGTCGTGACCGGCAGGATCAACAAGCTGGGCAAGATCGCGCCCTCCCGCGAAGACTGGCGCCGGTCCTGGGGGCCGATGGCCCGTGGAAGCGTGATCGGCTTCTTCATGGGACTGCTCCCTGGATCGCCGGGCACCGCGGCCACGTTCACGTCCTACGTCGTGGAGAAGAAGCTCTCCAAACGGAGCAACGAATTCGGCAAGGGCGCCATCGAGGGAGTGGCCGGGCCGGAGACCGCGAACAACGCCCTGGGTATCGCGACGATGATCCCGATGTTCACCCTCGGCATCCCGTCGTCCGTGACGATGTCGATCATGATGGGCGCATTCATCGTCCACGGGCTGACACCTGGCCCGCTGCTGTTCCGTGACCACCCCGACGTCGCCTGGGCGATCATCGCCAGCCTCCTCGTCGGCAACGTCATCCTGCTCATCATGAACGTCCCGCTCATCCGGGTCTGGCTGCTCATCCTCAAGATCCCGTACTCCATCCTGTTCGCCGTCGTCGTGGGCCTGATGATCCTCGGAGCCTTTATTGTCACGGGTGCCGCCATCAACATCCTCGTGTTGCTGGTCTCCGGGATGATCGGATACGGGCTGAGAAAGCTCGATGTCCCCCTCGCCCCCATTGCGCTGACCATGGTGCTCGGGAAGATCCTCGAGGAGAACCTCGTCCGTGCCCTGCTCCTTTCTGACGGCGACGTGACCACCCTCGTGGCCAGCCCGTTCTCGGCGATCCTCATGGGCATCGCGATCCTCGCGCTCGTCGGTCCTCCGCTCTTCCGCCTGTCGACACGGATCCGCCGCCGCACCCTCGCAGCTCAGAATGCCCTGGTTTATGCCGGTCCCAACGAGTCCGACTCCGACGTTTCCGACCCCGATTCCTCACCTACCGCCTCCCCGGCACTGACGTCCACCTCCCGCAGCACAACACCTCATTCAAAGGAGAATATGTAATGTCACGAACCCTCAAGGTCGTTGCGGTCACCGCCGCCGCCGCTCTTCTGCTCACCGGTTGCTCCTCGCTCAGCGCAGGAGCCGGCGTCGAAGAAACCAGCGACGCAGCAGCCTTCCCCGGCACCGAGCCCATCACGCTGATCATCCCGCTCAGCCCGGGTGGATCCACCGATCTCATGCTCCGCGGTCTCATGCCGTTCGTGGCCGAGGAACTCGGCACCGAGATCATCATCGAGAACAAGGTCGGTGCCGGCGGACAGGTCGGACTCACCCAGCTCGCCGGGTCAGCACCGGACGGCTACACCATCGGCGCAAGCAACCTTCCATCGGCGCTCGCCTACATCAACCCCGACAAGCAAGCCACGTACGACATGGACAGCTTCGAGCCGCTCGCAAGCGTCAACCGCTTCCGCGGCATCGTGGCCTCCTCGAGCACCGGGCGGTTCGATGACCTCGACGACATGCTCGCCGCCGCCAAGGCCGACCCCGGAACGGTGACCGTCGGCATCGACGGACTCGGAGGCGACGACCACATCGCCGTCGTGGCCTTCGAAGAAGCTGCGGGAGTGGAGTTCAAGCTCGTGCCGTTCGATGACGGAACCGAGAAGATGACCGCCCTCATCGGCAACCAGATCGACTTGTCGTTCGGTGCCGTTCCGACCTTCAAAGCTCAGCTCGACACCGGGACGGTCTCGGCCCTGGCCGCCCTCGACAAGGAGCCGATCCCCGGACTCGACGACGTGCCCACCGCAACCTCGCTGGGCTACGACGTCTTCTGGGAGTCGTACAACGTGATCTCCGCGCCGGCCGGTGTCGACAAGGACGTGAAGGCGATCCTCGAGGACGCCATCGCCAAGGGTGCGGCTGCCGCACTCAAGGACCCGGCCTTCGCCAAGCAGATGGAGACCGGTGGCTATGTCTTCGGCCACGAAGACGCCGCGTGGGCCGCCAAGACCTGGGCCGCGCTCGACGCCAAATGGCAGAAGCTCGTTCCCCTCGCACTCGCCCAGTAGCACCGACTGAACTCAGGAGGCACGACGATGAATACATCGACAACGAACACCACCGACCAGCTCTCCACCCTGCTGACACTCGGCGCGAGCACGGTGTACGAAGGCTCCGGCCAGGACTGGTGGGTCGACCCGCGGATCCGGCCGGCCTGGTCTGGAGCTCGGATCGTCGGTCCCGCCTTCACCGTGAAACTCGGTTTCGGCGACAACCTGGCCATCCAGCACGCCGTCCGCGAAGCTCCAGCAGGGTCCGTTCTCGTCGTCGACGGGGACAACGGCGAATTCGGTCACTGGGGTGGCATCCTCACCGAGATCGCCGTGCTGAGGGGTCTCGCTGGGCTCGTCATCTACGGCACCGTGAGGGACATCGACGAGATCGAGCTGATTGGTTTCCCGGTGTTCTCGACCGGCATTGCAATGCGCCACGCGAAGAAGAGCGACCCGGGAACGATCGGTGGGGAGATCTCCCTTGCCGGCCGGGTGGTTCACACGGGCGACATCGTGGTTGCAGATGCCGACGGTGTCGTCATCGTGCCACAAGACAGCCTCGAGTCGGCGCTCGCCAACGCCCAGGCTCGGCACGAACGGGAGCGGATCCGCATCGCGACGATCAAGGGTGGCGACGTTCCTGCCATCCTGTCCGACTCGCCCGCACAGTCCTGATCGACCGTGTCCGACGCAGGAGAGACCATGCCGCAGAAGAATTCTCTCTCTGAGCAGGCCGGCTGGGTGATCGGGGCATACGCCGCGGCACCCAGCCGGGTGGCATGGAACCCGGCGGACGAGGCGCGATTCCTCGACGCGCTCGCGGATCTGCCCGGCATCGCCGGCTTCGAGATTCCCTTTACCGACAAGCTCCACAAGGTTGACGAGGGATGGCTCCTCGGGCACCTTCGCACCGACTCGACCATCGTGATCTCCACGGCGCCCGGCACGTCCGACCGGCTCCGGGCCTGGGCTGACTTCGGAATCGCGTCCACGAGCGACGAGGGTCGTCGAGCGGCGCTGGCCCACGCGGACGATGCCAGGCGAGCGGTGCGGCGGATGAACGACGCGCTCGGGCGGTCCGCGGTCGTCGCTGTCGAGTTGCACGCGGCGCCGGCGAACCAGAATGGCGCCTCAAGCCCACAAGCCCTCTTCGAGTCCCTCGAGGAACTGGCCGGCTGGGACTGGGACGGTGCCCATCTCGCTCTCGAACAGTGCGACGCGGCAGCCAGCTCCCACCAGCCG
>JBEVEO010000201.1:0-11470 GCA_040512695.1 Leifsonia sp. | reverse complement strand
CGTAGCTGTAGGCGGCGGGCGCCACCACCCGGTCGGCGAAGTCGCTGACCCGGTCGTAGAGTGCCTGTTCCTCGTCGCTGAGGTCGTAGTTCATGCGGATGCTCCGGTTCCTCGCTGGTCGGCGATGGGCTCGTCCCCGGCGGAAGCTCGTGGCTCCGAGGGGTGGGTGGGATGGGACGGATCGGTGGGCTGGGTGTCGGGGACGACGGTGGCGACCAGCTCGTCACGGCGGACGAGGTCGCCGACGCCGAGGGCGATGCGCACCCGGCCGGCGACGGGAGCGATCATGCGGTGCTCCATCTTCATGGCCTCGACGCTCGCGATGGGCTGGTCCTTCTCCACGGTGTCGCCGTCGGAGACGAACACGGCCACGACGGTTCCGGGCATGGGCGCCCGCAGTTCGGGGCTCGCGACGCCGTCGGCGGTGGCGATGGCGGCGAGCGACCGGGCGAGCCTGCCGGCTCGGTCGATGAGCGTGAGCTCGTGACTGGTGCCGTCGGCGTGCACCCAGACCGTGGAACCGTCGCGGACGACGACAGCCCCGCGGCCGGTGTCCGGGATCCCAGCCGTCCCCGTGCCCGGGTGGACCGCGACAGTGACGGGTTCGCCGTCGCCCACGGCGAACGTGAGAGTGCGCGGGCGGTGCTCGCCGATGCGCCAGCCCGTCCTGGCGCGCCACTGCTCGGATGCCGCACCCGGCTCGAGCGCATCCGTTCGAGCCAGCGTCTGGGCCACCTCGGCCAGCAGCTCCGGCGACGGAACGGGTGCCACGGGATCGGGTCGCCGGTCGATGAGCTCGGTGTCGAGGCGGCCGGCGCGCACGTCCGGGTCGGCGAGGAGGTCGCGCAGGAAGGCGATGTTGGTGTCGAGTCCGAGCACGACGGTGTCCGCGAGCGCTCGATCGAGTCGCGCGATGGCCTCGGCCCGGTCGCGCCCATGGGCGATCACCTTGGCGAGCATCGGGTCGTAGTGGGCACCCACCACGCCGCCACGCAGGAGCGCGCTGTCGACCCGCACGCCCGGTCCGGTGGGCTCCACGAGTTCGAGCACGGTGCCCGTGGCGGGAAGGAAGCCGCGTTCGGGGCTCTCGGCATAGACGCGGGCCTCGATGGCGTGGCCGTCGATCCGCACGTCGTCCTGCCGGAACGAGAGCGGCTCGCCGGCCGCGATGGCCAGCTGCTCTGCCACGATGTCGACGCCGGTCACGAGTTCGGTCACCGGATGCTCGACCTGCAGTCGCGTGTTCATCTCGATGAAGTAGAAGGTGTCCGGCGCAGCGGCGGACACGAGGAACTCGACGGTTCCGGCCCCGCGATAGGCGACGCTGCGGGCCGCGTCGCACGCGGCCGCCCCGATGCGCTCGCGGGTCGCGGCGTCGAGGAGCGGCGACGGCGCCTCCTCGATGACCTTCTGGTGGCGGCGCTGCAGGGAGCACTCGCGCTCGCCGAGGTGCACGATCGCCCCGTGGGAGTCGGCGAGGACCTGCACCTCGATGTGCCGCGGCTCCTCGATGAACCGCTCGATCAGCAGGGTGTCGTCGCCGAAGGCCGCCGCGGCGACGCGCCTCGCGGCGGCGATGGCCTCGGGGAGCTCCTCGGCCCGGCGCACGAGCTGCATGCCCTTGCCGCCACCGCCTGCCGACGGCTTGATGAGCAGTGGGAAACCGACGGACAGCGCGGCCCCGGCGAGGGCCTCGTCGTCGAGAGTCGCGTCCGAGACGCCGGGGACGACGGGCACGCCGGATTCTGCCACGTGCACCTTCGCCCGGATCTTGTCGCCCATGACGGCCAGCGCGTGCTCGTCGGGACCGACGAAGACGATGCCGGCCGCCGCGCAGGCGTGCGCGAACCCGGCGTTCTCCGAGAGGAAGCCGTAGCCGGGGTGGATGGCCTGGGCGCCGGTCTCGAGCGCCGCGGCGATGATGCGCTCGTCGTCGAGGTAGCTGGCTCGGGCGTCGGCCGGCCCGATGCGCACGGCGACGTCGGCGAGACGGGTGTGCAGCGCGTCGGCGTCGGCGTCGCTGTAGACGGCGACCGAGCGGATGCCGAGAGTGCGGAGGGTGCGGATGACGCGCACGGCGATCTCGCCGCGGTTGGCGACGAGGACGGTGTCAAAGGGGGCGGTGGGCATCGGGTTCACATCCGGAAGAGGCCGAAGCGCGGCTCGCCGAGCGGCGTGCGGGCGCAGACGTCGAGGGCGAGGCCGAGCACCGTCCTGGTGTCGGCGGGGTCGATGATGCCGTCGTCCCAGAGCCGGGCGGTGGAGTAGTAGGGGCTGCCCTGCTCCTCGTACTGGGCGCGGATGGGTTCGGTGAACGCCGCCTCGTCCTCAGCAGACCACTCCTGTCCGCGGGCGTCCAGCTGGTCGCGCTTGACGGTCGCGAGCACGGATGCCGCCTGAGCGCCGCCCATCACCGAGATGCGCGCGGCCGGCCACATCCACAGGAAGCGGGGCGAGTACGCACGACCGCACATGGAGTAGTTGCCGGCCCCGAACGACCCCCCGATCACCACGGTGAGCTTGGGAACCCGGGTGGTGGCCACCGCGGTGACCATCTTCGCGCCGTGCTTCGCGATGCCGCCGGCCTCGGCGTCGCGGCCCACCATGAAGCCCGAGATGTTCTGGAGGAAGATGAGCGGGATTCCGCGCTGGTCGCACAGCTCGATGAAGTGGGCGCCCTTCATGGCCGACTCGCTGAACAGCACCCCGTTGTTCGCGACGATGCCGACGGGGTGGCCGTGCAGGTGGGCGAACCCGGTGACGAGGGTGTCGCCGTAGTCCTTCTTGAACTCGTGGAATTCGCTCCCATCGACGATGCGCGCGATCACCTCGTGCACGTCGTAGGGCTGCTGCACGTCGACGGGGACGACGCCGAGCAGCCCGGCCTCGTCGACGGCGGGGGGCACGGATGCGCGCACCTCCCAGGCGGGGGCAGCCGGTTGCGGGAGGGTGCCGACGATGTCGCGCACGATGGCCAGGGCGTGCTCGTCGTTCTCGGCGAGGTGATCGGTGACCCCGGAGATCCGGGAGTGCAGCTCTCCCCCGCCGAGGTCCTCCGGCGTCACGATCTCGCCGATCGCCGCCTTCACGAGCGGAGGACCGCCGAGGAAGATCGTGCCCTGGCCGCGAACGATCACGGTCTCGTCGCTCATCGCGGGAACGTAGGCGCCCCCGGCGGTGCATGAGCCCATCACCGACGCGATCTGCGGGATGCCGGCGGCCGACATCCTGGCCTGGTTGAAGAAGATGCGGCCGAAGTGGTCGCGGTCGGGGAAGACCTCGTCCTGCTTCGGGAGGAACGCCCCGCCGGAATCGACGAGGTAGATGCACGGCAAGCGGTTCTCCTGTGCGATCTCCTGGGCACGCAGATGCTTCTTCACCGTCAGCGGGTAGTAGGTGCCGCCCTTGACGGTCGCGTCGTTCGCGATGACCAGCACGTGGCGGCCGTGCACGAGGCCGATGCCGGCGATGAGACCGGCGGCGGGGATGTGTCCGCCGTAGAGGCCGTCGGCCGCGAGCGGCGCGATCTCGAGGAACGGGCTGCCGTCGTCGAGCAGCTGGTCGACGCGCTCACGCGGAAGCAGCTTGCCCCGTCCGACGTGCCGGGCGCGGGACTCCGCGCTTCCGCCCTCTGCGGCCGCAGCGAGCCTGGCACGGAGTTCGTCGACGAGAGCGGCCTGCGCCTCGGCGTTGGCGACCGCATCCGATCGACTGATCGCACTGGTGAGCTGCATGGCCTCGTCTCCGTCGACGGCGTGCGCGATTCGAGTTAACGCACACTAACTGCATCCGATGTTAGTGATCGTTAACCGAGACCGCAAGCCACGCCGCACCGGTCCGGTACTCAGGCGCTCGCGATGGCCTCCGCAAGCCGGCGCACGCCGTAGTCGAACGCCTCGTCCACATCTCCGCCCAGGCGGAAGGCGCCGGCCAGCTCCATGCCGATGAAGCCGGTCACCCACGCCGTGACCGTCCGCGCCGCCGGAAGGGCGTCGTCGGAGCCCGCCAGCGCGGTGGCCACGGCGAGGACGGCAGCGGATGCCTGCGCCAGGGCCTCCCGCCCCGGACGGGAGGCCTCCGGCACATCGGCGAAGACCATCCGGTAGGCGGCCGGGCGTTCGTGCGCGAACGCGCGGGTGATCCGCGCCAGTTCGCGCAGGTCGGTGCGGGCATCGACGCCTCCGCCCACGGCGGCGGCATCCAGCCGCCCGCCGAGGTCGTCCAGTGCGTCCTGGATGATGAGCCCGAGCAGTTCGTCGCGATTGCGCACGCGCTTGTACAGCGACGGGGCGCGCACGCCGACGCGCGCGGCCACCGCCTGCATGGTCAGACCGGACGGCCCGTCCGCCTCGAGGATCGCGCATCCTGCTCGAACGATCTCGGCCCGCGAGGTGCGCTCGGGAGTGGGCATGGTCGACCCTTCCTTCGAAAAACTATTGGCATTAGCCATCATAGCTATGTATCGTAGCTATGGATACACCGACACCCGAAGGACCGCAGCCATGCAAATCGCACCACACCTCCACCGCATCGGCAACGACATCGTCGCCGCCTACCTCGTCGAGACGGATGACGGCGTCACGGTCATCGACGCCGGTCTCGCCGGTCAGTACCGCGAGCTCGAGGCCGAGCTCTCGAGCATGGGACGCAGCGTGGCCGACGTGCGGGGAGTCGTGCTCACCCACGGCGACGGCGACCACATCGGCTTCGCCGAGCGGCTCCGTCTGCAGGGGGTTCCGGTCCACGTGCACGAGGAGGATGCCGCCCGCGCCAGGGGCGAGGTGAGCACCAAGCCGGCGTGGGGTCATCTCAAGCTCGGGGCGACCGCCCGGTTCCTCTGGTACGCGGGCCGAAAGGGCGGCCTCCGCACCACCCCCGTCACCGAAGTGGTGACGATGCGGGACGGCGACGTGCTCGACCTTCCCGGCGCTCCGCACATCATCGGCCTCCCGGGGCACTCCCCCGGCAGCGTCGCCATCCACGTTCCGCTCGTCGACGCCATCTTCGTCGGCGACGCCCTCACCACCCGCCATGTGCTCACCGGAGCCGGCGGACCGCAGCCGGCTCCGTTCACGGACGAGCCGGAACGCGCCATCGCGTCGCTCGACCGCCTCGACGGCATCGACGCGACCTGGGTGCTCCCCGGCCACGGAACGCCGTGGAACGGCGGCAGCGCCGAGGCGCTCCGCCGGGTGCGGGCGGTGTCGAGGGCCTGAGCCGGCGGTTGCACTGCGGGATCCGTTCGGTTAACGTTCACTCACCGACAACCCCCGCGGAAGGAGACGACGAGGCATGACGACCCTCACGAGTCGAGACCGCGCGAAGGCCGATCGGCGCGCCGCCCTGCATGAGGCTGCGGCTGCGCTCTTCGCCGAGCGCGGGTTCGCCGGGGTGTCCATCGACGACCTCGGTGCAGCGGTCGGCGTCAGCGGCCCCGCCGTCTACCGGCACTTCGCCGGGAAGCAGGCCGTGCTCGCGGCCATCCTCATCGAGGCGTCCGATGGACTCCTCGACGGCGGACGCACCGTCGAGGCCGACGCGGCCGATGCGGAATCCGCCCTCGCGGCTCTCGTGCGCTTCCATGTGGACTTCGCCCTCGGCAACGCCGATGTCATCCAGGTGCAGGATCGCGACATCGCGAGCCTCGGCGACGACGACCGGCACACCGTGCGCAGCCTGCAGCGCCGCTACGTGGAGCTGTGGGTCGGCGTGCTCGCACGGCTGCACCCGTCGCGAACGGAGGCGGAACTGCGCGTCCGGGCGCACGCGGCCTTCGGCCTCATGAACTCCACGCCGCACAGCGCCCGCACCGGCGCACGGCAGCCGGCCGAGGCCGTGGTGCGCGCCGCCCTCGAGCAGATGGCCCTGGCCTCCCTCCGCGCCTGACGTCCGGAGGCGCCGCCGCTCACATGCCGGGGTGCCCCGTGCAGTCCACCGAGTCGCCACGGGCGACATCGCCCTCGGCGTAGTCCGTCGCGTGGGCGACGAGCTTGCCCCCGAAGAACGAGGTGCAGCCGAGGCTCCGACCGGTCGCGCTCGTAGCGGTCAGTGTCCACGGCGCCGAGACCGCCCCGACGCCGCAGTCGGTCTGCAGGATCGAGATCACCGGCCCCGTGGCGGTGACGGTGCGCACCTCCGGCTCGACCCCGGGCCGGAAGGCGGAGTAGCTGATCTCGATGGGGGTGGTGTCATCGTCGGACGTGACGGTGAAGAGCACGACCAGTTCGGCCGGGTCGTAGGCGCAGTCACCCGGCACGACCGGGAGGGTGCCCGGCAGCGCCGCGGTGGGCTCGGGGCTCGGCGACGGCGCGGGTGCCGGGGCCTCTGACGGGGTCACGGATGCCGTCGGAGCGGCTCCGGCATCCGTGTCGGGAGCGCTGCATCCGGCAAGCGCGAGCGCCACGGCAGCAGCGACGATCACGATGAGCAGGCGGGGAGGCGTCATGCCCGCACCCTAGAACCGTGGGGCGACTCCCCTGCACGATGCTGTCGGCGCGTTCGAAGAACGGTGTCCCGGGACGCGGCTCAGGACGCGCGGGTCGCGCCCTGCTCCTCGGCGATCGCCTCGATCCGCCGGGCGAGACGAACGTCACGCCCGGTGACTCCGCCGACGTCGTGCGAGCTGAGCTCGAAGACCACGGATCCGTATCCCACGAGAACATCGGGGTGGTGGTCGAGCTCGTCGGCCACCACGGCGACGGCGTCCAACAGCCTCACCGCCGAGGCGAAGTCACGCGTCGAGTATGAGGCGGTCAGCACGCCGTCGCCGTGTTCGAAGGCGGTGCCGGCGAGGTCGTCGGCGGTGTCCGATGGTTCGAGGCTGCTCATGCCACCATCATCCTCAGATCATGGCGATGACGCGAGCGGGGTCGCGCAGCATCGCTCCGATGTCGGCGAGGAATCGAGAGCCCTGCTCGCCGTCGACCAGCCGGTGGTCGAACGACAGGCTGAGCGTCATGACGTCGCGGAGGGCGATCCCGCCCTCATGCTCCCGCGGCTCCCGGCGCATCGCGCCCATCGCGAGGATGGCCGCCTCTCCCGGATTCAGGATCGGGGTGCCCGCATCGATCCCGAAGACGCCGATGTTGGTGATGGAGACGGTGCCCCCGCTCAGGCGCTCCTGGCTCGTGCGCCCCGCTCGCGCGGTGGTCGCGAGTTCGGCCAGCGCGTCGGCCAGGGCCGGGAGGGTGAGTCGGTCGGCGTCGGGGATGTTCGGCACCACGAGGCCGCGCGGCGTCGCGGCGGCGATCCCGAGGTTCACGTAGTGGTACTCGACGATCTCCTGCGCCGCGTCGTCCCAATGGGTGTTGAGCGACGGATTGCGGCCGATCGCGATGCAGAGCGCCTTCGCCGTGACGGCGAGGATCCCGATGCGGTGGTCGGCGAGTGCGGGGTCCGCCTTCAACCGAGCCAGCAGTTCCCGGGTCGCCGTGACGTCGACGGTGAGGAACTCGGTCACGTGCGGAGCCGTGAAGGCGCTCTGCACCATGGCGGCGGCCGTGTGCTTGCGGACGCTCCGGATGGGGGTCCTGGTCTCCCGTTCTGCGCCTCCGACGGTGGTACCACCGCCCGCAGCATCCGACGCTCCAGGAGCCTGAACGGGAGCGACGGCCCCGGCGGCCGCCGCGGCGACGTCGTCGCGCGTGATCAGGCCGTGCTCTCCCGTGCCGCTGATCCCGGCCAGGTCCACGCCCAGGTCGTGGGCGAGCTTCCGCACGGGCGGAGTGGATCGCGGGCGCTCGGCGGGCACCGTCTCGACCGGCGCAGGCCTGGCAGCGGTGGGCTCGGCTGCCACCGGCGCGGCAGCGGTCATCGGTCCGGCGGCCGGCGCAGCGTCCGTCGCCGGAGGCGGAGTCGGGGTGCCCGAGCCCGCGCGGCGAGCGCGGCGCTGGGGCGAACCGGATTCGACCCTGGCGCCGTAGCCCACGAGGTTCGGCTGCGGTGCATCGGTGCCGGATTCGGCCGGGGCGTCGCCCTCGACCTCGAAGGAGACGATCGGCTCCCCCACGTTCACGGTCACGCCGGGCTCGGCGTACAGCCGCGCGATCGTTCCCGCGTAGGGCGACGGCAGCTCGACGATCGCCTTGGCGGTCTCGACCTCCGCGATCACCTGGTTGAGCGTCACCGTGTCGCCGACACCGACGTGCCAGCTCACGATCTCCGATTCGGTCAGCCCCTCGCCGAGATCGGGAAGGCGGAAGTCCAGCAGCATGCTCACCAGCCCGCCTCCAGGTCGCTCAGCGAGTTGGGGCGCCCGAGGGCGCGGTCCACCCCGTCGAGGATGCGGTCGAGGTCCGGCACGTGGTGCACCTCGAGCTTCGACGGCGGATAGGGGATGTCGAAGCCCGTCACGCGCACCGGCGCGTGCTCGAGGTAGCTGAAGCAGCGCTCGGTGATGCTCGCGGCGATCTCGCCGCCGACGCCGCCCTGCGACGCGGCCTCGTGGGCGATGACGATCCTGCCGGTCCTGCGGACGGATGCCTCGATCGTCGCGTAGTCGACAGGGGCGAGGGAGCGCAGGTCGATGACCTCGATCGACACGCCGTCCGCGGCCGCCGCGCGGGCGGCATCCGTCGCCGTCTGCACCAGCGGCCCGTAGGCGAGGAGCGTGACGTCGGTGCCCGCCGTGACGATCCGGGCGGAGCCCATGGGCTCCGCGGAGCTCAGCGGGGCGTCGAGTTCGACGGAGCCCTTCACGTGGTAGCGCCGCTTCGGCTCGAAGTAGAGCACCGGGTCGTCGCTGGCGATCGCCTGGCGGATGACCGTGTACGCGTCCTGCGGGTTGGAGACGGCGACGACGCGCAGGCCGGAGGTGTGCGTGAAGTACGCCTCCGGCGATTCGGAGTGATGCTCGGCCGCGCCGATCCCGCCGCCGAACGGCACGCGGATGGTGATCGGCATCCGAACGGCTCCCTGGGTGCGGTAGTGCAGCTTGGCGACCTGCGCGACGATCTGGTCGAACGCGGGGTAGATGAACCCGTCGAACTGGATCTCGCAGACGGGGCGGTAGCCGCGGTACGCCAGCCCGACGGCCGTGCCGAGAATGCCGGCCTCCGCGAGGGGGGTGTCCACGACGCGGCGGGCGCCGAACTCGCGCTGCAGGCCGTCGGTCACTCGGTAGACGCCCCCGAGCGTGCCGATGTCCTCGCCGAGGAGCACGACCCGGTCGTCGTCGCGCAGGGCACGACGGAGGCCGGCGTTGACGGAGTTCGCGAGGGTGAGGGTCTGGGTGTCGACCGGGGCGTCGAGCATGGTCATCGGTCCTCTCCCTCGGTGAAGAGCGCGAGGTAGCGCGCGTAGTGGTCGCGTTCCCGGTCGATCGTGGTGTTCGGCTCCGCGTAGACGTTGTCGAACAGCGACATGGCGGCCGGATCGCGCAGTGCGATGCAGGCGGCGCGCAGTTCGGCAGCCGTCCGGTCCGCCTTCTCGGCTGCGGCCGCGACGAAGGCGTCGTCGAGCACGCCGGATCCGGTCAGCAGGGCGGCGAAGCGCGCGATCGGGTCCTTGGCCCGCCACTCCTCGAGCTCGCCCTGCGGGCGGTAGCGCGTCGGGTCGTCAGCGGTGGTGTGCGGGCCCATCCGATACGTCACGGCCTCGATGAAGGTCGGTCCGCCGCCGGTGCGGGCGCGGTCGAGGGCGATGCGCGTCGCGGCCATGACGGCGAGCACGTCGTTGCCGTCGACCCGCAGGCTCGGGATGCCGAAGCCGGGGGCGCGATCGGCGATGCTCCGCTGCGCCTGGAGGCCGACCGGCTCGGAGATGGCCCACTGGTTGTTCTGGCAGAAGAACACGACGGGGGCGTTGAAGCTCGCCGCGAAGACGAGCGCCTCGTTGACGTCGCCCTCGCTCGTCGCGCCGTCGCCGAAGTAGGCGATCGCGACGGCGTCGTCGCCGTCGTTCTGCACGCCCATCGCGTAGCCGACGGCGTGCAGCGTCTGGGCGCCGATGATCACCTGCGGGGCGGCCATGTTGACGTCGTACGGGTTCCAGCCCGACGCCGCGACACCGCGCCAGACGGGGGTGACCTGCGCCGGCTTCACGCCTCGGCAGTAAGCGACGCCGTGCTCGCGGTAGCTCGAGAACACGAAGTCGTCGCTGCGGAGAGCGCGCCCCGATCCGATCTGGGCGGCCTCCTGCCCGAGGACCGGCGGCCAGAGGCCGAGCTCGCCCTGACGCTGGAGCGCTGTGGCCTCCGCGTCGACGCGGCGGACGACGACCATGTCCTCGTACAGCCCGCGGAGCTCATCCGGGGTGAGGCCGGCGACCCACGGATCGAAGACGGGATTCTGCCGGCGACTGCCGGTCGGGGTGATGAGCTGCACCATGGCGTCCGACGGCTCGGCACCGGCACTGGTCGGAGGCAGGAGGGACTGGTGGATGGTCATGGCTGGCGCAACCTTCTTTGTCGCGACTGCGATCGGCAGGCTTCGTGGGCCGCGCCGATCGACCCGCTGCGACGCTGCGGCGGGTGCTACAAAGATAAGCCCATTGCGCATCCGGCACAATCCACGTGCACGCTGCTGAGCAGATTGCACCATCGAGCCAGCTGCAACGGTGCTATCGTTGCGCATCATGCAACCGATCGACGCCACCGACGTGCAGTTGCTGCGCGCGCTCAGTGAGGACCCCCGAGCCACCGCGGTGGCGCTGGCCGACCGTCTCGGCCTCTCCCGCAACACCGTGCAGAGCCGGCTGACGCGACTCGGATCCTCCGGCGTGCTGCAGTCGCTGGAACGCCGCATCGATCCGGCCGCCCTCGGCTACCCGCTCACGGCGTTCATCGCCGTCCACGTGCGGCAGAAGGCACTGGGAGCCATCGTCGACGCGATCTCCGGCATCCCCGAGGTCATCCAGGCACACGGCCTGAGCGGCCAGATCGACCTGCTCGTGCAGGTGGTGTGCACCGACGCGGAGCACCTGTTCCGGGTCGACGGCGAGATCCTCGCGATCGACGGCGTCGAGCGCACCGAGACCAGCCTGTCGATGGGCGAACTCATCCCGTTCCGCCTGCGCCCGCTCCTGGATCGCGCCGTCGACTGACCCGCACCGGCCGGCGCTCGCCAGCCGATGGAACGACGGATGCCCGCCGCATCAGGCTCTCGGGAATCGAGAGACCGGACGCGACGGGCATCCGCCGTATCAGGACCGATCGCTAGGCGGGGATGTCGGCGCCCTCAGCGGGCTCCACGGGTCCTTCGCTGTGCGCTGCGCTGCCTTCGGTGTCGGCGTCCTCGGCCACCACCGGGGCGAGCGAGAGCTTTCCGCGGTCGTCGATCTTGGTGATCTCGACGAGCACCTTCTGGCCGACTCCGAGCACGTCCTCGACGTTCTCGACGCGCTTGCCGCCGGCGAGCTTGCGGACCTCGCTGATGTGCAGCAGTCCGTCCTTGCCGGGAAGCAGCGAGACGAACGCACCGAACGCGGCGATCTTGACGACGGTTCCGAGGAACTGCTCGCCGACCTCCGGGTT
>JBEVEO010000174.1:0-12036 GCA_040512695.1 Leifsonia sp. | reverse complement strand
CCAGAGTCGCATCCTGCTCCTTGACCCCGCTCTGGTGCAGGCGCTGGTTGCGGTACTCCACCAGGTTCATGCCGAGGACGATCTTGCCGACGGACTCCCGGCGATCGAGCTGGCGGTAGGCCGCCTCGACGTCGTCGAGCGAGAACACGTCGGCGATCGGCATGCGGATCCTGTGCTGCTGCATGAGTTCGGCGATGACGAGCATCTCCCGGATGCTTCCCGCCGTGGCCCGCTGCACTCCGTAGTCGTCGACGGCGGCCCAGTCGAGGACGGTGCTGATGCGCTGCGGTGGAACCCCGAGCTCGATCGCGGCCGTGACGCTGTCGCCGCCGAAGAAGTCGATGAAGGCGCCGACGCCGTCCGGCGCCACGACGCGGATGCGGTCGGCGATGTCGGGACCGTACGCGACGGGGATCGCGCCGAGCTGGCGCACGAAGTCCGCATTGCGGGCGGCCGCCGTTCCGATGACCCTGGCGCCCCTGGCGACGGCGAGCTGCACGGCGAGGCAGCCGACCCCGCCGGCCGCCGACGTGACGACGACGGTGTCGCCAGCCCCGACGGCCGTGTCCTGGAGGGCGTCCAGCGCCGTGGTGCCGGCCACGTAGAGGCTGCCGGCGATCTCCCACTGCACGTTGTGCGGCTTGGGCGCCAGCTGGGCGGACGGCACGACGACGTGGGTGGCGTGCGATCCGCGTGCCACGAACCCCATGACCTCGTCGCCGATGGCGAACCTCGTCGTCCCGGGGCCGAGCCCGATCACGATGCCCGCCACGTCACGTCCCTGGCCTTCAGGGAACCGGACCGGCCAGCGATCGGGCTGGACCCCGCTGCGGATGGCGCTCTCGACCGGATTCGTACCGGCCGCCACCACTTCGACGAGCACCTCGTCATCGCCGGGGACGGGCATCTCGATGTCCACGACGCGGAGGACCTCCGGGCCGCCGAACTCGCTGAATCTCACCGCCCGCACCATCGCGCACCTTCGTCCACCACTGATGTGGCCTCTGGCATCAGCCTGCGCTCACGGCGCTGGGAATGGGCGGTGAATCAGCGTGCGGCGAGCGCGCCCTCGTACAGCTCGCGCTTGCCGAGTCCCGTCGCGGCGGCGACGGCTGCGGTGGCATCCTTCATCCGCTCACCGGACGCGACCAGTGCGAGCACCTGCCCGATGCCGTCGTCGAGCGAGTGCACCCGCTTCGGAGCGCCGCCGACGACGATGCAGATCTCGCCCTTGACGCCGTCGGCCGCCCAGGCCGCGAGCTCGGCCGCCGTCCCGCGGCGCACCTCCTCGTAGAACTTCGTCAGCTCGCGGCAGACCACGACGGGGCGGTCGTCTCCGAAGGCGGCGGCGACGTCCAGCAGGGAGGCGGCGAGCCGGTTCGGCGATTCGAAGAACACCATCGTGCGGCGCTCGTCGACGAGTTCGCGCAGCGCGGCCAGCCGCTCGCCGTGCTTGCGCGGCAGGAAGCCCTCGAACGTGAAGCGGTCGGTCGGCAGGCCGGAGACGGCGAGCGCCGTGATGACGGCGCTCGGCCCCGGCAGCACGGTCACCGCCACCCCGGCGGCCGCGGCGGTGTCGACGAGGTGGAAGCCCGGGTCGGACACCGTCGGCATGCCGGCGTCGCTGAGCACCAGCAGGTCGGCGTCCCGGCCGAGTTCGACCAGCTCGGCCGCCTTCAGCCGCTCGTTGTGCTCGTGCAGCGGGATGAGCCGCGGGCGGTTCTCGATGTGCAGCGCCGCCAGCAGTCTCTGGGTCACCCTGGTGTCCTCCGCGGCGATCACCGCAGCGGTGCTGAGGGCCTCCACCAGGCGCGTCGACGCGTCACCGAGGTTGCCGATGGGAGTCGCCGCGAGAATGATCATGCGACCAGTCTGGCGCACGCTCCCCGTGCCGGCGCATGCGGCTCCCTCGCTTAGCATTGCGCCATGGAGGTCGAACGCGTGAGCACCGAACCGGTGGTCGTCCACCCCGGCGACGCCGCGGAGACGGATCGCCGCTTCGACCGGCACGACGATCTCGACGACGAGCCGCGCGGCACCCGCCTCGACGCGTGGTGGGGCCGGGTGCTCTCGACGCCGCTGCGGCAGCGGCTCTGGTACTGGGGCGGCCCGGCGGCCGTGACCCTGCTCGCCGCCGTGCTGCGCCTGTGGGACCTCGGGAATCCGCACAACCTCGTCTTCGACGAGACCTTCTACGTGAAGGATGCGTACACCCTGCTGAACAACGGGGTCGAGACGACCTGGCCCTCCGACGCGGACGCCCGGTTCAACGCCGGGGACACCGACATCTACAACGCGGAGGGCTCGTACGTCGTCCATCCGCCGCTCGGGAAGTGGATCATCGCGCTCGGCCTCGCCGCGTTCGGCGCCGGCGACAGCTTCGGCTGGCGGGTGGGAACCGCCGTGGTCGGCATCCTCGGCGTCCTGCTGCTCACCCTCATCGCCCGGAAGCTGTTCACGTCCACCCTCGTGGCCGTGATCGCCGGCTTCCTGTTCGCCATCGACGGCCACGCCATCGTGCTGTCGCGGGTCGCCCTCCTCGACGTCTCCGTGATGTTCTTCGGCCTGCTGGGCTTCGGGGCGATCCTGCTCGACCGTTCCTGGAACGAGCGCAGGCTGCGCGAATGGCTCGCCCGACGCCGGGAGCGGACGGGAGACCCCGAGGCCGGGAGCTGGGGTCCCGCCCTGTGGTGGCGGCCCTGGCTCATCGCCGCCGGCATCGCCTTCGGGCTCACGGCCGGCGTCAAGTGGTCCGGCCTCTACTTCCTCGCCGGCTTCGGCATCTACGTCGTCGTCGTCGACGTCCTGGCGCGGCGCAGGGCCGGCGTCCAGTTCTGGGCGACGAGCGCGATCCTGAAGCAGGGGCCGGTGACGTTCCTCCTCATGGTGCCGACGGCCCTCGCCGCGTACCTCGCCACCTGGACCGGATGGTTCGTCACCTCCGCCGGCTACTACCGCGACTGGGCCGACCAGGCCGGGAATGCCTGGACCGGCGCGCTGGCCTGGGTGCCGCACGCCGTGCAGAGCCTGTGGCACTACCACGTGGCCGCGTACGGCTGGCACGTCGGACTGCACACGCCGCATCCGTACCAGGCGAACCCGCTGACCTGGCTGTTCATGATCCGGCCCACGAGCATGTACTACCTGGGCACCGATGCCTCCGAGGGCTGCGCCGTCGGCTCCTGCGCCGACGCGATCACCTCCCTCGGCAATCCGCTCATCTGGTGGGCGGCCACCGCGGCGGCGTTCTACCTCGTGTACCGGGTCATCCGTTACCGCGAATGGCGGATCGGGCTGATCCTCACCGGACTGGGCGTCGGCTACCTGCCCTGGTTGATGTACCTCAACCGCACGGTGTTCCAGTTCTACACGATCGCGTTCGAGCCGTACCTGGTCCTCGCGCTCACCGCCGTCATCGCCATCATCCTCGGCTCCCGGACGGACGTCTGGTGGCGACGCCAGCGCGGGATCGGCATCGTCGCCGTGTTCCTCACCGTCGCCGTCCTGGTCTCGGTGTTCTTCTGGCCGCTCTGGACCGGCGAGCGGGTGCCGTTCTGGTACTGGCAACTGCACATCTGGCTGCCGAGTTGGCGGTGACATGCTGGCGGGCCTGACCGCGGCCGCGCTCGCCACGCTCGTCGCATGGGGCATCCACCTCGCCGTCCCGGCGATCCCCATCCTCACCGCCGTCGTCGCGCTCGGGATCGTCGTCGGCCAGGTCCCGGCCGCCAGGCCCTTCCTCGACGGAGCGCTGGCACCGGGCCTCCGCCTGGCGGCCCGACGGCTGCTCCGCATCGGAATCGTGCTGCTCGGACTGAAGCTCAGCCTGGGCGACATCGCCGGCCTGGGCGTCGTCACCATCGCGACGACCGTGCTGATCGTCGTGGCGACCTTCTTCGGCACCCTCGGGCTCGGCCGGCTGCTCCGGTTGCCCGGCCACCAGCCGCTGCTCGTGGCCAGCGGGTTCTCCATCTGCGGCGCGTCGGCCATCGGCGCGATGGGCGGGGTCGTTCGCGCCCGCGACGACGAGCAGGCGACCCCGGTGGCACTCGTCACCCTGTGCGGCACCCTCGCCATCGCCGTGCTGCCGGCGCTGTGGCATCCGCTCGGCCTCACCGACCTCCAGTTCGGGCACTGGGTCGGCGCCGGCGTGCACGACGTCGGCCAGGTCGTCGCCACCGCGCAGATCGGCGGCTCGGCCGCGCTCGCCGTCGCCGTGGTCGTGAAGCTCACGCGTGTGCTCCTGCTCGCACCGATGGTCGCGATCACGGCTGCCGTCGAGCGGCGACGGGCGACGGATGCGACGGGCCCGCGCCCGCCCGTCGTGCCGCTGTTCATCGTGGGCTTCCTCGTCGCCGTCCTGCTGCGCACCCTCCTCCCGCTCCCGGATGCCGCACTCTCGATCGCCGACACGGCGCAGACCGTGCTCCTGGCGATGGCGCTGTTCGCGCTCGGATCGTCCATCAGGGTCGTGGAACTGGCGCGCACCGGATGGCGCGCCCTCGTCGTCGGGCTGGTGTCGTGGGGGCTCATCGCGACCCTCGCCTACGGCGCGGCCGTCCTCGGCTGAGCGGCCCGCATAGTGCACGGAGTATGCCCGCCACGGCATACGATTCCCGGAGATAACAGGTGAATCCTCAGCCTTCTCCCGTACGCTGAACAGCATCCGATCGCCGGGGATCCACCCGCGATGCGCGGCACCTGCCTCATCTTTTCGACTGGGAAGTCACACCGATCGAAGGCAGTGACGTGTCCGAAGCAATCGTCGTACCCTCCTCCGGCGTCCGTATCATCCGGACCAGGCCAGGTGGAGACACCAAGAACCCGACCAGCGAGTACTCCTCGCTGCTCCACACCGTGCGGAACCTCGGCCTCCTGCGCCGCCGCACCGGCTTCTACTGGATGGTGTTCGGCATCCTCCTCGCCGCCCTCGGCGGCGCCGTCACGGGCTTCATCCTGCTCGGCGACACCTGGTACCAGCTCCTCATGGCTGCGGCCCTCGGCATCATCCTCACGCAGTTCGCCTTCCTCGCCCACGAGGCGTCGCACCGTCAGGTGTTCGAGTCCGGCAAGGCCAACGACACCGCCGGCCGTGTGCTCGCCAATGCCTTCGTCGGCATCAGCTACTCGTGGTGGATGACCAAGCACTCGCGTCACCACGCGAACCCGAATGTCGTCGGCAAGGACCCCGACATCGACAACGACTTCATCGTCTTCCAGCCCGGGGAGGCCGCGAAGGTCGGTCGCCTGCACGCACTCGTCACCCGCAAGCAGGGCTGGTTCTTCTTCCCCATGCTCATGCTCGAGGGCCTCAACCTGCACATGCACGGCCTGCGCACCGTCATGGGTCGCGGCAAGGTCGACAAGCGCTG
Organism: Leifsonia sp.; assembly: GCA_040512695.1. Lineage (GTDB taxonomy): Bacteria > Actinomycetota > Actinomycetes > Actinomycetales > Microbacteriaceae > Orlajensenia. The sequence goes on along the minus strand of JBEVEO010000174.1, from coordinate 6,664 downwards.
GCTCGAGATCACGATGATCGTCACCCGCCTCGTCGCGTACGTCGCCGTCATCTTCTACTTCCTCCCGCTCGGCATGGCGTTCGCCTTCATCGGCGTGCAGCTCGCGGTCTTCGGCGTGTACATGGGCGCATCGTTCGCCCCGAACCACAAGGGCATGCCGCAGCTGCCCCACGACAGCAAGGTCGACTTCCTCCGCCGCCAGGTGTTGACGTCGCGCAACATCCGCGGCGACTGGCGGATGCTCACCTTCATGGGTGGCCTCAACTACCAGATCGAGCACCACCTGTTCCCGAACATGCCGCGCCCGCACCTCGCCAAGGCCCGCGAGATCGTGCGCGAGTACTGCGAGAACCACAACATCCTCTACACGGAGACGGGTCTCGTGCAGAGCTACGGGATCGTCATCGACTACCTGAACAAGGTCGGCCTCTCGGCACGCGATCCGTTCGACTGCCCGATGACCGCCCGCTTCCGAACGCACTAGCCTCCCGGCCGGAAGGACCCGGCCCCGCAGAGCGAAGACAGGCCGCCTCGGCCTGTCTTCGCGTGTCTGCGCCGTCGGCGGCTAGTGGTCGACGAGCTTCAGTCCGACGACGCAGCCGACGAGGCCGAGGATGAGGGCGAGCTTCACCCACGACACCGATGCGTCGCCGGTGATCATCGACCAGGCGACGGTGAGGGCGGCTCCGATGCCCACCCACACGGCGTAGGCGGTTCCGATGGGGATGGAGCGCATGGCCACGGCCAGGCCGCCCATGCTGGCGATCAGGGTGACGCCGAAGATGACGGTGGGCCAGAGCCTGGTGAATCCCTCGGCCTTGCCGAGCGCGGTGGCCCAGACGGCCTCGAGGATGCCGGAGGCGATGAGGATGATCCATGACATGACGTGTCCACTCCTGTGGTCAGTCTTGTCGCGTTCCGGGTACTGATCCCTCGTCCGGGGCTGCTGTCTCGCGGCCTGGATCCCAGATTAGCGATCGAGCCTGATCAGGCCCTGTGCACCTCGGCGAAGTGCTCGACGACCGGGAACGGGTCGTAGAACGGATGCAGCAGCTCGCGCCAGCGCTGGTACTCCGGCGAACCCCGGAAGCCCACCTCGTGGGCATCGACGGACTCCCAGCGCACGAGCAGCAGGTAGCTCGACCGCGACTCGATCCCGCGCGACAGGGTGAGGTCGACGAACCCGGGCATGCCGGCGATGATCGGCTTCGCCTCGGCGAAGGCCTCCTCGAAGGCGGCCTCGCGCCCCGCGGTCACGGGCAGGACGGCGTGCTCCAGGATCATCGGGTGCTGCGCTCGACGGGGTGGCCGCCCTGCTCCCACGCGATGATGCCGCCGTCGACGTTGACCGCGTCGTAACCGCGCTGGTCGAGGTAGTTCGTCACCTGGGCGCTCCGGCCGCCGACCGCGCACATGATGTAGACCGTCGCGTCGAGTGGCACCTCGTCGATCCGGTCCAGGAACGAGCTCATGGGGATGTTGACGGCACCGGGCACCCGGACGACGGCGACCTCGTCGACCTCGCGCACGTCGATGATGGACGCAGCCGCGTCGAGGGCGGCGAGCTCTGCGCTGCTGATCGATTCCATACCCGGAAATCTACCCGAGCTAGAGGGCGGGATCGCGTGCGTCGTATGCCCGGAAGGACGGCTGGATCCGCAGGAGGACGGCGATGAGCGCCATGATCAGCAGGCCACCGAGCACCGGCGGGAACCACAGCGCCACGAGCGATGCCGCGATGCCCGCGTACAGGTCGCCGATGCGCGGACCACCCGTCACGACGACGGTGAAGATGCCCTGCAGGCGTCCCCGCATCTCGTCCGGGGCGGCGGTGAGCAGGATCGTGGACCGGAAGATGGCGCTCACCTCGTCCGATGCACCGGTTCCGGCGAGGGCGACGGCCGCGATCGAGAGCGCCACCCAGTTCACCTGTGACAGCTCGGGTCCGACGGGGCCGAACCATCCGGTCTGCATCGCCAGGATGACGAGGCCGAACAGGAGGATGAACGCCCCGTACACGGTGATGGCACGCCCGATCGCCACGCCGTAGCGGTGGACGTGCGCGACCGGACCGCTGAACAGCCCGGTGAGGAAGGTGCCGACCGCGGCAGCGGCGACGAGGATTCCGACGGTCACGGGTCCCCCGCCGATGACGGAGCTCGCGACGGCGGGCAGCAGCACGAAGGGGCGCCCGAACGTCATGGCCACGATGTCGACGATGAAGCTCATCCGGATGTTGGGCGCCCTCCGCAGGAAGGCAGCGCCCTCCCTGAGCGATTGCAGCCCCGGCCGCACCGCATCGCCGAGCGGCGGCAGTTTCGGCAGTGCGAGGATCCCGAGGAACCCCGCAGCGAACAGGACGGCGTCGACGGTGAAGGTGAGCGGGAAGCCGACGAGCGCGACGAGCACGCCGGCGAGCGCGGGCCCCACCGTGAGCTGCAGTCCCGAGGCGATGCCGTTGAGTGCACTCGCACGCGACACCAGCTCCGGCGGGAGGATGCGCGGGTACACCGAGAACCGCGTGGCGCCGGTGATGGTCGACGCGATCGCGTTGAGGGTGGTGAAGAGGTAGAACGGCCACACCTCGGCCCTGGTGCCCGACGCGGCGAGCGCCGCATCCGCGATCGAGAGCCCGACGAGCGCCAGCGTGCTGACCCAGCCGGTCACGGCGGAGGCGATGAGCACGGCCCGCCGGTCGAAGGCGTCGGCGAGCATCCCGCCCCAGATGCCGGCGACGACCATCGGCAGGAGGGCGATGCCGCCCACCAGTGCGACGGCGAGCGTCGACCCGGTGATGTCGTAGATCTGCAGGCCGACGGCCACGATCGTCAGCTGCGCCCCGACACCGGCGATCGCGGCGCCGATCCACAACCGCGCGAAGGCCCGCGAGTAGCGCAGCGGCGCGAGGTCGACGAACCGACGCCGGGGCACGGCTGGGGCTTGATCGGGCGCGGTCACTGCCTCGATCGTATGCGTTTCGGCGCGTTACGCCGCACGACCGGAGCCCTCCTGCCCAGCCGGTAGCGTGAACGGCATGGCAGATCGCGAGTACGGCTTCAAGACGCGTGCAATCCACGCTGGCAACATCCCCGACGCAGTGACGGGAGCCAGGGCCCTGCCCATCTACCAGTCGACCGCCTTCGTCTTCGACGACACCTCGGATGCCGCAGCCCGGTTCGCGCTGCAGAAGTACGGCAACATCTACTCCCGACTGGCCAACCCGACGGTCGCGAGCTTCGAGGAGCGCGTCGCGAGCCTCGAGGGCGGTCTGGGCGCCGTCGCAACGGCCTCCGGCCTCTCGGCGCAGTACATCACCTTCGCGAGCCTCGTCGGCGCCGGCGACCACATCGTGGCCTCCGCGAACCTCTACGGCGGATCGATCACGCAGCTCGACGTGACCCTGCGCCGGTTCGGGGTCGAGACGACCTTCGTGCAGTCGTCGGATCCCGCCGACTACGCCGCAGCCATCACCGACAGGACCAAGGTGCTGTTCGCCGAGACCATCGCGAACCCGTCCGGTGACATCGCCGACCTCGCGGGACTCGCCGACGTCGCGCACGCCCACGGCATCCCGTTCATCGTCGACTCCACCATCGCGACTCCGTACCTCAACCGTCCCATCGAGTGGGGCGCCGACGTCGTCACGCACTCCGCCACGAAGTTCCTCGGCGGGCACGGCACCACCCTCGGCGGCGTCGTCGTCGAGAGCGGACGCTTCCATTGGCACAGCGAGAAGTTCCCGTTGTTCGGCCAGCCGGTGCCGAGCTACGGCGGCCTCGAGTGGTCGGGCAACTTCGGCGAGTACGCGTTCCTCACCCGGCTGCGCGCCGAGCAGCTCCGCGACATCGGCCCCGCCCTGTCGGCGCAGTCCGCCTTCCAGCTCGCGCAGGGCGTCGAGACCCTCCCGTACCGGGTGCAGGCGCACGTCGACAACGCCCGCGTCGTCGCGGAGTGGCTCGCCGCCGATCCGCGGATCGAGGCGGTCAACTGGGCCGGACTGGAATCGCACCCGCACCACGACCGTGCGCTCAAGTACCTGCCGAAGGGTCCGGGCTCGGTGTTCAGCTTCGAGGTGAAGGGCGGCCGCGCGGTCGGACAGAAGCTCATCGAGAACGTCGATCTGGCCAGCCATGTCGCCAACATCGGCGACGCCAAGACCCTCATCATCCACCCGGCGTCCACCACGCACGCCCAGCTCTCAGAGCAGCAGCTGGTGGACGCCGGGGTGCTTCCCGGCATCGTGAGGATTAGCGTGGGCATCGAGGACGTTGAAGACATCATCTACGATCTCGACCAGGCCCTCGCGGCCGCCACAGGAGGCAACTGATGAGCACGATCACGGACGCACCGACCACCGATGACACCGAGATCGAGACCGTCCGTCTCGTCAACGGGCTCAGCTGCGACCTGCCGTCCGACTCGCCGCTCGCGAAGCTGCTGAAATCGCAGCGCACCTGGGTGGGGCCCGACGCGAAGGAGCGCCTGCGCATCCTCCGGGCCGCGAAGTCCGTCGCCATCGTCGGAGCGTCACCGAACCCGGCGCGCTCGAGCTACTTCGTCGGCACCTACCTGCAGCAGTCGAGCGACTTCCGCCTGTACTTCGTGAACCCGAACGCCTCCGAGATCCTCGGCGAGAAGGCCTACCCCGACCTCGCGTCGCTGCCCGAGGTGCCTGACATCGTCGTGGTGTTCCGACGCGGCAGCGACATCCCGAGCGTGATCGACGACGTCGTCGCCGTCGGGGCGAAGACCATCTGGGTGCAGCTGGGCATCTGGAACCAGGATGCGGCGTACGACGGCGAGGCCCGCGGTCTCACGGTCGTCATGGACCGCTGCATCAAGGTGGAGCACGCCCGCTTCGGCGGCGGGCTGCACCTCCTCGGCTTCGACACCGGACAGATCACGAGCCGCAAGACCCTGCGCTGACGGCGCTGCGCACTCAGCGCCGCGTGACGACGTTCCCCTGGCCGTCGATGCTCGACGGGGACGGCTCGGTGTCGCCGAGCACGGTGTTGTCGTCGCCATCGATGCTCAGGGCGCCGAGGTGCCCGCCATCGATCCGGTTGGCCTGACCGGAGACCGCGATCGCAGCGATCGAGCCGGCCTCGATGCTGTTGGCATCCCCGCGCACGTCGAGGGCCGTGAGATCGCCGTCGACCCGCACGACGACGGCCTGCCCCTCGATGGCGAGCGAGGCCGCCGTCTCGATCTCCGCCGTGATCGCGCTGCCTCTCACCGTGACGGCACCGCACGGGCCCGTCACGCGGAACTCGCGGCCCCGACCGTCGATCGTCACGTCCTGTCCGTCGGTGCAACGGACGTCGCGGCCGAGCGCGACTGGGGTCTCCGGGGCCGTCTCCAGAGGCTGATCGCGCGGGGCGACGCCGCCCCGGCTCGGCGTCTCCGGCGTCTGCCGGGCTCCGTCGCCGCCCGGCACGATCGGAGCGGATGGCGCGCATCCGCCCAGAAGCAGCGCGAGCATCCCCGCGCCGACGACCACCGGCATCATCCGCATCCGGCCAGCATATGTCGCCATCCGCGAAAAGCCGCCGGAAAAAAATTGTCCCCCGAATATGGGCCGTACCCCTTCCCTCAGCTCATCGGCAACGGCAAGATGCCTCTAAGCCCGCACAAAGCAGCGGGCGTCGTTTGTGCCCGAGGTCACCGCCGACCGGGCACTCGAGAGGAGAAGCATGTCAGGGAAGAACGTTCGCGCGCACAAACGCGCGATCGCCGTGGTTCCCATCACCGCTCTCGTCGTCGCAGGCCTTGTGACGACGACCGCGGCAGGGGCGGCATCAGCACAACCGCAGTTCGCGCCACCGGCGATCAGCGATTCCGAGTACTACATGAACTACGTCGAGCCCCGGACTGAAGCGGCTTTCAGCGCCGATGTGGCGCTCGACGGCACCCAGCAGCAGGAGGCCATCGCCCGGGCGACGCAGGTCGACCAGAAGTACGCGGCGGGCAATCCCATCGCCGCGCAGGGCCTGGCGGCGCTCGAGTCGAAGTCACTGAAGACCGGCAAGAGCCCGCAATGGCTGAAGCACCTGTACAAGAAGGCGGCGACGACCCAGGAGGCCAAGCTCCTCACCATCCTGGTCGAGTTCAACCAGTCGGCGAACGACGACTTCACCGGCGTCCAGGTGCCGACCGAGTTCGGTGCGACCGAATGTACCCCGGGCAACGTCCAGAACGGTCCGACGCACAACACCATCCCGGACCCGGCGAAGGCGTCGAAGCTCGACAACAACTCGATGTGGGTCAAGGACTTCTCCCCTCAGCACTACGACAAGATGCTCTATTCCAAGAAGGGCATCACCGATCGCGTTCGCACCGACCTCAAGGGCCCCGATGGCAAGAAGGGCTTCGACATCTCGGGCTACACCATGAAGAACATGTACGAGGAGATGTCGCACGGCGCCTACACGGTGTCCGGTGCGGCCACCCCGTGGGTGACCGTGGCGCACTCCGAGGCGTACTACGGCGCCAGCACCTGCTCCCTCAACGATGAGGGCGTGTGGGAGGCCGGAGCCATCCAGGACATGCAGGGTCACCCCGACAACCCGCTCGGCGCCGGCCAGCTTCCGATCGACGCCGTCGCAGCCCTCGCTGCGGCACAGCCGGACTTCCCCTGGGCCGACTACGACATCGAGGACCAGGG
>JBEVEO010000137.1:0-27113 GCA_040512695.1 Leifsonia sp. | reverse complement strand
CTCAGGGGCGGCGTCCGCGATCGGGGCAGCGGCGTCGGGGGCCGGGGCATCCTTCTCGGCCAGCTCGGCCTCGGCCTGCTCGAGCAGGAGCTTCTCGCGCACCTGGTCGCGATAGTTCACCCGCCGTACCCTGCGCACCATGTCCAGGATGAGGAGCACCGTCGCGAGCGCCACGAAGAACGTGGCGATGAACCCGATGATGCCGGGGCTGACCAGCTCCTCGTCGGGTGGTGTCGGGGCGGTCTCCGTCAGAACGGATGCCCGCACCAGCAGGTCGGTGATGCTCACGAGCACGCGTCGGTCTCCTCGGAATTGCCGGATAGCCTAGATACACCAGCTTAATCCTTCCGGGGCACCGCCCCGACCGTCCAGGAGCATCATGACCACCCAGCTCGACGAGCGCTACGGACGCACCCGCGGGCGCGGGCGCCGCGATCGCTGGATCATCGCATCCGTCGCCGCCGCCTTCGTCGTGGTCTTCGCGGCCTGGGTCATCTGGGCGGGGCTCGACGGAACCGGACCGACGATCGACGCCCAGGACACCAAGCACTCCATCATCGACGCGCGGACCGTGAGCGTCACGTTCGAGATCTCGATGCCGCAGGGCACGACGGCGAGCTGCGCGGTCCAGGCGCTCAACGAGGACTTCTCCATCGTGGGCTGGAAGATCGTGGACATCCCCGCGTCGACGGCCTACACGCGCTCCTTCACCGAGGAGCTGAGAACGTCCCGCCAGAGCAACACCGGTTTGATTTCGAGCTGCTGGGCGACCTAGTATTGCTCATTCGCCCCGACGGTCACGTTGGGGCGTCAGTCTTATCCGCATCATCATCGAGGAGAATCATGTCCCAGGACGCCGCAGTCACTTGGCTGACCCAGGAGGTCTACGACCGCCTCAACCTCGAGCTCCAGACCCTCAGCACGACCGGCCGGCAGGAGATCACGAACCGCATCCAGGCGGCTCGTGAGGAAGGCGACCTCAAGGAGAACGGCGGCTACCACGCCGCGAAGGACGAGCAGGGCAAGCAGGAGGCGCGCATCCGCCAGCTCACCGAGCTGCTCCGCACGGCCGAGGTCGGCGAAGCACCCGAGAGCCACGGCGTGGTCGAGACCGGGACCATCATCACGGCGACGATCGCCGGCGACGAGACCGTGTTCCTGATCGGCAACCGCGAGATCGCCGGAGACAGCGAACTGGACGCGTACAGCGAGCAGAGCCCGCTCGGCGCCGCCATCCTCGGCCTCGCCGTCGGCGACTCCACGAGCTACACCGCGCCCAACGGGCGTGAGATCGCCGTGTCGATCATCGCGGTCGAGACCTGGAAGGGCCAGTAGGGCCCATCCGTCGCTGATGCGGCCCGGCTCAGACGATCCGAGGGTCGTAGCCGGCCGCGCGCAGCGTCTGCACCACGAAGTCCTTGTGGGCGACGCCGCGGGTCTCGATCGAGAGCTGCAGCTCCACGTCGCCGAGCTTGCGGCCGGCACCGTGGCGCGTGTGTGAGACCTCGAGCACGTTCGCGTTGGCCTCTGCCACGAGTTCTGCGGTGCGGGCGAGCTGGCCGGGACGGTCCGGCAGCATGATCGAGATGGTCAGGTAACGGTCGGAGGCCGCGAGGCCGTGCCCGATGACGCGCTGCATGAGCAGCGGGTCGATGTTGCCGCCCGACAGGATGGCGACCGTCGGTCCGTTCGAGTGCACCGCGCCCGACAGGATCGCGGCGACCGAGACGGCTCCGGCGGGCTCGACCACGAGCTTGGCCCGCTCGAGGAGCACGATGATGGCCCGCGCCACGTCGTCCTCGGTGACGGTGACGATCTCGTCGACGGTGTCGCGGATGATCTCGAAGTTCAGGTTGCCCGGCCGGTAGACGGCGATGCCGTCGGCGATGGTCGGCACGACGGGGACCGTCACGGGTTCGCCGGCCTCGATCGAGATCGGGTAGGGCGCCGCGTTCGCCGCCTGCACGCCGACGATCCGCACGGTGCGACCGAGCTGCAGCGATCGCTGCCGGATGGCGCTCGCGACGCCGGATGCCAGTCCGCCGCCGCCGATGGGCACGATGACGGTCTCGACGTCGGGAACCTGGTCGAGGATCTCGAGCCCCAGGGTCCCCTGTCCCGCGACGATGTCCGGATGGTCGAACGGCGGGATGAGCACGGCGCCGGACTCCTCGGCGAAGCGGGCAGCCGCCTCCAGCGTCTCCGCGATCACGGTGCCGCGCAGCACGACGTCGGCGCCGTAGTCACGCGTCGCCTCGAGTTTGGGCAGGGCGACTCCGACGGGCATGAAGATGGTCGCGGAGATGCCGAGCTCCCTGGCCGCGAGCGCGACCCCCTGGGCGTGGTTGCCCGCCGACGCGGCGACGACACCGCGACGGCGTTCGCCATCGGAGAGCGCCGACAGTCGGTTGTACGCTCCACGGAGCTTGTACGAGCCCGTGCGCTGCAGGTTCTCGCACTTCAGGTACACGGGCGCCCCCAGGACCTCGGCGACGTAGCGCGAGCTCTCGACGGGTGTGACGCGCACGACGCGGCTGACGGTCCGCCTCGCCGCCTCGAAGTCTGCGAGCTGCGGACCCGCGATTCCCGAGCCCCCACTCGTCGCGGCCAGGGTGTTCGCCGTTTCAGGCATCCGAGGGCGTGTCCTTTCGATATCCGGGGCGATCCTGGGGAACGATCTCCCACAGCGCGGAGTTGACGGGCGGCAGGGGCGCGGCCGGCGCCGTCTTCCAGACCCCGCTGGAAATGTACCGCACCATCACGTTCAGGACGGCAGCCACCGGCACCGCGAACAGTGCGCCGGGGATGCCGGCGAGGAGGGACCCGGTCGCGACCACGAGCACGACGGCGAGCGGATGCACCTTCACGACGCTGCCGACGATGAGGGGCTGGAGCACGTGGCCCTCGATCTGCTGCACCGCCAGCACGACGATGATCATCCAGAACGCGATCCACGGGCCGTTGTAGACCAGGGCGATGACCGCGGCCAGGGCGCCCGTCACGACGGCACCGACGATCGGGATGAACGAGCCGAGGAACACGAGCACGGCGATGGGGATCGCGAGGGGGACGCCGAGGAGGAACGCCCCGAGCCCGATGCCGATCGCGTCGATCGCCGCGACGAGAACCTGCACCCTGGCGAAGTTCGTGAGGGTGATCCAGCCGGCGCTCGCGGCGCCGTCGATGGCCGCACGGGCGTTGCGCGGGAACAGCCGCACGATCCAGGCCCAGATGCCCCGGCCGTCGATGAGGATGAACAGCAGGCTGAACAGGGCGAGGAAGAGGCCTGCGGCGAAGTGGCCGACGGAGGAGCCGAGCGACAGCGCCCCCGTGACGTAGACCTGGCTGTCGGCCTGGATGCTCTCCCAGGCCGAGGAGATGTAGTCGTTGATCTGCGCCTCGGTGAGCTCGAGCGGGGACGCGAGGAGCCAGGCCTTGAGGTCGTCGAAGGCATCGAGGGCGTGGACGCCGATGTCGCTCGCCCCGCGCTGGATCTGCGTGATCACGAGCACGAGCAACCCGGCGACCACGACGAGCGTGCCGAGCATCGCGACGGCGATCGCGAGCCAGCTCGGCCAGTGGTGCCGCTTCAGGAACCCGACGAGGGGCACGAGCAGCGCGGCCAGGAGCACGGCCACGAGGAGCGGGATCAGGATGAGGCGCAGCTGGATGACGAGGAAGATCATCACGGCGATGACGGCACCGATCAGGATGAGGCGCCACGACCACCCGGCGGCCAGGCGCACGCCGTTCGGGATGCTCCTCTCCGCCCGGTAGTCCTCCACCGGCGTCTGGGCCGCCTGCCGCGGCCGCCTCGCATCCGGTCTCCGCGCGGCGAAGAACCGCCGCCGCCGCTGGTCCCCCGTTGAATCGCTCATCGACTCAGTCTATTGGCGGTCGCGTGCGCTTCGGCGGGGTGATCCGGGTGCTCCGGGATGCCTGATCGGCAGTGTCGCCGCCGGCTGTTATCGTCGGCAGCACCATGGTCGACTCCCTCTCTCCCGCACTCGCCCGTCGCGTCGCGCTGGCCGCCCAGGGCTTCGGTCGCCCGCGGCCGGCGGCCGTCGGCACCCGCCAGCTGAACGGCGCGATCGAGCGGCTCGGGCTGCTGCAGCTCGACTCGGTCAACGTGTTCGAGCGCTCGCACTACCTCCCCGTGTTCGCGCGGCTCGGTGGCTACGACAAGGCCGCCCTCGACCGCCTCACCTTCCCCCGGCGCGGTGGGTACGTGGAGTACTGGGCGCACGAGGCGGCGGTCATCCCCGTCGAGACCTGGCCGCTGATGCGCTGGCGCATGGACGAGTACCGGGCCTACTACGACGGAGGCGACTCGTGGGCAGCGGCCAACGGTCCCATGCTCGACTGGCTGCGTGCCGAACTGGCGGCGAACGGGCCGATGCCGGCGAGCGCGATCGAGCACGACTCCAACGTACGGCGCGGTCCGTGGTGGGGCTGGTCGGATGTGAAGCGCGGTCTCGAGGTGCTGTTCCGGCAGGGCGACGTGGTCTCAGCCGGTCGTGTGCGCTTCGAGCGCACCTACGCGCTTCCCGAGCAGGTGCTGCCCGCCGAGGTCCTGGACCGGCATGTGCCGCGGCACGATGCGCACGTTCGGCTGGTCGAGCATGCCGCCCGCGCGCACGGGGTCGGCGCCGAGAAGGACCTCGCCGACTACTTCCGGCTCAAGCGCGCCGACGTGCGCCCGGCGATCGCCGAACTGGTGGAGGCCGGCATCCTCCTCCCCGTCGCCGTCGACGGCTGGAAGGCGCCTGCCTGGCTGCACCGCGATGCCCGGCTCCCCCGCCGGATGAGCGCCGACGCCCTCCTGTCCCCGTTCGACCCGGTCGTGTGGGAGCGGGCCCGCACCGAGCGCCTGTTCGACTTCCACTACCGCATCGAGATCTACACGCCGGCCGAGAAGCGGATCTTCGGCTACTACACGCTTCCGATCCTCATCGACGACCGCCTCGTCGGGCGCATCGACCTGAAGAACGACCGTCAGGCCGGGGTGCTGCGGGTGCAGTCCGCGTGGCTCGAAGAGGACGTGCACGACCGCGATGTGGCCGATATCGCGGCCCGCACGGCGGGGCTCCTGCGGGACGCTGCCGCCTGGCAGGGCCTCGACGCCTTCGAGGTGGTCGGACGCGGCACGCTCAGTCCGGCGCTCGTCGGCGAACTCATCGCCTGAGACCCTGACCGCCGCCGCGAACGGCGGACGGGCTGTCGCTAGAACGTGCCTCCGATGGCCCGGAGCCGCTCGATGCGGTCCTCGAGCGGAGGGTGCGTGCTGAACAGCCGGCCGATGCCGCCGGCCCTGAGCGGGTTCGAGATCCACAGGTGGGCCATCGAACTGTTCTGCTTCTGCATCGGGCGACCGTAGGCTCCGAGCTTCGCCAGTGCGCTGGCGAGCGCCTCCGGGTGCCGCGTGATGAGCGCACCGGTCGCATCCGCCAGGTACTCGCGCTGCCGGGAGACGGCGGCCTGCACGATGCCGGCGACGAGCGGCGCGACGAGCATGGCCACGAGCCCGAACACCAGCACGACCGGGTTGTTGTTGTCGCGGCCGCGGCCGAAGAACGCCATCCGCAGGAACATGTCGGCGATGAAGCCGACCGCGACGACGAGCCCGAAGACGATCATCGACACGCGGATGTCGTAGTTCTTCACGTGCCCGATCTCGTGGGCCATGACTCCCTCGAGCTCGGAGTCGTCCATGATGTCGAGCAGCCCCGTGGTCGCGGCGACGACGGCGTGCTGCGGATCGCGGCCCGTGGCGAAGGCGTTCGGGGCCGGATCATTGATCACGTAGACCTTGGGCATCGGCAGCCCCTGCGAGATCGCGATGTTCTCGACCGTGCGCCAGAGTCGCGGATTGTCGGACTTCTGGATCTCGATGCCGCCTGCGATGGCCACGGCCTGCGCTGACGCGAAGAAGTACTGGAAGACGGCGTAAGCGATGGATCCGCCGATCGTCAGGATGACGATGGTCGGATTGTCGTAGATGACCGAGGCCAGCCAGCCCAGTCCGGCGATGATGGCGACGAACAGGATGACGATGAAGACGGTGTTGCGTTTGTTCCGGGCTATGGCGCTGTACAACGACGTCCCTTGCTAGAACTGGACGCGCGGGGGCTCGGCGATGGCCGCATTGTCGGCGACCTCGAAGAAGTCCCGCTGCGTGAAGCCGAGTCGCTTCGCGAACAGGTTGTTGGGGAAGACCTGCATCTTCGTGTTGAGCTCGCGCACGCCGCCGTTGTAGAACCGGCGGGCGGCCTGCACCTTGTCCTCGGTGTCGACGAGCTCGCTCTGCAGGGCCAGGAAGTTCTGGCTCGCCTGCAGCTGCGGATAGGCCTCTGCGACGGCGAAGATCGACTTGAGCGCCTGCTGCATGTGGTTCTCGGCCTGGGAGGCCTCGACGGGGCCTTGAGCGGCGAGGGTCTCGGCCCTGGCGCGCGTGACCTGCTCGAAGACGCCCTTCTCATGGGCCGCGTAGCCCTTGACCGATTCGATCAGGTTGGGGATCAGGTCGGCACGTCGCTTCAGCTGCACCGTGATGTCGCTCCACGCCTCATCGACCCGCACCTTGAGGGTGACGAGCGCGTTGTACGTCGACCACAGGTAGATGCCGACGATGGCGACCAGGACGACGACGATGATGAGGGGAATGAGCCATTCCATGGCGGGAACTCCTAGGCGTGAGGTGCCGGACGCGGCGTGCCAATCCTATCGGCGGCGTCCCCCGCTCACTGCTGGTTCCCATCACACTCCAAGCAACACGGCAGGCGTAGGCTCTCTGCGTGAGCGAATCGGCTGTCGGATCGGTCGGCGGGAACGGAGCGCACCCGACCCGCGGTCGCGGCCGTCCTCGCGCGGCGCACGGCGGCGACTCCCGGTCGCGCATTCTGCAGGCCGCCGAGCGGGAGTTCGCCGCGAAGGGCTACGACGCCACGAGCCTCCGCGCCGTCGCACGGCGGGCATCCGTCGATCCGGCCCTCGTGCACCACTACTTCGAGGACAAGGCCGACCTGTTCGCGGAGGTCATCTCCGCTCCCCTGCGTCCCGACCGCGCCATCAAGGCGGTGCTCGCCGGTCCGCGGGAGGAGATCGGGACGGGCATCGTCCGCTTCCTGCTCACCGAACTGGAGAAGCCGGGGGTACGCGACAGGGCGACAGCACTCATCCGCTCCGTCGTCGGCTCCGACGGCACGAGCCGCTTCATCAGGGAGTTCCTCGTGCGCGAGGTGTTCCGGCGCATCGCCGCCGGCCTCGACGCCCCGGATGCCGAACTGCGCGCCTCCCTGGCGGCGTCGCAGGTGGTGGGCGTGATGATCACGCGCTACGTGCTGCGCCTCGAGCCCATCGCGGGCGCCTCCGTCGACGATCTGGTCGCGCGACTCGGGCCCGCAGTGCAGTGGCACCTCACGGGCTTCGGCGCGGCGGACTCGCCGCAGCCGAACGCTTGACGCGGGGCGTGCGGCGGCGAATAATTCATCACATGGTGAATAACTCGCCGGCCGCCGTCGCGATCCGCGATCTCCACGTGAGTCGGGGCGGCACCGCCGTGCTGCGCGGCCTCGACCTGGACATCGCCTCCGGCGGGGTCGTGGGACTCCTCGGCCCGAGCGGCAGCGGCAAGACGACCCTGATGCGGGCGATCGTCGGGGTCCAGGTGATCGCATCGGGCACGCTCGACGTCTTCGGCCTGGCCGCGGGGAGTCCACCGTTGCGCCACCGGGTCGGCTACGTGACCCAGGCCGCGAGCGTCTACGACGACCTCACCGTCCGGCAGAATCTCGAGTACTTCCGATCCGTGCTCGGAGCCCCGCGCAGCGACGTCGACCGGGTGCTCGAGGAGACCGAGCTGACCGCGTACGCGGGCCGCCTGGTCGCCTCCCTGTCCGGCGGGCAGCGCAGTCGCGTCTCCCTGGCGGCTGCCCTCCTCGGAACCCCCGAACTGCTGGTCCTCGATGAGCCGACGGTCGGGCTCGATCCGGTGCTGCGGGTGCAGCTCTGGGACCTGTTCCATCGACTCGCCGACGGCGGGACGACGCTGCTCGTGTCGAGCCACGTGATGGACGAGGCGACGCGCTGCGATCGACTGCTGCTCATGCGCGACGGCGAGATGCTGGCCGACGACACCCCGGCCCGCCTGCTGGGCGCGACGGGGGCCTCCGACGTCGAGAGTGCCTTCCTGGCGATCATCCAGTCGCGAGGGGACGAGCCGCCACCCGGCGACGCCCCCAAGAGGCATCGGCACCTGGGCCGCGGAGGCGAACGATGAACGCCCGCCGCACCGTCGCCACCGCCGGACGCGTGCTGCTGCAGATCAGGCACGATCCGCGGACGATCGCCCTCCTGCTCGTCGTGCCAACGCTGCTCATCGGTCTCGTGGCGTGGATCTTCGTCGACACGGACACGTTCGACACCATCGGACCGGCGATGCTGGCGCTGTTCCCCTTCGTCATCATGTTCGTGGTGACGAGCATCGCCACCCTGCGCGAGCGCCGATCCGGCACGCTCGAGAGGCTCCTCGCCATGCCGCTCGGCAAGGGCGACTTCATCCTCGGCTACACCCTCGCGTTCGGGCTGCTCGCCATCGCCCAGGCCGCGATCGCCGTCGCGTTCGCGGTGTGGGTGTGCGGGCTGGAGATCGAGGGCAGCATCTGGCTGCTCCTGGCGGTCGCCCTCGCCGATGCGATCCTCGGCACCGCGCTCGGACTGCTCGCGAGCGCCTTCGCCCGGACCGAGTTCCAGGTGGTGCAGTTCATGCCGGCGTTCGTGTTCCCGCAGATCCTGCTCGGCGGCATCTTCCTGCCGCGCGACCAGCTGCCGGAGGGCCTCGAGGTGATCAGCGACTTCCTGCCGCTCTCGCATGCCATCGACGCGCTCAACGCCGTCGCGGGCGACACCGAGAGCACGGAGTGGATCTGGGGTCAGATCGCGATCATCGCCGCCTTCATCGTCGGCTCGATCGTGCTGGGCTCGATCACCCTGCGCCGCCGGACTCCGTGAGGCGGAAGACTACGGGCAGCCCCAGTAGGTGACGCCCTCCCAGACGACGGGCACGAGAGTGGCACCGGGGCACGGGCCGCAGTCCGCGACGGGGCCGGATGCCGCGGGTGCGGCCGGGGCTGCGGCGGGCGACGAGCCCGACGACGATCCGGACGAGTCCTCGTCGGGCGACCACGACGCGGCCTGGGCCGCCTGGGCTGCTGCTGCCGCGGCGGCGGCCTGAGCCGCGGCCTCCGCTGCCAGTCGAGCGTCTTCGGCCACCTGCCAGGCGGCGACATCGGTGGCGGTGGCCTTCTCGGCCTCCCGCAGGGCGTAGACGGCCACGAGGACGTCGTCGGCGGTTCCGCCCGTGAGTTCATCGGTCACGGCGTCGGTGGCCGAGCGCAGCGACGCGAGCGTCGCGTCGGTCGCCTTGCCGGCCGCGGCGGCGGCCGCCGCGTCGGCCCGGTCGATCTCGTCGAGCGCCAGCCCGCGCGCTGTGGCGAGCCGGACCGCTCCGACGTCGACCCGAGCAGCGCCCAGCCCGACGCGATGCCCGACCGCGGCGATGGCGCTCGCGCGCTCGTCGGCCTCGTGGGCGGTGCGTTCGGCGGCGTTGGCCGCCATGGCCGCGGTGGAGCCGATGGTGATCACGGCCGTGGCGAGAAGGATCGCCACGGCCGTGAACCACCGGCTTCTGGTGTACTCGGTCGTCGAAACGGCGGAGCTGCTCGGGGACATCAGTTCTCCATTCGAGGCGACCCGACGGTCGCCACGCAACTGTAGGGAGTCAGGAGGCACGGCCGCCGGCGCCGAGGGTGGCGCCGACAGGCACAGCGTGGCAGCGCCGTGCGGGAACTGTCAACGGCGTGTCGCGGAGGGCGCCACCCCTCCCCACCCGAAGAGGGGGTTAATCGAGCAGTCCTCAGCTTCGGAGCAGTTCCCGATCAGCCGCGATTTCCACTCTCGTGGTGTGCGAGTCGCCCGCCCCCCGGACTGGGACGCTCCGGAGCGAGCCCGAGCACGCGGTCGAGGTACGGGTTGGCGAACATCCCGGACGGATCCAGGCGGTCCCGCAGGGCGACGAAATCCTGGAATCGCGGATACATGGTCGCGAGTTCCGGCGCGTCCAGTCCGTGCATCTTGCCCCAGTGCGGTCGTCCGTCGTGCGCGCGCATGATGGCCTCGACGGCTGCGAAGTACGCGCGCTGGTCCTCACGGAAGTAACGGTGGACGGCGATGTAGCCCGACTCCCGGCCCGACGCGGTCGACAGCCAGAGGTCGTCGGCCGCGGCGGAGCGCACCTCCATCGGGAACGAGATGCGCCATCCGTTCCGCTCGATCATGGCGCGCACGGCCCGGACCGCGTCAGGAACCGCCTCGCGCGGAAGGGCGTACTCCATCTCGCGGAAGCGCACCGTGCGATTGCTGATGAACACGGAGGTCGACCGGTCGGTGAAGTCGCGATTGCCCGAGAAGCGCTCGGCCAGGCGAGCCGTCGACGGGACGGTCGACGGCATCATCCGTCCCAGCGCGCACAGGGCCCGATAGGCCCCGTTGGCGATGAGCTCGTCGTCGACCCAGCGCGAGAGGCGGCCGAGCGGCTGGAGCTCGGCATCGCCCGGCAGGCGGGTGTTGGTCTTGGTGAGGGCGGTGTCGGTGTGGGGGAACCAGTAGAACTCGAAGTGGTCGATGGAGCGCGACCGCTCGAGGTACTCGTCGAGGACCGTGTCGAACGGCTCCGGGCGCTCGACAGCCTGCATGACGAACGCCGGCTCCAGCTGCAGGGTCACGTCGACCATCACGCCGAGTGCGCCGAGGCCGAGGGCCGCGGCGGGCAGGAGGTCCGCATTCTCGGTCTCGCTGATGCGCAGGAACTCGCCGGACGCCGTCACGAGCGTGACGCCGCGCACCTGGGTCGCGATGCCGCCGAATCGCCCGCCGGTCCCGTGGGTGCCCGTCGAGATGGCACCGGCGATGGACTGGCGGTCGATGTCGCCCATGTTCGTCATCGCCAGGCCGTAGGGGGCGAGGAGGCCGGGGAGCTGGTGCAGGCGGGTGCCCGCTGCGAAGGTGACCCGGTTGCGCTCCTGATCGACGGAGACGATGCCGCTGAGGTCGTCGAGGTCGAGTTGCACACCGGGCGCGAGGGCGATGCCGGTGAACGAGTGCCCGGCTCCGACCGCCTTGAGCCGCATCCGCGACCGCCCGGCGGCGAGCACGGCACGCTGCACGGCCTCCGGGGTCGCTGGACGCTCGACCCTGGCGGGACGCACGGCCTCCGTGCGTCCCCAGTTCCGCCACGTCGAGCCGCTGGCCGTCATAGGAATGCCTTCCCTTCGCCGCGGTACGTCGGCGTCATGCCCGTGACGGCCCCGCCGTCGACCAGGGCGAATTCGTTCAGGTGCTCGGACAGCTCGCCCGACTTCGTGTGCCGGAGCCAGACGCGATCGCCCGCCCGCATCGCCCGCGCTGCGCGGCCGCTCACGGGCGACTGCACCTCGCCGGCCATCTCGCGCGGTGCCAGGGTGAGGCCGGCCGGCCACACGATCTTCGGCAGCCGGTCGGGTGCCGGTGGCCCGGAGGCGATCCAGCCGCCGCCGAGGATGGTGGCGGTGTCGGGGTCGGGGCGGCGCACGATGGACAGCGCGAACGACGCCGCCGGAGCCGGGGTGAATCGGCTGTAGTTGTCGAACAGGTGCCCGCCGAAGAGACCGCTGCCCGCGCCGATCTCGGTGACGGATGCGTCGGCATGGGTCGACTCGAGCGATCCGGTGCCTCCCCCGTTGACGAACTCGAGGTCTGCGATCCGCCGGACCGCGGCGACCGCGGCCGCACGCCGGTCGTGCAGTTCCTCGATGGAACGGGTCTGCATCCAGCGCTTGATCGCGCCGTCCACCGGCTTTCCGACGGGCCGGTCCCCCACGCCGGCGATCTGCGCCTCGTACGCCATCATGCCGACGAGCGTGAAGCCGGGCCTCTCCGCGATGTACCGGGCGAGGGATGCCGCCGCCGCCGCGTCGTGGACGGGAGAGCGCAGAACGCCGATGTGACCGAGGACGGCGGAGTTCCACGATGCGTCGAGTTCGAGGCAGACCCGGATGTCCTCCCGCTGGCCGGGAGGCAGGACGGCGTCCACGACGTCGAGCTGGGCGGGCGAGTCGACCATGATCGTGACCCGCGAGGCGAGCTCCGATGACGTGGCCAGGCGGCGGATCGCCGCACGGTCGACCGTCGGGTACCCGACGACCACGTCGTCGACGGTCTCGGCCAGCCAGAGCGCCTCGGCGAGGGTGTAGCCGAGCACACCCTGGAAGCCGGGCAGGGCGAGCAATTCCTCGATGACGCTCCGCACCCTGATCGACTTGCTCGCGACGCGGATCGGCGTCCCCGATGCCCGACGGAGCATGTCGTGGGCGTTGTGGCGCAGCGCGTCGAGGTGCAGGACACCGAACGGCGGGTCCAGTTCGGCGGTGGCCCGGTCGATGCCCGACCAGTACGGGCCGCCCTCGGTCCACGGCTGCTCCGTCGGAACCCGCTCGAGCCCGAGGAGGGACGTGGCCGCTGTGCCCGCCATCAGCGCACGCTCTTCACGCGGGTGACGGCGAGCGCTCCGAGAGCGGCGCAGACCGCGGCGAGCAGGAACAGGCCCTCGAACCCGCCGAGCCAGGCGACGAGTCCTGCACCGAGGAGCGGCGCGATCGCCTGCGGAACGGCGGTGGCGATGTTCATGATTCCGAGGTCCTTTCCGCGCGACTCCGGGTCGGGAAGGACCTGGGTCGCGAGCGCCTGGTCGACCGCGAGGAAGCATCCGTAGCCGAGGCCGAGCAGTCCGGCCGCGATCATGGCGACCGTGAAGTCGGGGAAGAAGGCGAGCAGCACGGCGGCGACGGCCTGCAGCACGGACGCCACGATGACGAACAGCTTGCGTCGGGCGAGCCGGTCCGAGAGCTTGCCGAGCACGAGGGCGGCGATGATGACGAACACCATGTAGACCGCGGTCAGCATGAGGAGATCGTCGTCGGCGTGCTCGCGATCGAGCCCGAACATCAGGAAGTACAGCAGCAGGGTCGTGCCGAAGGCGTTGCCGAAGTTCACCAGGATGCGCCCGAGGAGCGTCCAGCCGAAGTCGGGGTGCTCGCGCGGGCTGATCCAGAGGCTGCCGACGACGTGGCGGGCGCTCATCCGCTCGCGCTGTTCCGGCGCGAGCACGGCGTCGGGCCGGAGCAGGAAGGGCACGGCGAGCACCAGCAGCAGGACGGCGATCACGGAGTAGCCGACGAACTGGCTGAGCGCGAGGACCGTGACGAGGGCGATGCCGAGGATGGTGCCGACGGCCTGCGGAGCCGAGAGCCAGCCGGAGACGTAGCCGCGCTGGTCGACGGGCACGCGGTCGGAGATCGTCGCTGTGAGGGCGGCGGTCATGACGCAGAAGCCGCTGAGCGCGAGCACCCAGAAGATGCCGATCCCGACGATGTCGTGCTGCAGGCCGAGCAGGACGAGGGAGGCGGCGAACAGGAGCGCTCCCCCGGCGATCCACGGCCGACGGCGCCCGAAACGGGACGTCGTGCGGTCGGACAGCGCACCGGTCAGCGGGTACACGACGATCGCGAAGACGCCGGCGATGCCCGAGATGATGCCGAATGCGACGACGCTGTCGATCCAGTTCTCGGGGTGCAGGTCGTCGTCGATCTGCTGGGGCAGGAGGAGCTGGATGGGCGTGAGCTGCGCCATCCAGATGCCGAGCCACGCCGTGGCGAAGGCGGCGATCCAGCCGCCGGTGACACGCTGCGTCGGTTCACTGAAGACGGCGGGGGTCGTCGTGATCGTCATCTGGTCGTGGCCATTCCCGCGAGCATGGTCGCCGCGTTGTCGATGAGGAGTTCGGCGGCCGCATCATCGCGGTCGACGAGCCAGGCAAGGGTGAGGCCATCGGTGATGGCGACGAGGACGCGGGCGATCTCCTCGACGGGGCGATCCCATTCGCAGCCGGTGTGCTCGGCCGCGAAGGCCAGGGCAGCGGCGGCCAGCTCGTGATAGCCGGCGTACTGCACGCGGGCGAGGTGCTCCATGCCCGGGGTGCGGAGCGCGTGGAGGGCCAGCTCGTTGACGGCCTGCTCCTGGTTCGGGTTCGCCCGGAGGAGGTCGAAGTAGCGCTGGAGTCCCGCTCGAGCGACATCGCGGATGCTTCCGACCTCGATGTCGTCGGGGAGGATCGCCACCTGCTCCTCGGCGATGACCCAGGTGACGACTTCGGCCATCAGCTCGTCATGGGAGGTGAAGGCGTAGTGGAAGCTCGCGAGAGACATGCCGGCTTCCGCGACGATCGCCCGTGTGGTGGCTGCCGACACTCCTCCGCGAGCGATCACCCGCACGGCCGCCTGGACGAGGGCGACCCGGCGTTCGGATGCGGGGATGCGGGGCACGGGGCGAACTCCTCACGCGACAGCGGGCAAAAAGTGGGACGATCGACCCACTCGGGGCCGATGACTCAGTATGCACCATCCTCGGGACGCGGACGAACCCGCGACGCGCCGAACGCGGCGGGCGCGTCGATGGGTGCCGATCGATGTCGTCAGCGATCAGTCGGCCGGGTGCGCGTCGTACTCGTCCTCGGCGGTGAAGTCCTCGTCCTCGTCGTCGACGACCGCGTCGAGCGGCGCCTCCGGGTCGATGTCGTCCTCGGTGACCGGCTCGTCGAAGATCGCGCCGCTCATGATGTCGGGTTCGGTGTGATGCTGCGTCGCCATCGCCCTCTCCTCTCCCTCTCCCTCTCGGCCTCCTCGCCGATACCAACACCGTAGGACTGACGGCGCCGGATGGACAGGGCCAGGTGCTCCCGCAGGGATTCGAACCCTGACTGAAGCGATTTTAAGTCGCCTGCCTCTGCCGGTTGGGCTACGGGAGCGTGCACCGTTCAACCTACAAGAAACGCCCCGCCCGTTCTCCCGGAGGAGGTACGAGCGGGGCGCATCCGCGATGTGACGTGGGTTACTTCGCGGCGACCTTCTCTGCCGCGGCCTCGGCGGCCGCGGCAGCCGGCTTGCGCTTGGCAGGGGCCTTCTTGACCGCCGGTGCGGGCGGGGCCTCGACCGGGGCGACGGCCGCGGGAGGCTTCGGGCGGGCGGCGAACTCCTCGAACACGGCGCGCGGGTGCTGGATGGCCTCGATGGCGGCGATGTCACGGCCGAGGAAGAAGTTGTTCACCCAGCCGACGGCGACGCGGATCTTGCGCTCCCAGGTCGGCATGGCGAGGCCGTGGTAGCCGCGGTGCGCGAACCAGGCCGGGAGGCCCTTGATCGCGATCTTGCCGGACTGGAACACGCCGACACCGATGCCGAGGCCCGCGACGGCGCCCAGGTTCTTGTGGACGTACTCCTTCGGACCCTCGCCACGGAGCACGGCGACGAGGTTCTTCGCGAGGAGCTTGCCCTGGCGCACTGCGTGCTGGGCGTTCGGCACGCAGTAGCCGCCGACTCCACCACCCGAGAGGTCGGGCACGGCTGCGACGTCTCCGGCACCCCAGGCGTCCTCGATCCACTCGTCCTCGTTGCCGACGCGGAGGTCGGCGCGCACGGTGAGGCGGCCACGCTCCTCGATGGGGAGGTCGGTGTTGCGCACGATCGTCGGGTTGGCCATGACGCCCGCGGTCCAGACGATGAGGTCGGACTCGAACGACTCTCCGGTGGAGAGCTCGATCTTGCCGTCGACGGCGCTGGAGAGCTGCGTGTCGAGGTGGATCTCGGCCCCGCGCTCGGCGAGGTTCTTGATCACCCAGTAGCTGGTCTTGAGCGAGACCTCGGGCATGATGCGCCCCATGGCCTCGATGAGGTGGAAGTGCGTGTCCTCGAACGACAGCTCGGGGTACGACGGGATCAGCGCGCTCGCGAGCGAACGGAGCTCGGCGAAGATCTCGATGCCGGCGAAGCCGCCGCCGACGACCGTGAAGGTGAGCAGGCGATCGCGCTCGGGTCCGGGGGGAAGCACCGAGGCCTTGTCGAAGTTCGTCAGCACGCGCTGGTGGATGGCCGCGGCTTCCTCGATGGTCTTCAGCCCGATGGCGTTGTCGGCGATGCCCGGGATGGGGAACGTACGCGAGACGGCGCCAGCCGTCACCACGATGATGTCGTAGTCGAGCTGGTACGGCTCGCCCGCGAGCGGCTCGACCGTCACCTGCTTCGCGGCGTGGTTGATGTTGGTGACCTTGGCGGCGAGCACCGCGGTCCGCTTGAGGTGGCGGCGGTGCGAGACCACGGCGTGGCGCGGCTCGATGGATCCCGCAGCGACCTCGGGGAGGAACGGCTGGTAGGTCATGTACGGAAGCGGGTCGACCATGACGACCTCGGCCTCGCCCTTGCGAAGCCATTTCTCGAGCTTCCAGGCAGTGTAGAACCCGGCGTAACCCCCGCCGACGATCAGAATTCTGGGCACAGTGGAACGATCTCCTACATGATCACGAATGTGCGGAACGTCACCGTTTTCGCAACGACCGCTTGATATGCCGTGTGGCGCCGATGCCCAGCAGCACTCCTAGACTACCAAACCCTGCGAGCACGGCGAACGGCACGGTCAGGTGGTGCAGGGTCCACGCCGACGGCAGCAGGACGCTGTCCGATTCCTCGTCGTCGAGCGGTGGATCGGCGATCGGCGTCGATGGGAGCGGAGTGGGCGGCGTGGTCTCCGAGACCGGCGGCTCGGCCCGGCGGTGCACGCGGATCCAGTCGGTCAGCTGATCGGTCGGCGAGGTCGTGGCCGGTGCCACGGTGGCCGTCAGCGCCGCAGCGGCATCGATCAGCCCGTATCCGTAGATGGGGCTCGGCACGGTGTGGCCGTTCGGATCGGCCGTCTCGATGACCCGCTGGATGGCATCCGCAGCGTCGAGGTCGGGATAGGCGGACCGGACGAGGGCGAACAGGCCGGCCACGAGCGGTGTCGCCCCGCTGGTGCCGCTCCAGGCGACGTAGCCGCCGCCGGGCACGACGCCGACCAGCTCCTCACTCGGAGCCGCCACGGAGATCGTGATGCCCTGCGAGGATGCGTCGAAACTCGCCTCCTTGTCGCGGTCGACCCCGGCGACGGCGACGACACCCGGGATCGTCGCCGGCGCGCCAACCTGCGTCGTGCCACCGGCGCGGTTGCCGGCCGCTGCGACCACGATGACGTCGTGCTGGAAGGCGTACAGGAAGGCGTCGTCCCAGCTCTCCGGCCAGTCGAGGGTGTTGCGCGTGAGTGACATGTTGATGACCTGGGCGCCGTTGTCGACGGCCCAGCGCACGGCTGCGGCGATCTGGTCGTCGGTCGACACGGTCGATGCCGTGTCGTTCCCGAAGGCGACCGAGACGCTGAGGATCTCGGCCTCCGGCGCGACACCGAGCACGCCGTTGCCCGGTCCATTGCCCCGTCCCGCGAGGAGGGACGCGACCTGCGTGCCATGGGAGTCGTCGTCGCCGACGGGCTTCTGGCCGTTGGACGAGCCGATGCCCGAGACATCCGTTCCGCCCACGACCGCACCGCGGAGCTCGGCGACGGAGCCGTCGACGCCCGTGTCGATGACGGCGACCTTCACTCCGGCGCCCTTGCTCTTCGTCCAGGCGTCGGTGAAGCCGTAGTCGTTCAGCCAGTACTCGAGGTCGCGCACCTGGTCGGCGTGCGCGGCGGGGGCGTCGAGGGCGATCGGGCTCATGCCGACCAGGACGACGGCGGCGATCGCCGCGCCGGCTGCCGACCGTCGCCAGAGACCCTTCACTCGGGACCGATCGCGTCCGTCTCGTCGTCCACGCCGTAGTCGATGCAGACGCACACGTCCGGACTCCAGGTGGAACGCTCGAGGGCGAGGTCGCCGATGGGGTTGACCCCGGGTCCGGCTGCGAGGGCGTGGCCGGCGAGGGCGTGCAGGCACTTGACGCGCTCCGGCATGCCACCGGCGGAGAATCCGGCGATCTCGGGGACCACGAGGATGGATTCCCGGTCGGCGAGGTACGCGGCGTGGGCGCTGTGGTAGCGCGCGTTGACCTCCTCGTCCTCGGCGAGCAGGTCCTGGAACTCCACCATCACGTGGGCGGCCTCGAGGAACGACATCGCCGCGGTGGCAGCCGGATGCGAGAGGTAGTAGAGCGTGGGGAACGGCGTGCCGTCGTCGAGCCGGGGCGACGTCGCCACGACGGTCGGGTTGCCGCAGACGCAGCGCGCCGCGACGCCGATGACACTGCGGACGGGGCGTCCCAGCTGGGCCGTGAGCACGGCGATGTCGCGGGACGACGGCGGGTCGAAGGGCGGAGTGGTCATGGGGTGGTCCCTTCCGGGGCGGCCGGTGCGACCGGCGCGAGGCCCGCGCTCATGGCCGAGGCGAACAGCGACTGCATCCAGTCGGTCTTCGTCGCCTGCACGTCGGAGCTCACCGCCGCCGGTTCGCCGGCGACCCCGGCGGGGATGTCGTTGATGACGAGGAAGCTCACCTCGCCCGGCATGACGTAGGCGAGGCGTTCCCGCGCCTGCGTCGTGATGTAGGTCTTGTCGTTCCAGCGTTCGCGCTCCGCCGTCAGGGCGTCGACCGTGGACTTCTGCGCCGCGACGCTCTGCTCGAGGGCCGCGATCTGCTGGCGCTGCGCCACCCACGCCTGCGCGGTGGGCGCCAGGACGACGACGGCGAGCACGACCAGGCCCATCATGATGATCGAGAAGCCGGAGAAGCGGAGTCCGCGCATCCAGCCGCCCGCCGCCGATTCCCGGCGGAGGGCGACCGGAACGCGTCGTGGCTTCCGGTTCGAGGCTGACTCAGAAGACGTCGGCATGGCCTCGTCCTCCATTCGTTCTCGTCGTCGAACCGGCCGCCTTCCGCGCCTGATCAGGTGGTGATTCAGGCGGTGAAGCGCGGGAAGGCGCCGCGTCCGGCGTAGACGGCGGCCTCGCCCAGCTCCTCTTCGATCCTCAGGAGCTGATTGTACTTAGCGACGCGCTCGCTCCGGGCAGGCGCTCCGGTCTTGATCTGGCCGGCGTCGGTCGCGACGGCGAGGTCGGCGATCGTGGTGTCCTCGGTCTCGCCCGAACGGTGCGAGAGGATGGCCGTGTAGCCGGCGCGCTGGGCGAGGGCGACCGCGTCGAGCGTCTCGGTGAGCGTGCCGATCTGGTTGACCTTCACGAGGATCGAGTTGGCGGTGCCGAGCTTCAGGCCCTTGGCCAGACGCTCCGGGTTGGTCACGAACAGGTCGTCTCCGACGATCTGCACCTTGTGACCGAGCTGCTCGGTGAGGTGGGTGTAGCCGTCCCAGTCCTCCTCCTCCAGCGGGTCCTCGATGGAGACGAGCGGGTAGGCGTCGACGAGCTCGGCGTAGTAGGCGACGATCTCGGTGGCCGAGAGCTGCTTGCCCTCGAAGTGGTAGGCGCCGTCCTTGTAGAACTCGGTGGCCGCGCAGTCGAGGGCGAGCGCGATGTCCTTACCGGGCACGTAGCCGGCGATCTGGATGGCCTCGACGATGAGGTCGAGTGCGGCCCGGTTGCTGGGCAGGTTGGGGGCGAAGCCGCCCTCGTCGCCGAGGCCGGTCGCGAGCCCCTTCGACTTCAGCAGGCCCTTGAGGGCGTGGTAGGTCTCGACGCCCCAGCGCAGGGCCTCGCTGAACGTCTCGGCACCGAGGGGGACGATCATGAACTCCTGGATGTCCACGTCGTTGTCGGCGTGCGAGCCGCCGTTGATGATGTTCATGAGCGGAACGGGCAGGGTGTGCGCGTTCGGCCCGCCGAGGTAGCGGAACAACGGAAGGTCGAGCGAGTCGGCCGAGGCCTTCGCGACCGCGAGGCTGGCGCCGAGGATGGCGTTCGCGCCGAGACGGCTCTTGTTCTCGGTGCCGTCGAGGGCGATGAGCGCGGCGTCGATGAGGCGCTGCTCGGTGGATTCCATGTCCTCGATCTCGTCGGAGATCTCGCCGATGACGGCGTCGACGGCCTTCTGCACGCCCTTGCCGCCGTAGCGCGCCTTGTCGCCGTCGCGCAGTTCGTACGCCTCGAAAGCGCCGGTGGAAGCGCCGGACGGAACGCCGGCGCGGGCGACCGTGCCGTCGTCCAGCAGAACCTCGACCTCGACGGTCGGGTTGCCACGGGAATCAAGAATTTCGCGAGCGCCTACAGCCTCGATGAGAGCCACAACTATCTCCTTTGGAACCGGATGTTTGATGCAGAACGCCGTTGTTCCTCGGCGAACAGTCTAGTGACGCCCGTCAGGGGCCGACGGCCTTGAAGTCGAGGCCGCCCACGTCCGTGGCTCCGGCCGGCACGAAGGCGTAGCGCGTGAAGCCGTCGGCCTCGGCCCGCTCGAGCAGCGCCCGCACGTTCTTGGTGCGCTTGGCCAGCCGCACGCGACTGCCTGCGGCGACGAGGTCGCCCTTGAGGGCGACGAGGGCCGCGGCGTCGGCATCCTTCTCGTGCACGAGCAGCACGGCGTCGACCGTCTGCTCCGCGTCATCGGCCAGGAGGTCGACGATGCGCTCGAAGCCGATCGAGAAGCCGCACGCCGGGACATCCGTTCCGAGGAAACGGCCGATCATGCCGTCATAGCGTCCCCCGCCGCCGAGCGAGTAGGTGAGCTCGGGGTGCGAGATCTCGAAGATCGTGCCGGTGTAGTAGCCCATGCCGCGCACGAGGGTCGGGTCGAAGTCGAGCTCGATGCCGGCGACGGCGTCGCGGATCGCGCGGAGCTCCGCGTAGACGTCGAGGTCGAGCCAGGCCGGCGGCGGCACGACGCCGTCGGCCAGGTGCCAGCCGGCGTTCTCGATCGAGGCGAGGGTGTCGGCGACGCCGGTGGTGTCCACGCCCAGGGAGGCGAGTTCGGCGACCACTCCCGTGACACCGATCTTGTCGAGCTTGTCGATCGTGATGAGGGCGCGCTCGTGCCGGTCGGCCGGCACGTTCCAGGTCTCGAGCAGGCGGGTGAGGATGCGGCGGTCGTTGATGCGGATGCGGCAGCCGGCCAGCCCGAGCGCGTCGATGGCCGAGGCCGGCGCCGTGTTGAGCTCGATCTCCCCGAGCGGGCCGGCCTCGCCGCTGATGTCGATGTCGCCCTGCAGGAACTGCCGGAAGCGGCCCTTCTGCGGACGCTCGGCCCGCCAGACCGGGGCGATCTGGATCGCTCGGAAGACGGTGGGCAGCTCGGACCGGTGGCTGGCGTAGAAACGGGCGAGCGGCACGGTCAGGTCGAAGCGCAGGCCGAGGTCGGCGAGGCGCATCGGGTCGTCGGCCGCTGCGGCCTCTGCGAGCATCTCGGCGGTCAGGCCCCGGCGCATGACGGCGAAGGCCAGCTTCTCGTTGTCGCCGCCGAGCCCCGAGTGCAGGTACGCCGCATCCTCGACGACCGGGGTCTCGATCTCGTCGAAGCCGTGCAGCGCATAGGCCGCGCGGATGGTCCCGAGCGCGTGCTCCCGGCGTGCCTTGTCGGCGGGGAGGAAGTCGCGCATGCCGCGGGGCGGGGTCACAGTCTGGGCCATGCCCTCATTCTTCCAGTTCCCGCAGCCCCGCTCCGCCGTATGAAGGCATCCGCTCGCCCGCGCCGCGGGAATCCGGGGGTGTCGAGCCCGATGCCTTCACACGGGGGCTGGATCGCCTTCACACGGCGGCGAGGGAGCCTAGAGGGCGCCGCCCGCCGCGGCCGGGGCGTCGGCGTCGAGGCCTCCGTCGCCGATGGACTCCCGTGCGACGAAGTTCTCCAGGTCGAACAGGTTGTCGCCGGCGCGCTGGGCCACGGTGAGCAGCGTCGACATCGACGAGACCTCCTCCACCTGCTCCTTGAGGAACCACAGCATGGCCTGCTCGCTGAGCGCATCGCCGTCCGCCCGGGCGGCGCGGAACAGGGCCTCGATCTGCGTCGTGACCTGCTTCTCCTGGGCCAGGGCGAGGGCGATCGGCTCCACAACGTTCGTGAACACGGTCTGGGGTGCCTGGACGCCGGGGATGCTCACCCCGAGGTCGCGATCGAGCCGGTACTGCACGAGCATCATGGCGTGATTGCGCTCCTCGAGCGACTGCCGGTAGAAGTGCCGCGCCAACTGCGGAAGGTCGTGGTCGTCGAACCAGACGGCGATCGCGATGTACTGCTGCGACGCCGAGAACTCGTTGCCGATCTGCTCGGCCAGAAGGTCGTTGAAGTTCTGCTCACTCATGCCTCGACCGTAGCGTCGCCGCTCCCCCGGCCGCTAGACAGGACAGCCTCCCCTGACCGGTCGACCGTCCCCCATAGGATCACTCGGGGAGAGGAGAGCCATGGCGGTCTCAGGGGGAATCGTGGTCGAGGGCGTCGCACGCTCGTTCGGCACGGTGCAGGCGGTACGGAGCGCGACGCTCACGGTGGAGCCCGGGTCGGTCGCCGGCCTCATCGGGCCGAACGGCTCCGGCAAGACCACGCTGCTGCTCATGCTCGCGACGTTGCTGCGCGCCGATGCCGGCAGCATCCGCATCGCCGGCTTCGATCCGTCGACGGATGCGCGCGACGTGCGTTCCCGCATCGGCTGGATGCCCGACGTGCTCGGCGCGTGGCCGTCCCTCACCGTCCGCGAGACCCTCGTGGCCGCGGCCAGGATGTACGGAGCACCGCGGCAGGACGCCAGTGCACGGGCAGCGGAGCTGATCGGGACCGTCGGTCTCGACGCCCTCGCCGACCAGCCGGCCCGCGTGCTCTCCCGTGGCCAGAAGCAGCGCCTCAGCCTCGCCCGCGCGATCGTGCACGACCCCGAGGTGCTGCTCCTGGACGAGCCCGCGTCCGGCCTCGACCCGCAGGCGCGCGCGGAGCTGCGCGTCGCCGTGCGGCGGTTCGCGAGCGATGGCAAGGCCGTGCTGGTGTCGAGCCACGTGCTCGCCGAGCTCGACGAGATGGCCGACACGGCCGTCTACCTCTCCGGCGGTGTCACGGCGAGCGCCGATGCCGTCGAACGGTCGGTGCGCACCGCGCGCGACTGGCGCATCCGTGCGATCGACGCCGCGGCACTGCACCCGGCGCTCCTCGCAGCCGGCGTGCCCGCCGACCTCATCCGCGACGACAACCTCGGAACGCTCGTGCCCATCGGCGACGAGGAGCAGGCCGCACGCCTCCTCGCCGCCGTCGTCGCATCCGGGGTGCGGATCTCCGCGTTCGGACCGGCGGTCGGCGACCTCGAGCATGTCTTCCTCGAGCTCAACCGCGACACGGATGATCGCCGCACTGCCGGCGGGGCGGAGGCCGGAGCATGAGCGGCTTCCTGGCCGGGACCTGGCTGATCGCCTCCCTCGAGCTGCGCCAGCGCGTGCGCGGCGTCGCGTGGTACGTGCTGCTCGGCGTCTTCGTGTTCGTCATCCTGTGCGTCACGGTCCTGCTCGTGCTGGCCACGAACGCCCTGCAGGACGGCGGTGGAGGCGTGTTCTCCACGATCATCTTCTTCGTGCTGCTGCTCGGCACGCTGGTCTCCCCCGCGCTCAGCGGGAACGCCGTCAACGGCGAGCGCGAGGCCGGAACGCTGGCGACCACCCAGGTCACCCTGATCACGACGTCGCAGATCGTCATCGGCAAGTGGCTCGCGGCCTGGATCACCGCGATCGCCTTCCTCGTCGGCGCGCTGCCGTTCCTCATCTTCGCGGTCGCCCTCGGCGAGGTGTCTGCGCTCACGGTGTTCGTCTCGACGATCGTGCTCGCGGTCGAGCTCGGCATCATCGCGGCGATCGGCGTCGGCCTGTCCGGCATCCTCACGCGCCCGCTGTTCTCGATCGTCGTGACGTATCTCGTCATCGCCGCGCTCAGCATCGGCACGGTGATCGTCTTCGGGCTCGCCGGGGCGGCCACCCAGTCGCAGGCCCGCTCCACCTACATCGGGTTCGACTACGACGGCGTGGACTACGACGCGACCTTCGACCCGGAGACGGGCCTGCCGCTCGACGGCGTCACCGTCGCGTGCCTGCCACCGGAGGTGAGCACGTACTCGATCCCCCGGTTCGACTACTACTGGCCCGTGCTCGCCGCGAACCCGTACGTGGTCCTGGCGGACGCCGCACCTCCGGTGTTCAACGCCCAAGGTCAGGGTGAGGACCTCTTCACCTGGATCGCCGTCGGCGTGCGCGGTGCCCAGCACGCGCCCGACCTCGATCGGGTCGACGACTACTGCGCGGATCCGGCGACCGGGGGAAACGGCGCTCCGCAGACCCCTGAGGATCTCTACGCGGACTCCGTCGCGTCCTGGTTCGTGGGCCTCGCGCTGCAGGTCGTGCTCGCCGCCGGCGCGCTGCTCTGGGCGATCCGTCGCACCCGCACTCCGGCCGATCGCCTGCCGAAGGGCATGCGCGTGGCGTGAGCACTGCCCCGGCCGTGCTCTGCCCGCCGACCGCGGCCGACGCTGCGGCCGGTGCGCATGCCGGTCAGACGGCGGCAGCGGCCTCCGCCGACCGGACGTCGTCTCCGAGCGCGCGGATGGCGGCGCGCAGCGCCCGCTCCGCGTCGAGCCCGCCGGCGCTCGCGTTCGCCACCACGGCGAGCAGGTGGCGCCCGAGGGCATCCTCGTCGTCGAAGGCCGGGGCATCCGCATCCGTGCGGTCGACGCCCACCTTGGCCGCCTTGCCCAGGGTCTTGTCGGCGAGGGCGAGGGCGGGCATGCCCTGCGGCACCCCGTCGAGCACGCTCGTGCGGTGCGGCTTCTCCTCGGCCTTGAGGTCGTCCCAGAAGGCCACGACGTCGTCGGCCGTGGCGGCCTCGCGGTCGCCGAAGACATGCGGATGACGCCCGACCATCTTCGCCGTCATGTGCGCGGCGACGTCCTGGATGTCGAAGTCCTCGCCAGTGGTGTGCGCAGCGATGTCGGCGTGGAACAGCACCTGGTAGAGCACGTCGCCGAGCTCCTCGATCATCTCGGCGCGGTCGCCGGCCTCGATCGCCTCGATCAGCTCATGGCTCTCCTCGACGAGGTAGCGCACCAGCGATTCGTGCGTCTGGTCGGCATCCCACGGGCAGCCGCCCGGCGCTCGCAGGAGGGCGACGGTCGCGACGAGGCGGTCGAGTTCGCTTGTCATGCCATCATGCTAAGCGCCGCGCCCTCCGCACCGGTCCCGCTGCCGATGCTTCGCTAGACTTGGCCGCGGCGCGCCGGGAAGACTGGTCGGCGGGCGGCGCAGCCGCTCTTCAGAGCGAACCGACCCCGGAGGGCGTGCCGATGAGCATCCAACACGACGACGACGTGCGAACCTCCCCCTTCCGTTCGGAGCGCGTCGCCGCGGCTCTCCTCCTCGTCGCCGCGATCGCGGGCCTCGTCGTCGCCAACACCCCCGTCGGGCCGAGCCTGCTGGACCTCTCGCACGAGCACCTCGCGATCCCGGTCATCCGCTTCGACATCTCGGTCAGCCACCTCGTCAGCGACGGCCTCCTGGCCGTGTTCTTCTTCATCGTCGCGGTCGAGCTGCGGCGCGAGCTCGTGATCGGCGAGCTCAATTCGCTGTCGAAGGCGGCACTCCCGGCCATCGCCGCGATCGGCGGCGTCCTGGCGCCGGCGCTGATCTACGTCGCGTTCGCGGCGGGGACCGACGTGGTCGACGGATGGCCCATCCCCACCGCAACGGACATCGCCTTCGCCCTCGGCGTCCTCGCCATCTTCGGGTCGGCCCTCCCGACCCGCGTGCGCGTGTTCCTCATGGCTCTGGCCGTCCTCGACGATCTCGTCGCGATCCTCATCATCGCCTTCTTCTTCACGACGGGGGTGCAGTTCTCCTCGATCGGATTCGCGGCCATCGCGATCACCGCCTTCGGCGCGGTCAGTCGACTGCTCCGACCACGATCGGCCTGGGTCCTCTCCCGTCGGCCGACCTGGCCGATCACCGCGGTCATGATCGTGCTGGCCCTGATCGCGTGGTACTTCACCTACCAGTCCGGCGTGCATGCCACCATCGCGGGAGTCGCCCTGGGATTCGTCATCGCGCGTCGCCCCGGCGGTCGGGCCGTGCATGCGATCGAGCCGTGGTCGAACGGCCTCATCCTCCCGGTCTTCGCCTTCTCGGCCGCGCTCGTCGTCATCCCCGCGGTGGCGCCGAGCGAGCTCAGTCCCGCCTTCTGGGGCATCCTCGTCGCGCTGCCGGTCGGCAAGGTCGTCGGCATCACCCTCGGCGGTCTGCTCGGCGCCCTCCTGTTCCGCCGGGTGAGCGGATCGCTGGGCATCGGCGATTTGCTCCCGGTCGCGGCTCTCGGAGGCATCGGCTTCACCGTGTCGCTGCTCATGAACGAGCTCGCCTTCCGCGGTCAGCGCGAGGTCGCCGACGAGGGGGTGCTCGCCGTGCTCCTCGGATCGGGTGTCGCGATCGTGATCTCGGGAGTCGCCGTCGGTCTGCGCGCCCGGCACTACCGCCGGATCAGACGGCTGTCGACGCCGCAGGCTCCTCGACCGGAGCCGGGAAGATCGCCGTCAGCAGCTGCGTGACCCAGGCGATCAGCTCCGGGTCCTCGAGCGGTTCACCGTGCTTCGCGGGCAGCGGGATCGACAGCGAACCGTTCTGCGTGAAGTAGCGGGATCCGGGGTACATCCGCTGCAGGCGCACCTGGATGGAGTCCGGCAGGGTCGCCGGGGACACGCGCAGGTTCGACCCCATGGCCACGACCTCGCCGAGGCTCGCGCGCTGGGCCTGTCGACGCAGGCGTGACACGGCGATGAGGGTGAGGACGGCCTGCGGCGGTTCGCCGTAGCGGTCCGTGAGTTCCTCGAGCACGCGATCGATCTGGTCGTCGCTCGCCAGAGGGGAGCTCGCGGTGGAGAGCTTCTGGTACGCCTCGAGGCGCAGCCGCTCGCTGTCGACGTAGTCCTCGGGGATGTGCGCGTCGACCGGCAGCTCGAGGCGCAGCTCGGTCTGGCCCTCTGCGACGTCGCCGCGGAAGGTCGAGACGGCCTCTCCGATCATCCGCAGGTACAGGTCGAAGCCGACGCCCGCGATGTGGCCGGCCTGCTCGCCGCCGAGCAGGTTGCCTGCACCTCGGATCTCGAGGTCCTTGAGGGCCACCTGCATGCCGGAGCCGAGCTCGTTGTTCGCCGCGATCGTGGACAGCCGATCGTGCGCGGTCTCGCTGAGCGGGGTGTTCTCGTCGTACAGGAAGTACGCGTATGCGCGCTCCCGGCCGCGTCCGACCCGGCCGCGCAGCTGGTGCA
>JBEVEO010000063.1:0-15268 GCA_040512695.1 Leifsonia sp. | reverse complement strand
TCCGTGAGTCCGGACTCGGTGCCGGCCATCAGCCAGACGCCCTTGGCGGTCCGCCCGTCGGCGGCCACTTCGATCACGGGGGTCGTCGTGGCGTGCAGGATGAGCTTGCCTTCAGGACGCGGGCGGTCACGGTGGTAGCGCGTCACGCTCTCCCACGTCGTGTACTGCCCGGCGTTCGTGTAGCGAGCGCGGATGCCCGGGGTGCCGTCCGCGACCCAGAGCGGGATGATCTGCTCGTCCTGGAACGCGTTGTGCAGGTACATGTAGCGGTTGAACAGGTTCTCGACCGATCCCCGGTCCTCAGCGCGCTGGGCGATGGCGCGCACCCTCGCGAGCTCCTCGCGCAGGCCGGCGAGCTCGGCACCGAGTTCGGCGATGTCAGACAACGGCCTTCTCCTCGACGGTCTCTTCGATCGCACGGCGCATGAGCGCGTGCTGCTTCTTCACCAGCTCGATCGGGTCGGACTCGCCGAGGTCCGAGAAGGCATGGCCCTCCCACTCGCTCGAGAGGTAGCCCTGGTAGCCGCCCTGCACGAACTGGCGCACGATGCGCGGAATGTCCATGGCCGGCTCGTCGCCGTTCTCGTCGATGTCGTAGAACTTCGCGTGCACGTGGAAGATCTGCGGCATGATGTCGAGCCACTCCTCCGGCGGGACCAGACCGTGCATGTTGAATGCGAGCCGCGTGAACGGGCCCAGCCGGGCGAAGTCGAACCCTTCGGAGGTGAGGAAGTCCTCGAACTTCTGATTGCGCACGTGCATCGGCGTCGGTTCGTGCCAGATCTCGTCCATGACGGTGAAGTACTCCTCCGGCATCCCCATCTGGCGCAAGGTGCGCAGCAGGGTGGGCGAGAGGCTGTGCATCGTCGACGAGAAATCGGCGGTGAAGCCGAGACGGTCGGACTGCAGTTCGTCGTACATCTCGCGCATCTGCAGGACCTGCGGGTTGTTCGGCCCCGAGGGCGCGTGGATCTCGTAGCCGAGCTTCTGGTCGTACTTCTCGGCCAGCGGCAGGAGGCTCCGCAGCAGCTCCTTGCCGTGCGAGCGGATGACGACCTTCTTGAAGCCCAGCGTGTGCGCGGTCTTCAGCTGGCGCGCGAGGAAGTCGTGCTCCTCGTCAGGCGTCATGTCGCGTTCTCTGCGGCGCCCCATGTCGAGGTTCGTGCCGATCGCACTGGGCTCGAGCTCGTAGCGATCCATGGCGTCGCGCCAGATCCTGACGAACTCGTCGTCCACGTCGGGGTAGGTGCGCAGCATCTGGGCGATGTTGAACTCGATACCAGGACCCAGGCCGTGATCGGCAGCCGCCTTGATGAGGGTCTCCGGTGTGTAGAGGCCCGCGGCGAACTCGGAGGTGAGCGAGTAGAGGGTGATGCCGAGCTTGATCCCGGTGCCGGCGATGCCGTTGTCTTCAGTCATGTGTGGGGTTCCTCGAGGTGTCGGTGGGTCAGCCGCGGACGGGCTGGGCCAGATGGGCGCTCAGGATGCTGCGCGCCTCGGCGGCATCCGTGATCATGCGGCTGCCCGCATCGGTCGCGGCGGAGCGCTGCACAGCCTGCTCCCCGGCGATGATCTCGAACGGGCTCTGCCAGTGGTTCCAGTGCCAGCCCTCGTACTCGCTGGAGATCGCGCCCGAATAGCCGTTCTCCACCAGGAGACGGATCAGGTCGCGCACGGGAACGGACGGTTCCTCGCCGGTCTCGTCGATGCCGAAGAACTTGCCGTGCACGTGCCGGATCCACGGCATGATCTCGAGCCAGTCGTCCACGCGCGCCGGACCGAACAGGCCGGTGCCGTTGATGCCGAAGTCGATGCCGAGGTCGGGACGGCCGTTCTGGGCGGCGAGCCCGATGAACGCGCCGAAACGCTGCCCGTGCTCGGCCTGATCGGCCGGCGGTCCCTGCTGGTAGAACGTGTTCCACAGGTCGACGACCTGGGCGAGGAGTTCGTCGGACGCGCCGCGCCTGCGGTAGGACTCGAGCAGCGACGGCGCGAACCCCGTGACGGTGGCGCCCCAATCCGCCGTGAAGCCCAGGAACGGGGAGCCGACCTTCTCGTACCGGTCGCGCAGCGCGAGGATGCGCGGGTGGGAGGCGTACTGGTCGGCGTGCACCTCGAGGGCGAGGGTGACTCCATGCTCCTCGGCGATGGGCGCCAGGGCCTCCATCGAGTCGGGCTCGATCGAGATCTGCACGCGCGCGATCGGGAAGCCGAGCGTGGCGGCCGCCTTGATCTGCAGCGTCATGTACTCGATGAGCTCGTCCTGCGTGAGCAGGCGATCGCGGTGGATGCCGATGTCGGCGTTCACGGCGAGCGACGTGGTGACGAGCCCGACCTCGTCGACGAGGTCGCGGAACCAGCCCGCGAACGAGTCTTCGATGACGGGGAACCCGCGGAAGCTGGAGAACCCGATGACCTCGAGCCCGGGGCCGTAGCCATCTGCGGCGACCTTGCGGATCAGCCCCTCGAGGTCGTACTCACGACCGTGGAAGGCACGGGTGAAGCTGTACAGGGTCACGCCCTGGATGGGAGTTCCGAGGCTCATTTCGCGACCGCCTTCATGGTCTTGGTGTCGTGCTCCTCGATGTGCAGCGTCTCGCCGTCGCCGATGATGATGTACGGGATGTAGAGCGTGAGGTCGACCCTCACCTCGTGATCGGTGTCCTCGTCGACCGGGATGTCGACCGAGAGGACGGCGGAATCGGTGGGGAACCACCACTCCCCGGTCTCGTCGACGAGCTCGTCGAAGCGGAACTCGCGCCCGTTCATGTTCCAGCGCAGCGACTCGGCGGGGGCCTCCAGCCCATCCACGCTCAGCCTGGCGCCGGCGATGCACGAGCCCGGCAGGGCGCGATACCAGGGCAGCCGGACCTCGACCGCAGTGCGCGGTCCCGAGGTCGTGAGCGTTCCCTGCTCGATGATGCGGTCGGGGATCACGATGACCTCCAGGTTCTGGGCCGAAGCGATCGGCCGGACATCTTTGTCATTGTTCATACACTCTAATGTCTGAATCAGACATAAGCAAGCAGGGAAGCGATGTGGCGCGCCCCGCGCACCGCCAGCGCGACGCTCGTGAGCGTCGGGTTGCATGCGGTCGCTGTCGGGATCACCCCGTTGCCGGCGACGAACAGGCCCGGCACTCCCCACACCTCGCTGTCCGGCCCGCAGACGCTCTCACCGTCATCGACCTCGCCCATTCGGGTCGTGCCCTGATAGTGCAGGGAGGCGCCGAGGGGCATCGTGAACGGGCGTGGATCCAGGGGCTCCCCGATCGCGGCACCGAGTCGCACGATCTCCTCGCGGGCACGATCGATCACGGCATGGTCGCGGTCGGTCAGTCGGTAGTGGATGCCGATGGCCGGCATCCCGTACGCATCGAGGCGGCTGCCATCGAACGCGACGCGGTCGTCGCGCTGCAGGTCCTTGGCGCAGAACAGCCCCAGCCCCACGATCGAGCCCGGCTGCACGATGTCGTCCACGGCCAGCGGCACCGGCGATGCGTCCAGCTGCATGACCTGCCCGTGGAAGGGCAGGTCATCGGTGAACGGCACCCAGCTGACGCCGCTGTACTCGGCGAGCGTGCCGTTGGCGGGCAGATCGGTGTCGAGATCCGGCAGATCGCGCAGGCGCGTCGCGAAGACGATCTGCGCCTGGTCGTTGAGATAGCGACCGAGCGAATCGGGCCGGATGCCGGATGCCCACAGCACCTGCGGAGTGCGCAGCGCATCGGCGGCGATCACGACGAACCGTGCTCGCACGGTGTGCACGTCTCCGGTCCGCAGGTCGCGCACCTCGACGCCGACCGCACGCTCGTCCTCGACCAGCACGCGCGTGACGAGGGACTCGTCGTGCAACGCGAAGTTCGGGTTCGACCGGGTGGCCTCGCCCAGCACGACATCCGATCCCGACCACACCAGGCGACCGTCGTCGCGTCGGTGCACAGCGAGCGGCATCCGCTGCACGCGCGTCTGCTCATCGCGGCTCTCGTCCACGACGGCCGAGAGGCGCTCGCGGACGAGTCCGCCGAACGGCGAACCGTCGAAGGCGTCGGTGGTCACGCCGAGCAGGCGGTCGCCCTCGTCGAGCAGCTCGTCGAAGTCAGGGAGGAACGTGATCCGTTCGCTCCCGCCCGGACGCGGGCAGGCCGCCGTCCAGTGCGCGGCCATGCCGCCGACGTTGCTCGACATCGCCGCGACGGGCAGGCCGTCCTCGCCGCCGAACTGGTACCCGTCCGACAGCAGGAACGTGCCCGGTCGTCCGATGCGCTGGCCGCTCTTGACGGCTCCGGGCGAGCTGACGGTCGCTTCGGCGGCGCTCGGACCCTGCGATGCCCGCTGAGCCTCGGCGCGTTCGGACTGGTCCTCGATGTTCTTGACGTGCGACCCCGGCGGGTCCGAGACGGTCGGCCCGACCTCGAACATGGCGATCATCGCGTGCGGTGCCTGCTCGCTCAGGATGCGGGCGTAGGCGGCGCCGGTCGGCCCGCTGCCGACGATCGCGACATCGACCGCGGCCGGGTACTCCCGGGCGCTCATGCGTCGGCCGCGAGCTGCTGGATGAGCTTCACCGACTCGCCCGACGCGGTGGTCGGGTAGTACTCGAGCCCGATCGGTCCGTCATAGCCCGACGACCGCAGCAGCGCGAGCGACGCCGGCCAGTCGATCGTGCCGGTGCCGGGCTCACCACGACCGGGGGCGTCGGCTATCTGCACGTAGCGGATGAGCGCACCCGCGTTCGCGAGCTCGGCTGCGGCATCCTCCCCCTCGACGGTGGAGTGATACAGGTCGTACAGCACGCCGAAGAACGGCGAGTCGACACCGCGGGCGACGTACACGGCCTCGCTCGTGCGGTCGAGGAGCGACCCGGGGTGATCGACGCGCACGTTGACCGGCTCGAGGACGAGCGTGACGCCCGAGCCCTCGATCTGCGCGGTGGCCTTCCGGTAGATCTCGATGAGCTTGTCGAGCTGCACCTGGCGCTTCCAGCCACCGAATCCGGTGCCGCTGCCGACCACGATCCGGGGCGTGCCGAGGACGTGCGCGATCTCGACACCCTCGTCGAGCTTGCGGAAGAACTCGGAGTGGTCCCACGGCGGGATCATGAACTGCGTGCGCGGCTCCGCGAGCTGCGCGGTCAGCTGGGTGCCGGTCTCCACCAGGGCCGCCTTGAGCGCGGGCAGGTCCTTGGGCGTCGATGGCGCGTCCACGCCCGTCGGCCCCCACATCTCGACGGCCGAGAACCCGGCCGCGGCGGCGGCCCGGACGCGGTCGTGGTAGTCACCGGCCTCCGTGAAGAGCAGTTCGATGTTGGGTGCGAGTTGATACATGGAGGTCTCCGTCGTGGGTCAGAACATCGGATGGTCGTGGGCGGCATGCACGGGAAGCTGTTGCAGCACGTCCCAGTGCTCGACGATCCGGCCGTCCTCGAATCGGTAGATGTCCGCGACCGCGGCGTCAGGGGCGCCGGGTCGGGAGGCTTTGACGTGCACCATGGCGAGGTCGCCGTCGACGAGGATGCGCTGCACGTCGAACCGGGCATCGGGCGAGCCGTCGAACTTCGGGGTCAGCGCATCGATCGCGGCCTGCGGCCCGTCCTGGATGGTGGGGTTGTGCTGGCGGTACTCAGGGGCCACGAGGAGGGCGAAGGCATCCGCGACCCTCTTCTCGGTATAGAAGAGGTGCACGAACCGCTCGAAGGCGGCCCGATTGTCGGTCATGGCCCATCAACCCTTGAGGCCGCCGGCGAAGCCCTGGATGAAGCGCTTCTGGGCGAACATGTAGAAGAGCAGGATGGGCACCATCGAGATGATCACGACCGCGAAGATCTTGTTCCATGCCGAGACCAGGCCGCCGACATAGGTGTACATCGCGACGGGCAGCGTCTGCGTCTCCGAGCCGCCGAGGAAGATCAGCGAGTTGAAGAAGTCGTTCCAGACGATGAGGCCGGCCAGGATCGCGACGGTCCCGGTCGCCGGGGACATGAGCGGCAGCACCACTCGGAAGAACGTCTGCGTCGGAGAGGCCCCGTCGATGACCGCGGCCTCCTCGTACTCCGTCGTCATCCCGCGGAAGAAGCTCGCGTAGAGGAAGACCGACAGCGGCAGCAGGATGCCGATCCAGAGCAGGATCATGCCGAGGGCGTTGCCGGTGAGCCCGACGGATCGGGCGCCGATGTAGAGCGGGACCGTGCCGAGCTGTGCGGGCAGGATGATCGCGATCAGCACGAGGTAATAGGCGAGGTTCGTCCACGCCCGAGTCCTTCGGGAGATCACGTACGCCGCGACCGAACCGAAGAGGACGAGGCCGAAGATCGCGCCCGCGGTGATGATGACGCTGTTGAGGATGCTCATCGGGATGCTGTTGCGACCGGTCGTGGTGAGCACCTCGATGAAGGCGCTCGCGTCCCAGGTGCTCGGCGGGGAGACGGCACTCGTGGTGAGCACCTCCTCGTTGGTCTTGAACGCCGTCACGATGAGGAGGTAGAACGGCAGCAGCCCGATGAGGGTGACGACCCAGATGAGCACCTCGCGTACAGCGGTGGCCTTGGTGTAGCGGAACATGGCTCAGGCCTTCCTGACGTCGCGGTCGCGGGTGAGGTACTGCTGGAAGATCGCGAACGCGAGGATGATCACGGTCAGAACGAGAGCGAGGGCCGACCCGAAGCCGAACTGCCCCAGCGAGAACGCCTGCTTGTAGACCTGGGTCGCGAGCGTCTCGGTCGCACCGGCCGGACCGCCTCCGGTCAGGGCCAGGATCTGGTCGAAGATGCGCAGTCCCTGGATGATGCCGAGGGTCGTCGCAATGGCGATCGATGGGCGGATGGCCGGCACGATGACATGCCGGAAGCGGCCCCAGACTCCCGCACCGTCGAGCGCGGCAGCCTCCTCGACCTCGATGGGAACGCTCGCCAGGCCGGCGAGGTAGATGACCATGGTGAACCCGGTCTGCTGCCATACGACGGTCAGGAGGATGGCCCAGATCGACCAGCTCGGGTCGGCGAGCCACACCTTCTGCATGTCCTCGAGTCCGAGGATGGCGAGGAAGCCGTTGAGAGGACCGTCGAACTGGAAGATGAACTTCCAGACGTAGGCCACGGCGAGTGGGCTGAGGACGACCGGCATGAACAGCAGCGTCCGGAGGATGTAGCGCGACTTCAGCGTGCGGTTGATCGCCAGGGCGAAGAGCAGCCCGAGGATGTTGGTGAGGATCACCGAGCCGAAGGCGAGGAACAACGTGTTGCCGACCGCTCCGACCATCTGCGGATCCTGGAAGATGCGCTGGAAGTTGTCGAGGCCGATGAACGACCAGTCACCGAGGCCCGTCCAGTCGGTGAAGGCGAAGAACCCGCCCGTCAGCGTCGCGACGTAGTGGACCGCGATGACGGTGAGGACGGCCGGCAGGGCCCACCACCAATGTCCGTAGCTGATGAGGGGCCGCTTGCCGCGCCTGCGGGGTGGCGGCGTGTCCCGGGCTTCGGGCGGCACGGTGATGGAGCGTGTGCTGCTCTCGTCGATCGTCACTGTCATCTGCTCTCTGACCTCGTCGTCACGCGCCCCGGGTTGCAAGTCGGGGCGACACTGGATCCACTCTCCCACGCTTGCGTCGGAAACACACATTAGTTATTGCGATATCGCGTATAAGTGGGGCGCCCATCCGCTCCGGCTTCGCCGCTGGAATGATTCACCGTGTGACGAAGCGCCAGCCGACGGCATCCGCGGCGACTCCCGACCCCCTCTGGGACGCCTTCGTCGATCCGCCGGATGACGCCCGCCCGCGGGTCTGGTGGCATTGGATGGACGGCAACGTCGATGCAGCGGGAATCGTGCGCGACCTGCACTGGCTCCATGGGGTGGGCGTCCGCGGGGTCCAGGTGTTCGACGGTGGAATGGGCGGTCCATCGGTGGTCGCAGCGCCGGTCCGCCCCGGCACCGATGCCTGGGACGCGGCGATGCAGACGGCGGTGCGGACGGCGTCGGAACTGGGGATGGAGTTCGCCGTCGCGACCTCATCGGGATGGAGCGCGGCGGGCGGGCCGTGGGTCGAGCCCGAGGACGCGATGAAGAAGGTCGTCTGGTCGGAGTGCGTGGTCGAGGGAGGCGGACCAGTCGATGTGGTGCTGCCCGCGCTCCCCGCGGTGGCCGGGCTCTATCAGGACGCTCCGCGCTGGGGAGCGGGGGTCGACGACGCCTCCTTCGCCACCGACTGGCGCGTGCTCGCCTTCCCCGCTGACTCGTCGCACACGGTGCTCGTGCCGTTCCGGGTCGCCGCGTCCGCCCGCGTCGACGACTGGTCGGCCCTCACCGATGGATCATTCTCCGGCGGCATCTCGCTGCCGCGGGATCCGGACGGATGGTCGACCGCCTGGATCGAACAGGACTTCGGCGAGGCCGTCACCGTGGGCTCGGTCGTGCTCGGACTGCCTGGCCCGCAGGGATTCGGCGCCGCGCCTGCGGCGACGGCCGTGCTGCAGGCGAGCGACGACGGCGTCGCCTACCGCGAAATCGCCGAACTGCCCGCAGCCGCGACACCGGCGCGCACCGCGAGCTTTCCGTCCGTGACAGCACGCCGCTTCCGCGTCGTGCTGTCGGGCGGGAGTGCCGCCGGCGCCCTCCCCCCGGTCCTGCGCACGGCCGACACCTTCGAGGTCTCGGAGTTCGCCCTCCGCTCGGCTGGGCGGGTGCACCGGGCCGAAGCCAAAGCCGGCTTCGGCGTCGTCGCCGACTACTTCGCCGTCGGCACCGACCCTCAGGTCCAGGCGGGCGTCGTCGACCCGCGCACCGTCGTCGACGTGACGGCCCACGTGCAGGACGGAACCCTCCGCTGGAATGCGCCTCCGGGACGCTGGAGCGTCCTGCGACTGGGAGCCTCCCTCACCGGTCAGACCAACGGGCCCGCCCCCGCGGACGCCACCGGGCTCGAGGTCGACAAGCTCGACGGCGACCGGGTCCGCACCTACCTCGACACTCATCTGGGGCGCTTCGTGGCCGACGGGCGCCGACCGGAGGGCGCGGGCATCGGCGCCCTGCTGAGCGACAGCATCGAGGCCGGCCCGCAGAACTGGACCGACGCCATGCTGGATCAGTTCATCCGACGTCGCGGCTACGACGCCCTCGCCTTCCTCCCCGCGCTCGCCGGCTATCTCGTGGGCGGAGCTCTGGACTCCGACCGATTCCTGTTCGACTATCGACGGACGATCGCCGACCTGCTCGCCTCCGAGTACTACGGCACCCTGGCCGCCGAGGCTCACGGCCGCGGCCTGAAGTACTACGCCGAGGCGCTCGAGGACGGCCGGCCCCAGCTGGGCGACGACCTGGCGATGCGCTCCCACGCCGACGTGCCGATGGGCGCGATGTGGACGTTCGATCCCGACGAGGGGCCCCGGCCGACCTACGTCGCCGACCTCAAGGGCGCGTCATCCGTCGCTCACGTGTACGGGAAGGAGCGGGTCGGCGCCGAGGCGTTCACCTCGTTCGACCAGCCGTGGTCGTGGACACCGCGCACGCTCAAGCACGTCGCCGACCTGCAGTCCTCCCTCGGCGTCACGCGATTCTGCATCCACAGCTCACCGCATCAGCCGCTCGCCGTGCCGCCGCCCGGGATCGCGCTCGCGCCGTTCCTCGGACAGGCATTCACGATCACCGAGACCTGGTCTTCGATGGCCGCCCCGTGGATCGACTACCTGGCCCGCTGCTCCGCGGTACTGGGCATGGGAGCACCCGCCGTCGACATCGCGGTGTTCGTCGGTGAGGAGGCACCGGTCACGGGGCTGTTCGAGCACGTGCCGGACGCGTCGGTGCCGGCCGGCTTCGACTTCGACTACGTAGGAG
The DNA here is from genome assembly GCA_040512695.1 of Leifsonia sp. GTDB lineage: Bacteria > Actinomycetota > Actinomycetes > Actinomycetales > Microbacteriaceae > Orlajensenia. The sequence continues at coordinate 5,442 of JBEVEO010000063.1, read as the reverse complement.
CCGATGCCCTCCGCGAGGTCCTGCAGGTCGAGAGCGGAGACATCGTCGCCCGCGGTGCGCGCTACCGGTTGCTGGCCCTCGGTGGGTCGAGCGAGCGGATGACGCTGCAATCGCTCATCGCTCTCGAGCGACTTCTGGACGCCGGCGCGACCGTCGTCGGCCTCCCACCGACGGCATCGCCGTCGCTCGCCGACGATCCCGCGGAATTCGCGGCAGCACGCGCCCGCATCTGGGCCCTTCCACGCACCAGCGGACGCGTGCTCGCGACAGCCGACCTGTCGGCGGCCGTCACCGAGCTCGGCATCCGCCCTGCCGTCGTGGTCGACGGCCCGTCCGTGCGACGGATCGCGCGGGACGTCGGCGATCGCCGGGTGACGTTCCTGTCGAACCCGTCGGCGGCGCCCATCGAGCTGCGCGTCGAAGTCGCCGAGCCCACCCCCCTGATCGCCTGGGATCCCGTGGAGGTGAGCGCCGTCCCGCTCCGTCCGGTGGCGTCGGGGGCCGGCGGCCGCGGTTCGGCGTACGCCGTGTCGCTGCAGCCCTTCGGCTCGGTGTTCGTGGTCCCATCATCCATCGCGCCCGCCGAACCTCTCCGGTCCGAGCCGATTCCCCTGGCGGGGGACTGGGCGCTCACGCTTCCCGACCGTCCGTCCGTCTCCCTCGCACCGCATCCGCGACTCTGGACGGAGCTCGACGACCGGGCACGAGGATTCTCGGGGGTCGGTACGTATCGGCTCGAGTTCACGCTGAGCGCGGCGCAACTCGCGGGGGATCGGCTCATCCTCGAGCTCGGGCAGGTGCGCGACATCGCACGGGTGACGGTCAACGGCCGGGAGTGCGGTGTCGCCTGGACCTCGCCGTTCCGGGTGGATGTCACCACCGCCGTCGGCCTCGACAACGTCCTCGAGGTCGAGGTCGCCACTCCGTGGCGCAATCGCCTCATCGCGGAGGCATCCGGGCCCACCGGTGAGATCTTCGCTCCGATGACGTCCGTCTTCGAACCGACGGCGCGCCCGCTGCCGGCCGGTCTCGCCGGACCCGTGGCGATCATCGCGGAGTCGAGCCCGCGCTGAGGCCGCGCTCGCCCGGATCAGCCGGACTATTGCCCCACATAATCAATACTAATGTCAGAAACGAACGAATGTGTGTCAGGCTGAGTCTGCGGCCAGCGGCCGAGCCAGCGTCACAGCTGGCGACAACGACGTCACGAAAGGTCCGAAATGCCACAGCATCCCGCATCCACGCCGCTCCGGTGGTCGCTCCTCGCGGCTCCCGTCGCGGGAGTCCTCATCCTCGCCGGCTGTTCCGGAGCCTCCGGCGACGGCGGCAGCACCGAGGGCGCCTCCGGGTTCTCGCTCATGGTCGCCCAGGCGAACGACGCCGACGACTTCTACGCACAGCTGGCCACCGAGTACACCGAGAAGACGGGCACCGAGATCGAGGTGATCCCCTACCCCTCCGACGCGTACAACACGCAGGTCACGACGCAGCTGCAGGCGGGTAACGCCGCCGATGCCATGATCCTCTCCCCCGGAACGGGCCAGCCGATCTCGGTCATCACGCTCGCCGACGCCGGCTTCCTCGAGCCGCTCGACGACTCCTCCGCCAGCGTCATCCCCGAGGGCACCCAGTCGCTCTACGAGGTCGACGGCAAGGTCTACGGCCAGCCGACCGCTCTCTCGCCCGTCGGCTTCGTCTACAACCCGGCCGCAGCCGGCGAGGTCGGAATCGACGAGTTCCCGGCCACGTTCGACGACCTCCTCGACGCGTGCACCACCGCCCGCGACGGCGGCAAGAGCTTCACCGCCCTGGCCGGCTCCGTCTCCTTCAACACCGGCCTCCTCGCCCAGATCGTCGCGGCGACGCGGGTCTACGAGGAGACGCCCGACTGGAACGAGCAGCGCGCGGCCGGTGACGTCACCTTCGCCGACAGCGGCTGGAAGCAGGCCCTCGAGGACATCGTCGCGATGAACGACGGCGGCTGCTTCCAGGACGGCGCGGCAGGCGGCACGTTCGACTCGATCACGAACGGCATCGGAGGGGGCACGTCGCTGAGCGCCGCGGTTCCCGGCTCGGCCGCGACCTCGATCAACGCCGGAGCCGGTCTCGAGACCGACATCCAGGCATTCCCGCCGGCCGAGGGCCAGGACGCGTTCACTCTCGCCTCCGCGAACTACGCCTGGGCCATCAACGCCAAGGCCGAAGACGGGGCCAAGACGTCCGCCCAGGACTTCCTCGACTGGGCGGCCGAACCCGCTCAGGCCCAGAAGTACGCCGACCTCTCGGGCGCAGTACCGATCACCGGAGTGAGCGCAGACACCCTGCTCCCCGTGTACCAGCCGATCGCCGGCCTGCTCGAGTCCGGCGCCTACACCGGCCTGCCGAACGCGACCTGGCCGAACCCGGCCGTGTACGACGCCCTCGGTGTCGGCGTGCAGGGCCTGCTCACCGGCCAGAAGACGGTCGACCAGGTCCTCGACGAGATGGATGCCGCCTGGGGCAACTGACCGGCGGACATACCGAACCGCAGCCCGGAGACCTCGGTCTTCGGGCTGCGGCCGGTTTCACCCCACCACCATGCGTGATCGACGAGAAGGACCGGGCCGTGCCGAGCGACCGCGTGAAGAGCCTGCTTCAGGAGCTGACCTGGGCTGAGAAGCTCGGCCAGCTGCAGATCGTCTTCCGGCCCGACCTCGACGATGCGGCTTCGCTCGTGCGCGCAGGGATCGGTTCGGTGTTCTGGCCGCGCTCGGCCGGCGCGACCAACGAACTGCAACGCGTCGCACGGGAGCAGACCCGGCTGGGCATCCCCGTCCTCGTCGGGCTCGACGTCATCCATGGCCATCGCACCATCGCGCCGGTCCCGCTCGCGCAGGCGGCGAGCTTCGACCGGGCACTGGTGCAGGACCTCGCCGGACTCGCGGCGGCCGAGGCTCGATCGGGCGGCGTCACCTGGACCTTCTCGCCGATGGTCGACATCTCACGCGACCCGCGCTGGGGCCGTGTCGTGGAGGGCTTCGGTGAGGACGTGCATCTCACCGCCGAGCTGGGCCGGGCCATGGTGCGCGGTTACCACGGTGACTCGCTCGCGAACCCCGATGCCATCGCGGCGACGGCGAAGCACTACGTCGGCTACGGCCAGCCCGAGGGCGGCCGCGACTACAACACCGTCGATGTCTCGGAGCACCGCCTGCGGAACGTCCACCTCGAGCCGTTCCGGGCGGCGGTCGCCGAGGGTGTCGCCTCGATCATGGCGTCGTTCAACACCGTCGCGGGAACGCCGATGCACGCGCATCGGCGTCTCCTGACCGAGGTGCTGAAGAGCGAGTGGGGCTTCTCGGGAATCGTCGTCGGCGATGCCGACGGCGTGCGGAACCTGATTCCCCACGGTGTCGCCGCGGACCTCGCGGACGCCGTGATGTCGGCATACGCCGCGGGCCTCGACGTCGAGATGGGCGGGGCGGCGTCGGACCTCGACGCCGATGAGCTGACGGCCCGACGGATCGACCCCGCTCGCATCGACGATGCCGTGACCCGGGTGCTGGCCCTCAAGGAGGCACTCGGCCTGTTCGATGATCCGTTCACTCCCGAGGCGGGCGAGCGTACCGAGCCGACCCCCGAGGCGCGGCGCAGAGTGCGCACCGCAGCGGCGCGATCGGCCGTGTTGCTCAAGAATGACGGCACCCTTCCACTCGGCACCCCTCGACGCGTGCTGCTGACGGGTCCCTATGCCGAATCGACGGACCACCTCGGCACCTGGACCCAGTCCTTCGCGGCTCCTGCGGGAAGCATCGCCGATGAGATGCGCGCTCGCCTCCCCGGCGCCGAGGTGCGTGTCGAACCCGGCGTCGGGTTCCTCGGCGAGGACACGGGCGGCATCCCCGCCGTCGTCGCAGCGGCCGGAGAGGTGGACGTCGTGCTCGTTTTCGCGGGCGAGCCGAGCTCGCTCTCGGGCGAGGCCGCCTCGCGCAGCGACCTGCGCCTGCCCGGCCGCCAGGAGGACCTCATCCGCGCGGTCGCGGCGACGGGAACGCCGTTCGCGGTCGTGCTCGAGAACGGCCGGCCGCTCGTGGTGGCGGACTGGATCGACAATGCCCCGGCCGTCGTCGAGGCCTGGCACGGCGGGACCGAGGCCGCCGCGGCCATCGTCGACATCCTCCTCGGCGACGCCGAGCCGGCCGGACGCCTGCCGATGTCCTTCCCCCGGTCATCCGCCCAGGTCCCGGTGTACTACGCGCACGAGCGCACGGGCCGACCGGCGACGACCGGCGGCACCCTCGTCGAGTCGGCCGAGGACATCGGCCTGCACGGACCGGACAACGTGCACGAGAAGTACACCTCCAAGTACCTCGACCTCGAGCTGGGGCCGCAGTTCACGTTCGGGCACGGTTCGGGCTATGCCACGTTCTCGCAGGGCGCTCCCCGGCTCGACGTCGAGCAGATCTCCCTCTCCGCACTCGAGAGCGGTGCGACTTTCACCCTCTCGGTCGACGTCACGAACGTGTCGGCCCGGCGCGGCGACGAGGTGGTCCAGGCCTACCTCGAGGACGTCGTGGCGAGCGTCGCCCAGCCGGTCAGACGCCTCGTCGCGTTCGAGCGGCACACGCTCCACGCCGGCGAGACCGCGACAGTGCGGTTCGAGCTCGGAGCGGAGCAGCTCGGCTTCTGGGTGACGGATGCCGCCCCGGCGCGCTTCGTCGTCGAGCCCGGGCTGTTCCGCCTGCACGTCGGAAGCACACTCGAGACCACTCGGGCGGTCGAGCTGCTCGTGACGACGGAGGGACGACGATGACGACACCACGTGCGGGGAGGCCGGCGCTGCTTCTCGGGGGCCAGGTGCACAATTCCTCGTCCTCCTCGGTGGAGGCGATCGCATCCTCGTTCGCGCACGTGCGCCGCCTGAACGGCAACGCCGTCTTCGCACCGGTCAGCTGGGCGCTCACCGAACCCGAGGAGGGTGTCCTCGACTTCACCCTCGTGGATGCGATGCTCGATCACGCGCGCCGCAACGACCTCCGGCTCGTGCTGCTCTGGTTCGGCGCCTTCAAGAACGCGGCGTCCACCTATGCCCCGCGCTGGGTTCGCGCCGATGACACGCGCTTTCCCCGGGCCGTCCTCGAGACGTCGGGCGTCCCGGTGTTCAGCTATGCCGGCGCGACACCCAAGCCCGTGCTCTCGGTGTTCTGCCCGGAGCTGCGGGAGGCGGATGCGACGGCATTCGAGGCCCTGCTGCGCCATCTCGACCGAGCCGACACCGACGATACCGTCGCCATGATCCAGGTGGAGAACGAGACCGGACTGCTCGGCGACAGCCGCGACCGGGGTCCGCTCGCACGCGCGGCCTGGGAGTCGGCCGTCCCGGCCCGTGGTTCGCTGGCCCTGCTCCAGACGATGCTGCTCGACGCCGGCGTCGAAGCCCCGGCACCCGAGCTCGCCCTCCCC
>JBEVEO010000225.1:0-7699 GCA_040512695.1 Leifsonia sp. | reverse complement strand
ACATTAACCCCCCCCTCCCCCGGGTGCTTTGCCGCGGGGCCACCCCCACCGGGTCGCACCCGTAGTCGGGGCCACCGGGCGATGAGAGCGAGCAGGACGAGAATGAGCACCACCACCGACGACGTCGCGGTCGAGACGACACCGCCGCCGACCCGCAACCAGAAGCGCGCGGCCCGCATCGCCGAGGCCGCATCGATGGGTGTGAAGACGCTGCTGCTGAAGATCGTGCTTCTCGGCATCGTCGATGCGATCGCCCTGTACGCACTGTTCGTCCTGATCGGCCACGAGCAGTGGCTCGTCGCCGCGATCGTCGTGATCGTGACCGGCCTGTTCAACTGGATCTACTTCTCGCCGCGGAAGCTGCCGGCGAAGTACCTGGCCCCCGGCGTGCTGTTCCTCGTGGTGTTCCAGATCTTCACGCTCGTCTACACCGGCTACGTGGCGTTCACCAACTACGGCACAGGCCACAACGGCACGCAGGAGCAGGCCGTCTCCTCGCTCATGAGCTCCGCCCTCGAGCGCGTGCCCGACTCGCCGACGTACGCCGTCACGATCATCGACCAGGGCGGCCAGCTCGGCATGCTCGTGACCGACCCGGACGGCACCGTCAGCGTCGGCGACAACGAGACGCCGCTGCACGAGGTCTCCGACGCCACCATGGAGGGCGACCTCGCCGTCGCCATCCCCGGCGCCGAGAGCCTGGACTTCGCCGACGTGATCGCCCGCACCGACGAGATCACCGCACTCGCCGTGCCGTTCTCCGACGACCCGAACGACGGCGCGCTGCGCACCCAGGACGGCAGCTCGGCGTACCTCTACACCTCGACGCTCGAGTACGACGAGGCCGCGCAGACCATGACGGACACCACCACCGGCGTCGTCTACTCCGACATCGGAACCGGGGCGTTCACCGCGGAGGACGGCACCGAACTGCTCCCCGGCTGGCAGGTCAACGTCGGCTTCGACAACTTCGTGCGCGCGTTCACCGACGAGAGCATCCGCGGTCCGCTCATCTACGTGACCATCTGGACCTTCGTGTTCGCGATCCTCTCGGTCGCCACGACCTTCTTCCTCGGCCTGTTCCTCGCCATCGTCTTCAACGACGCACGGATGAAGGGCCGCCGGTACTACCGCGTCATCATGATCCTGCCGTACGCCTTCCCGGCGTTCCTCACGGCCCTGGTCTGGGGCGGCATGATGAACCAGAGCTTCGGGTTCATCAACCAGGTGCTCCTCGGCGGGGCATCCATCCCCTGGCTGACGGACCCGACGATGGCCAAGGTGTCGATCCTCATCGTGAACCTGTGGCTCGGCTTCCCGTACATGTTCCTCGTCTGCACGGGAGCACTGCAGGCCATCCCCGAGGACATCACCGAAGCGGCATCCGTGGACGGCGCCAAGCCGTGGGCCATCTTCCGGCTCATCAAGCTGCCGCTGCTGCTGGTCACCCTGGCGCCGCTGCTGATCGCATCGTTCGCGTTCAACTTCAACAACTTCAACCTCATCTACCTGCTCACCAACGGCGGTCCGCGCGACCCGAACGCCCCGATCCCCGTCGGCTTCAGCGACATCCTCATCTCGATGGTCTACAAGGTCGCCTTCACCGGCCAGACCCGTGACTACGGCCTGGCGAGCGCCTTCGCGATCATCATCTTCATCATCGTGGCGGCCATCGCCATATTCAGTTTCCGCAAGACCAAGGCGCTGGAGGATCTCAACTGATGACTGCGCAGGTTCCCATCCCCGGCACCAACGTCGGCCTCGTCGAAGGCCAGATCCTGGAAGCGGATGCCGCCGCCCGGATCGAGCATCACGTTCCCGGCGGCCGCCGCCGTCCGTTCTCCTTCGGACGCTGGTTCCGCGCCACAGGATGGCGCCACCTCGTCGGCGTCGTGGTGGGCGTCTTCGCGCTCTTCCCGTTGGTGTTCGTGCTCTCCTCATCGCTCAACCCGAAAGGCACCCTCACGGGGTCGAACGCCCTGTTCACGGCGTTCGGGCTGGACAGCTACACCCGCATCCTCACCGATCCGCAGATCCCGTACGTGCCCTGGTACGTGAACACGCTCATCATCGCGAGCATCACGGCGCTGGCGACGGTGTTCCTGGGAGCCATCGCCGCCTACTCGTTCTCGCGGATGCGCTTCACCGGACGCCGCTTCGGGCTCGTGACCATCGTGGTCGTGCAGATGTTCCCGCAGATGCTCGCCGTCGTGGCGATCTTCCTGCTGCTCAGCTCGATCGGCGACCTGTTCCCGGCCATCGGCCTGAACACCCACATCGGCCTCATCATGGTGTACCTGGGCGGTGCGCTCGGCGTGAACACCTTCCTCATGTACGGCTTCTTCAACACCGTGCCCGCGTCCATCGACGAGGCCGCGAAGATCGACGGCGCCGGTCACGCGCGCATCTTCTTCACGATCATCCTGCGCCTCGTCGCACCGATCCTCGCCGTGGTCGCCCTGCTCTCGTTCATCGCCACCTTCGGCGATTACATCATCGCGAGCGTGATCCTCATCGACCCGGAGAAGCAGACCCTCGCCGTCGGCCTCGTGAAGCTCGTGTCCAACCCGCGCTACGCGGACTGGAGCGCCTTCTCGGCCGGGGCGATCATGGCGGCGCTGCCCGTCGTCGTGCTCTTCCTGGTCCTGCAGAAGTACATCGTGGGCGGGCTCACCGCCGGCGCGGTCAAGTAGGCGTCCGTCTGCAGGATGAGAGCCGCTTCGCGTGCGACGAGCACGCCTGTCGGCTCTCATCCTGCATACGCGCCCGAAACATCGCCGCGCTAACGTCGAAGAATGGATGACGCCGTGCTCGTGCCCCACCACGACGGATCGCTCCTCTATATAGAGGTGCAGTTCCCATCCCTCGGAGACGAGGTCAGGATGCGCCTGCGCGTGCCGCAGGCGTTCGGTGCGGTGCGCTCGGTGCATGTGCGGTCGAACCCCAACCGCGAGCCGCGATTCGCCGAGGCCGCGATCGTGGGCACATCCGATGGCTGGGACTGGTGGGAGGCCGCCGTCGAGGTCGAGAACCCGGTGCACGGCTACCGCTGGCTCATCGTGACGGATGACGGACGCCAGCACTGGCTGAACGCGCGCGGCCTGCACCACGTCGAGACCCTCGACAGCGAGGACTTCCGGCTCGTGGCGAGCGACCCGGTCCCCGGCTGGGTGGCCGAGTCGGTGCTGTACCAGGTGTTCCCCGACCGTTTCGCCCGCTCCGCAGGCGCCGACGATCGGCCGACGCCCGACTGGGCGATCCCGGCCGCATGGGGTGATCCCGTGGACACCGAGGTGCCCGGCCGTTCGAAGCAGTTCTACGGCGGAGACCTCGACGGCGTGCGCGAGAAGCTCGACCACCTCGCCGCTCTGGGCGTGAACCTGCTGTACCTGACGCCGGTCTTCCCGGCGCGGTCGAATCACCGGTACGACGCATCCAGCTTCGACGAGGTCGACCCCCTCCTCGGCGGAGACGAGGCCCTCGTGCGTCTCGTCGAGGCTGCGCACGCGCGGGGCATCCGCGTGATCGGCGACCTCACGTCGAACCACTCCGGCGACGGCCACGAGTGGTTCGAGGCCGCGCTGGGCGATCCGTCATCGCAGGAGGCGGAGTTCTACTACTGGCTCGACGCCGTGCAGGACGGGCTCGCGGACGGGGAGACGGCCGTCTCGGTGGATGCCGTGCACGCGAGCTACGCCGACACCGTCGCATCGTCCCGGCGCTCATACGTGTCCTGGCTCGGCGTGCCCAGCCTGCCGAAGTTCAACTGGAACTCGACCGAGCTCCGTCGCCGCTTCATCGAGGGCGAGAGCTCCGTCGTCGCGAAGTGGCTGCGTCGCCCGTACGGACTGGACGGGTGGCGCATCGACGTGGCCAACATGACCGGCCGATACCTCGACGAGGACCACAACACCGCCGTGCGGCGCATCATCCGCCGCACGATGGCCGAGGTCAACGACGACACCATCCTGCTCGGCGCGTCGACGAACGACGCTGCAGGCGACTTCCAGGGCGACGCGTGGCACGGCGCCATGACCTACGCCAACTTCACCCGGCCGCTGTGGTCGTGGCTGCAGGTGCCGGGAAGCGAGGCGTTCGGCGGCCTGGGGTTCGCGCTCGGCATGGTGCCTGCCTTCACCGGCCGGGACTTCGTCGAGGCGCACACCCGCTTCGCCGCCGGCTTCCCGTGGCGAACCCGGCTGGGCGCCATGAACGCGCTCGACACCCACGACACCCCGCGCTTCGCCACCCACGCGCTCCCCGGCGTCGTCCCGGTCGCGCTCGGCCTCTCGGTGACGCTGCCCGGCATCCCCGTCGTCTTCGCAGGCGACGAGTTCGGCCTCACCGGCGAGGACGGCGAGGCATCCCGCACTCCCATGCCGTGGGACCAGGCGGATGCCCCGGCCATCGCGTCGCGGATCGAGCTCTATGCAGCACTCATCGCCCTGCGTCGCGAGCACGCCGCGCTCTCCGCGGGCGGCATGCGCTGGCTGCACGTCGACGACGACGTCCTCGTCTACGTGCGCGAGGCGCCGGACGGCGCGGTGCTCTGCGTCGCGGCCAGGGCCGACCACGACATCACCCTGCCCGCCCACGCGGTGTTCGGGGCCGAGCACGCCGCCAGGGCGTTCGGAGACGGCGGACTCACGGCATCCGTCACCGGACTGAGGCTGCAGGGGAGCGGCCCGTCGTTCAGCGCATGGGTGCTGCCCGGGCTGGCTGCCGCCATCGCCTGATGCGACCGACGGGTGCCTCGGTGCTGCGGTGCCACGCGGTCGGCGAGGCCTCCGACGGATGCTATTCTCTACTGGTGCCAAAAACGTGGGCAGGCTGATCAGCCCCCACACTTTGGCCCCCTTAGCTCATTGGTAGAGCACTTCCTTGGTAAGGAAGAGGTAGTGGGTCCGATTCCCACAGGGGGCTCAGACTCCGACGTACATCGTGCGTCGAGGTCCGCGGCGGGGTAGCTCAGGTGGTTAGAGCACACGGCTCATAATCGTGGTGTCGCGGGTTCAAGTCCCGCCCCCGCTACAACAGAAGACAGGCGTCTTCCGTGCCGCCACCTCCATCGAGTCGCCGGTTCCGGCCGCTCCGGCGTGCACCGAGCGGCCGCATGCGGCGACTCGATCACGGCGAGCGACAGCATCCGCCTCGTGCCGTGAACCATTCGGGCCTCCCGATCGTTCTACTCAGTAGGGGATCTCGTTCCCCGCGGAGGAAGAAGGCTCTCATGGCCAGGAAACTCATGCGCGCTCTCACGGGCGCAGCGCTCGTGGTCGTCGCACTGACGGCGTGTTCCGGATCGGGAGGAACGTCGGGCAGATCGGGATACGGCTCCGATTCCGACACCACCTCGTCGTCGTCACCGTCGGCGTCGGAGGAATCGTCGGCGTCCGGCACCGACCTCGCCGTTGCGGACTCGTCGTTGGGGACGATCGTCGTCGACGCCACCGGCATGACCGTCTACGTCTTCGACACCGACACCCAGGGCGCCGACACCAGCGCCTGCTCCGGCCAGTGCGCCACGAACTGGCCGGCCGTCGAGACCACGGCCGGCACCCCGAGCGTCGAGGGAGTCACCGCTGAGGTCGGGACGATCACGGGAACGGATGGCGGCACGCAGCTGACGATCGACGGATGGCCGGTCTACACCTACGCAGGCGACTCGGCCCCCGGGGACGTCAACGGACAGGGCGTCGGCGGGATCTGGTGGGCGATCTCACCGTCGGGCGAGAGGATCGCCACCACCGGTTGAGCCGCCAGGCGAGCCTGGGCGTAGGGTTCAGGCATGGCCGACATGTCAGACGACGAGAAGCGTCACGACGAACTCACCCGGGCACCGAAGTCCACCGAGGCCGACGCCGCGCCGCGGATCGAGGTCGAGGAGACTCCCGACGGGACCACCCGCATCGACATCGCGGACACCGCCGCCGTGCGACCCGGCCGCCCCGCCGACTGACGACTGCCGCCTGACGACGACTGGAGACGGTCGAATCGCAGCCGCAGGATCGCCACGCCCTCCGCATCCGCCGCGTGGCGGTCAGCGCTGCGCCCCGGCCTCCGGATGGCGGGAGCGCAGGTAGAGCGGAAGGCCCACCCAGAGCGTGAGTGCGCCGAGCGCGACCACGCCGCCTGCGATCCAGCCGGCAGGGCTCGACAGCAGGAAGTCGAACAGGAACAGGGCGATGCCGGCGAAGAGCAGGCCGCTCGCGATCAGGCAGAACATGAGGATGCGGCTCCCGGCGCTCACGAGGGTGGGCTTGGCCCGCCGCCGGAACAGCAGCCGGTGCAGGCTCACGGGAGTGAGGGCCAGGACCGTGAGCAGCACCGCCCCGATCACGAGACTCAGGTAGATGCCGACGTCGAAGCTGCTCAGCTCCTCGAACCTCTGCTGGAACGGGAGCGTGAGGAGGAAGCCGGCGAGGATCTGCGTGCCCGTCTGCATGACCCGGAACTCCTGCAGCAGTTCGTTCCAGTTGCGGTCGGCGCGCTCCGTAGCTGTCTCGGTACGGCCGTCGACCTGGTCGTCGCCGTTGGTGAGGTCGGTCACTGCACTCCTGTCGGATCCGCTGGGCTTTCCGTTCCGCGAGCGTACCGGAGTTCCCGTCAATGATCGCGGAGAATGCTGATGAGCTCGCTCTTCCTCTTGCCCGAGTAGCCGCTCAGGCCGAGCTCCTTCGCGCGCTTGCGGAGCTCGTCGACCTTCCAGTCGTCGTAGTCGCCGGATCCGCCGCCGCGGCGGCCGACGGCGGCGCGGCCGTCGCGAGCTGCCGCGTTCGAGATGCGTGCGGCCTTCTCCTTCGACGCACCGTCATCGCGGAGCTCCTCGTAGAGCTCCGGATCCTTCAGGCTGGAATTCCTCGATCCCGGCATCAGCGCTCCTCCGTTCGATGTTCGACGCTACGACGCTACGACGGTCGGACGCCGGGGCACAGGGGCTTGACGGTGTGCACGTCGGTGGTCACGGGTAGCGTCGTTGCCATGAAGTACGGGTTCATCTTCCCCGGCAGCGATCCGAACCTGGCGGTCGAGCTGGCGGCGCTGGCCGAACAGTCCGGCTGGGACGGATTCTTCGTCTGGGAGGGCATCTGGTCCACCGATCCGTGGTCGACCCTCGCGGCGGCGTCCGTCGTCACCGAGCGCATCCGCCTGGGCACGATGCTCACCCCGGTGCCCCGCCGCCGGCCGTGGGAGCTGGCAGGGCAGAGCATGACCGTCGATCGCCTGTCGGGCGGGCGCGTCATCCTCTCGGTCGGTCTCGGCGTCTCCGAGGAGGCCGAACCGCGATTCTGGATCTTCGAGGACGATCCCGGTCGCAGGGTCAGGGCCGAACTCCTCGACGAGAGCCTCGACCTCCTGCACGACCTCTGGCGCGGAGAACCGTTCGCGTACGAGGGCGAGCACTACCGGGCCAGCCGCACCGAGCTGATGCTCCCGCCGCCCACCGTGCAGCGGCCGCGACCGCCGGTCTGGGTGGTCGGCGTGTGGCCACGCCCGCGGTCGATGCGCCGGGTGGCCCGCTACGACGGCTGGATCCCCAACTACGCCCCGCCGGGTGCCGGCACCGCAGGCCCCGACGAGCAGCAGAGGCTCTACACTCCCGAGATCGCCGTGGAGGCCATCGCCTGGATCACGGCTGAGCGCGAGTCGGCCGGCCTCGGAGACCGACCGTTCGACATCCTCCAGGAGGGCACGACGA
>JBEVEO010000287.1:0-7186 GCA_040512695.1 Leifsonia sp. | reverse complement strand
ACTTTTCGGGCCACCTCAGTTACACCTTTCGTGGGCCGGTACGTCAGCACCGACTTGCAGGGCGGACAGGACTTGAACCTGCAACCTGCGGTTTTGGAGACCGCTGCTCTACCAATTGAGCCACCGCCCTATGCATCCGTCTGGATGACACGGAGTGTCGAATCCTGCGGCCGATCCGACCCCCTCCATCGGAACCGATGAAAATGGGCGCAGAAAAGCTTGGCTGAATTCAACAACCTCGTCCAGTGTATGCGACACGGACGGCAGAGTAAAACCGGCCGGACGGCGCCGGACGGGCGTGACAGCCTGCGAGCGGAGGGGCCGCGACGTTAGGCTGGACGAGTGGCCGAACAACGTCGAATCTCCGCACGAATCTCCGCGATCGCCGAATCCGCGACCCTCAAGGTCGATGCCAAGGCGAAGGCCCTGCAGGCCGCCGGACGTCCCGTCATCAGCTATGCGGCCGGTGAGCCCGACTTCGCCACGCCCGAGCACATCGTGGAGGCGGCCATCGCCGCCGTCCACGACCCGAGGAACTACCGGTACACGCCGGCGGCCGGTCTGCCGGAACTGCGCGAGGCCATCGCCGCGAAGACGCTGCGCGACTCCGGCCTCGAGGTGTCCCTCAGCCAGGTCATCGTCACCAACGGTGGCAAGCAGGCGGTCTACCAGGCCTTCCAGACGCTGCTCGACCCGGGCGACGAGGTCCTCGTGCCGACCCCGTACTGGACCACCTATCCCGAGGCCATCAAGCTGGCCGGCGGCGTGCAGGTGGACGTCTTCGCCGGTAGCGACCAGGGCTACCTCGTCACGGTGGAGCAGCTCGAGGCCGCCCGCACCCCCCGCACGAAGGTGCTGCTGTTCGTCTCGCCGTCGAACCCGACCGGTGCCGTCTACTCGCCGGAGCAGACCACGGCGATCGGCGAGTGGGCCGAGGCCAACGGCCTCTGGGTCATCACCGACGAGATCTACCAGAACCTCGTCTACGACGGCGTGAAGGCCGTGTCGATCGTCGACGCGGTTCCGGCACTCGCCGACCGCACCATCCTCGTGAACGGCGTCGCGAAGACCTATGCCATGACCGGATGGCGACTGGGCTGGATGGTCGGCCCCGCCGACGCCATCAAGGGGGCAGCGAACCTGCAGTCCCACCTGTCGTCGAACGTCTCGAACATCTCGCAGCGCGCAGCCATCGAGGCGCTCACCGGCCCGCAGGACGCCGTCGAGACGATGCGCCAGGCCTTCGACCGCCGACGGAGGACGATCGTCGCCGAACTCAACCGCATCCCGGGCATCGTGACCCCGACACCCGAGGGCGCCTTCTACGTGTACCCGGATGTGACGGGCCTGCTCGGCCGCGAATGGGCCGGCGTCACGCCGACCACATCGCTCGAGCTCGCCGACCTCATCCTCGAGAAGGCCGAGGTCGCCGTGGTCCCCGGAGAGGCCTTCGGTCCGAGCGGCTTCCTCCGCCTCAGCTACGCACTCGGAGACGAGCCGCTGCTCGAGGGTGTGCAGCGCCTGCAGCGACTGTTCGGGTAGCGGTCACCGCTCGCAGCGGACCGCACGGGGTCCACGCCCGACGCGGCGCAGTTCGTGCTGCGGTCAGCGCCGGACGGCCAGTCCGTCGAGCAGTCGGTCCAGGCCCCAGAGGAACTGGTCGGTGCCGATGTACGCCGACATGACGGCTGCGCCGGCAGCGGTGAGCGGGAAGTACTCGGCAGGCACCGTGTCGAAGGCCGTCCGCCTGGCGGCGATCCGCTCCTCCTCCGGCGCAGCGGCGACGGACTGGTCGAGCTCGGCCGCCTCGAGTGCGACGGCTCCGAGCACGTAGACGATGATCGCGTAGGAGGCCCGCGCAGCGTCATCGGCGTCCAGCCCGGCCTCGGCCAGCACACCGAGCATCGCCTCGCCGAGCGCGAGGGAGTTGAGTCCGTCGATCGGCGAGCTCATGAGCAGCGCCGCCGACCCGGGATGGGCGAGCAGGGTGCTCCGGATGTCGATGGCGATCCGGCGGAACCGCTCCCGCCACGACAGCTCGGTCGACGCGAGCACCCCGGCATCGCTCTCGCCGATGAGGCGGTCGACGACGGCGCGCAGCAGGGCGGCCTTGTCGGGGAAGTAGGTGTAGATCGCGTTCGGCGCGACGCCCATGCGCGCTGCGATCCGCCGGATCGACACGGCGTCCGCCCCGCTCTCGTCGAGCAGTTCCAACGCGACCGTCACGACCTGCGCATCGGTGAAGGCCCGCTCCGGCCCCGGTCGGCGTCTGGCATCCCCCATGAAGATCTCCTCTTGACAACATCACTGTACACCGTGCAGTCTTAGCGCATCCACATTTTTGGACGCCGTACAGAGATAGGACAGGGATCATGAAGAAGACCACCGTCACCGGACTGCTGCTGATCGTGAGCGCCGTGGTCGTGAACGTCGCGTTCACGCTCCTCGGCGTCGTGTTCGACTACCCCGACATCCTGCAGCGCCCCGCCGCCGAGGTCCTCGCGCGATTCGCCGCCGACCCCTTCGTCATCGGTGCCGGCTTCACGCTCCTCGCAGCCGGGGCGGCCATGATGGCGCCGATCGCCATCCGGATCGCGCACGAGTTCCCGAGCGGCAGGCTCGGCACGTCTGCGGCCGTCGTCGGCGTCGCGGCCGCGATCGTGCAGGTGGTCGGCCTGGTGCGCTGGCCGCTCATCGTTCCGTTCCTGGCCACGGCGATGGGGACGGCGTCCCCGTCGGAGCAGGCCGCGATCGCCGACCGGTTCTCCACCATCAACGCCGTGCTCGGACAGTCGATCGGCGAGACGCTCGGCTATCTGTTCACAGCCGCCTGGACCGTCCTCGTCGTCATCGTGCTCCACCGCACCGGTGCGATCGGCCGCCTCCTCTCCGCTCTCGGTCTCGTCTCGGCGGCCCTCATCCTGTCGGGGGTGCTCGTGCCGCTCGACGTGCCGGGCGCCGATGCCGCGAACTTCGCCGGCTACGTGCTCTGGAGCGTGTGGCTGGTGCTGCTCGGCATCACCGTCATCCGACGGGGATCCGCGCGCATCCCCGCGCCGGTCGCCTCCGCGGTCGCCGCCTAGGCATCCGGAATGCAGGACCAGACGCGACTCGAGCGCATGGCGCACCCGTGTCGCGTCTGGTCCTGCATTCGTGTCGGCCGTCAGCGCCGCAGCGCTGCGCGCGCCTCGGCCTCCACCTCGTCGGCCACCCGCGAGAGCAGCGGCGAGCGCAGATTCCACTGCTGCCAGTACAGCGGGACGTCGATGTGGCGGTGCGGGGTCAGCCGCACGAGCTCGCCGCGCTCGAGCTCGGCACCGCACTGGGCCTCGGGCAGCATCCCCCAGCCCATGCCGAGGAGCACGGCCCTGGCGAAGTCGTTCGATGCGGGCACGAAGTGCAGGGGCGGCGTGCCTGCGACGCCGTAGTCGCGCAGCGCGAGGGCCTGCAGATCGTCGCGCCGGTCGAAGTAGACCGACGGGGCCGCCGCGTACGCCGCGGCGTCCGGTCGCCCCGGCAGCCAGCGGTCGCGGAAGTCGGGCGACGCGACGGCGACATAGCGCATCGCTCCGAGCCTGCTCGACGTGCAGCCGGCCACCGGAGCCTCCCGGGAGGTGACGGCCGCCATCACGGCGCCCGTCTCGAGCAGTTCCGCCGTGTAGTCCTGATCCTCCCTGTGCAGTTCGAAGACCACCGGAGCGGATGCCGACACCCGGGCGAGAGCGGGCAGGATCCAGGTGGACAGGCTGTCGGCGTTGACGGCGAGCGGTATCGACGTCACCTCGGCATCGTCGAGGCCGATGGACGCGCGCGCGTCGTGCTCGAGCAGCGCCGTCTGCCGGGCGAGCCGCACGACGGCCGCGCCGGCATCCGTCGGGCGCACGGGCTTCGAGCGCACCAGGAGGACCCTGCCCAGCTGCTGTTCGATGGCCTTGATGCGCTGGCTGACCGCCGACGGCGTGATGTTCAACGCGCGCGCGGCCGCGTCGAGCGTGCCGGCGTCGACGACCGCGAGCAGGGTCCTGGCCAGATCGAGGGGGATCTCCATGTGAAGCAACGCTAATGCACCTGCAGAATGTTGAGCTGGATTGATCTGGAACTCGCGCGTAGCGTCGGGTCCATGCTCCCCTCGCTCCCCCTGCTCGCCGGCCTCGGCGTCGGCTTCTCGCTCATCATCGCGATCGGGGCCCAGAACCTCTACGTGCTGCGCCAGGGCATGCGTCGGGAGCACGTGCTGCTCGTCATCACCATCTGCGCCGCATCCGACGCCGTCCTCATCGCGGTCGGGGTCAGCGGCATCGGGGCGGCCCTGCAGCACGTGCCGTGGCTCGTCGTCGTGGTGCGCTGGGCCGGAGCGGTCTTCCTCGTCACGTACGGGGTGCTCGCGGCGCGGCGGGCGCTCACCGGCGAGGGCGGCCTGGTCGCCGAGGCGACGGATGCCGACCCGCGCGATCCGGGCCGGATGCCGGATGCGGACGAGCCCGGCATCGGAGCCGTCACCACGACCACCCGGACGACCCCCGCCCTGCGGCCGGGTCCGACCGTCGCCGCGGTGGCCGCGACCACCATGGCCCTCACCTGGCTGAATCCCCACGTGTACCTCGACACGCTCTTCCTGCTGGGCTCCGTGGCGAACAGCTACGGCGCCGATCGCTGGTGGTTCGCGGCCGGCGCGATGGCGGCGAGCGCCGTCTGGTTCTCCGCCCTCGGCCTGGGCGCACGTCACCTGGGCCGCGTGCTGCGGTCGCCACGCGCCTGGCGCATCCTCGACGGCGCGATCGCGGCCGTCATGATCGTGCTCGGCGTGATGCTCGTCCTGCCGTTCTGAACGCACGTCGACGATTTCGGCGCACATGTCGATTCCGCTGTTCCGCTGTTCGTCGTACTGACGTAGCGTGACGAAAGGTCGCACGCACGAGCGATGACGAGCGGAAGCAGGAGAACGACGATGCAGTACATGCTGTTCGTGGCCACCGACCCGGAGGCCGAACCGTACGACCCGGCGCAGGACAACATCGAGGAATGGGTGACGGAGGTCGACGCCCGCGGCAAGCGTGCAACGGGCGACCGCCTCCGCCCGCCGGAGGAGGCGAAGCTGGTGCGCATCCGCGGCGGCGAGAGGCTCGTGACCGACGGTCCGTTCACCGAATCGAAGGAGTGGATCGCCGGATTCGACATCCTCGAGTGCGAGACCATCGATGAGGCCGTCGACATCGCCGGCCGCCACCCCATGGCGCGGTTCGGCCGCATCGAGGTGCGCGCCTTCTGGCCGTTCGAGCCGGAGTCCTGATGCAGTACGCCATGTTCGTGGTCGTCGACCCCGATGGCGAACCGTATGTCGAGGCGGACGACGACTTCGCCGCATGGGACGCCGACCTGGAGGCGCGGGGCATCATGCTCGCCAAGGAGCGGCTGCGCCCCGCCGATGAGGCGACGACGATCCGGGTCCGCGGCGGACAGACGATCATCACCGACGGTCCGTTCACGGAATCGAAGGAGTGGATCGCGGGGTTCGCCATCCTGCGCTGCACCGACCTCGACGAGGCGATCGCCATCGCACGCACCCATGCCATGGCCCGCTTCGGTCGCATCGAGGTGCGCGCCCTCTCGGCGCCGGACGGATCGCCGATCGAATGACGACGGAGGCGGCGGCGCACGCGCCGACGGATGCCGGGGCGAGCGCCGCGGAGGTGTCCGTCGCGATCGCGCAGACGCACGCGGCCGAATGGTCGCGCGTCGTCGCCTCCCTCATCCGCATCACGGGCGACTGGTCGCTCGCCGAGGACTCTGCGCAGGACGCATTCGCCACGGCTCTGGAGCGCTGGCCGCGCGACGGCGTGCCGCGCAACCCCGGCGCCTGGATCACGACGGTGGCGCGCAACGGAGCCCTCGACCGCATCCGTCGCAGGGCGAACGAGTCGAGGAAGCTGCAGGAGGTGGCCGTCATGGACGAACTCGGCCGGCAGGGCGCCGAGCAGGAGATCGACGACGACCGGCTGCGGCTGATCTTCACCTGCTGCCACCCGGCGCTCGCTCTCGAGGCGCGGGTCGCACTGACCCTCCGCACCGTCGCCGGCCTCACCACGCCGGAGATCGCGCGGGCGTTCCTCGTTCCGGAACCGACCATGGCGCAGCGGCTGGTGCGGGCCAAGCGCAAGATCATGAACGCCGGCATCCCGTATCGCGTGCCGCCGGCCGAGCTCCTGCCGGAACGGCTCGCCGGGGTGCTCGCGGTGCTCTACCTCGTCTTCAACGCCGGCTACACCCTCACGGACGACGCCGCCCACGACGAGGGGCTCTCGCTCGAGGCCATCCGAGTGGGAGGGGTGCTCGTCGACCTGCTCCCGAACGAGCCGTCCGCCTCCGGATTGCTCGCCCTCATGCTGCTGCAGCACGCGCGCCGTGCCGGGCGGATGGATGCCGACGGCGAGCTCGTGCCGCTCGAGGATCAGGACCGGTCGCTGTGGGACGGTCGGGGAATCGCGCGCGGCCTCGCGGTCCTGGCCGGCGCGACGCGCGCGAAGCCGCCGGCCGGGGCCCCGGCATCCGGTGATGCACCGGCCGATGCCGACCGCTACGTCCTGCTGGCGCGGATCGCCGCGGTCCACGCCGTCGCCGCCGCACCCGCTGACACCGACTTCGGCGCCGTCGTGGCGCTCTACGAGGCCCTCGCGGCGATCGATCCGTCTCCGGTCGTGGCGTTGAACGCGGCGATCGCGCGGGGCATGGCTGATGGCCCGCAGGCCGGTCTCGCCGCGGTCGACGCGGTCGCGGCCACGGGAGCGCTCGACGGCTACTACCTGCTGCCGGCGGCGCAGGCCGACTTCCTGCGGCGCCTCGGCCGGGCCGTTGCAGCGGCCGAGCGCTACGACTCCGCCATCGCGCTGGCCCCCGACGGACCGGAACGGCGCTACCTCGAGCGCCGCCGGAACGCCCTCTGAACGTCCGCGCATCCATCGACCGGTGGATGCGCGGAATCATCCGGGCAGGGGCTGCCGTCGCGCGGCGAGGGCTGGCAGGGTGAAGCCATGACCGAAGAAGACACCGTCGTGCGGGTGCGAGACCTCCGCAAGCTCTACGGGCACACCCCCGCCATCGACGGGGTGAGCTTCGACATCCTGCGCGGAGAGACCTTCGCGCTCCTCGGCCCCAACGGCGCTGGGAAGTCCACGACCATCGAGATCCT
>JBEVEO010000268.1:0-13065 GCA_040512695.1 Leifsonia sp. | reverse complement strand
GCTCGACCGTGGCTACGAGGTGATCGTCGCCTGAGCGGGGCGGCGTGAGTAGCTCGTCACCACCACGATCACGAGTGCCACGACCACGATCCCCGCGTCCACCCACGGCAGGGAGCCGATGCCGAGCGCGTCGTAGAGCAGTGCCCCGAGGAGCGCTCCCCCGCCGATGCCGATGTTGAACGCGGTCGTGTAGAACGCGCTGGCCGCGTCCCGGATGCGAGCGGATGCCGCGTGCAGCAGTCGGGTCTGGAGCAGCGGCGGCAGCATGCCGAAGGCGATGCTCCAGATGATGAAGGCGATCACCGTCGCGACCCAGTTCCCGGACAGTGCGCCCATCGCGGCGACGGAGACGGCGATCACGCTCAGCGCGATCAGGAGGCCGCGCGTCGGATGCTTCCCGAACACGGCTCCCGCGATGACGAGGCCGACGAAGCCGCAGATGCCCGCGAGGAACAGCAGCGGGCTGATCGCGCCGGAGTCCGTTCCGACGATCTGGATGAAGAACGGTGCGATGTAGGTGTAGAAGGCGTAGTGGCCCACCATCGTGATCGCCGTGACGACGCACACGATGACGACCGCCGGCACGGAGCGGTCCTTCATTGCTGGGACGGATGCCGTCTGCGCGCCAGGCTCCTTCCGATGCACGACGGGCAGGAAGCGCCAGACGAGGAGGGCGCTCAGCAGCCCGAGGCCCCCGACGATCGCGAACGCGAGACGCCAGCCGACCGCGTGCCCGAGCGCCGTCCCGAGCGGGACCCCGAACACGAACGCCAGCGTTCCACCGCCCAGCGTGATCGACACCGCCCGGCCGATCTGCTCCTTCGGCACGAGGTGGCCGGCGTAGGCGCCGACGATGGACCAGAACAGGCCGTGCGCGAGTCCGCCGAGGATGCGCGAGGCGACGACCACCTCGTAGGTCGGCGCGATGGAGGTGAACACGTTCGCGAGCCCGAGGACGACGATCGCGGCCACGAGGAGGGCATGCCGGGGCAGGCGGCGCGTGAGCGCGGTGAGCGGTGCGCTCGTGAGCACCACCGTGAAGGCGAAGAAGGTGACGAGCAGGCCGACGAGCGGCTCGGACACCCCGAGGTCGACGCTCATGTCGGGCAGCAGGCCCGTGGGGAGCATCTCTCCGGTCACCGACAGGAAGACGGCGGCGGCGAGCACGATGAGGCCCAGCCACGGGAATCGGGTGGCGCTCGCGGATGACGGTGCGGTCGTGGACATGGAAGCGTCTCCGACAGGCGTTCCCCGCGGCGACGAAGGCGCCTGCGGGTCGACTACGCGCTCATGTGCGCGCCCAGGGCCGGGTGGACACCACGACCGCCGTCGAGTCTAGCCGAGCCCGGCCACCGTTTAGGCTGAGCGGATGGACTTCGACGCCGCCGTGCCGCATCCGTCTTCGCATCACCACTGGGTCATCACCGTCAGCTGCCCCGACCAGCCGGGCATCGTCCACGCCGTCAGCGGGGCGATCGTCGCCGCTCGGGGCAACATCACCGAGAGCCAGCAGTTCTCCAGCGCCGACACCGGACGCTTCTTCATCCGCCTGCAGGTCGAGTCGACGGCGGATCGGGCGGAGTTCGAGGCTGCGCTCGCGCCCGTGATCGCGCGCTACGGCATGAGCGCCCACATCGACATCGTCGGCCGCCCGCTGCGCACCCTCGTGCTCGCGTCCACGGCAGCCCACTGCGTCAACGACCTGCTGTTCCGGCAGCGCGCTGGACAGCTCCCGCTCGACATCCCGCTGGTGCTCTCCAACCACTCGACGCTGCGCGACCTCGCCGGGTTCTACGGGGTGCCGTTCGAGTCGCTGCCCGTGACGGACGCGACGAGCAAGCACGCCTTCGAGGAGCGCGTCATCCGCGCCGTCGAGGAGCACGACATCGAGCTCGTGGTGCTCGCGCGCTACATGCAGATCCTCACCCCGGAGCTGTGCGCGCGCCTCGACGGCATGGCCATCAACATCCACCACTCCTTCCTCCCCGGCTTCAAGGGCGCGAACCCGTACAAGCAGGCGCACGCCCGCGGCGTGAAGCTCATCGGTGCGACAGCGCATTTCGTCACGAGCGATCTCGACGAGGGTCCGATCATCGAGCAGAACGTGGTGCGCGTCGACCACTCCCGGAGTCCCGGGGAACTCGTCGCCATCGGCCAGGACGAGGAGAGCCGTACCCTCAGCCAGGCGGTGAAGTGGTTCGCCGAGCGGCGCGTCCTGCGCGACGGCGCCCGCACGATCATCTTCCGCTGACCGCCCCGGTAAACTCGACGGGTGAGTGAAGCGCAGGAGCAGTACCGGGTCAGCCCCAACGACGTCGTCCGATTCCTGCTCGAGATCTTCGCCATCGTCACCCTCGGCATCTGGGGGTTCACCGCCTGGCCGTTGCCGTGGCCCGGCGTGCTCATCGGCATCGCCGCTCCCGTGATCGCGATCGTGCTCTGGGGGCTGTTCCGCTCCCCCAAGGCGGTGTTCCACATGGACGCGTTCGGCAAGGCGATCGTCGAGATCTTCGTGATGGGCGCGGCCGCCCTCGCCTGGTGGGACCTCGGCCAGCCGATCGTCGCCGGCGTCTTCGCCGTCGTCGCCACGGTGTCCGGCATCATCAACGGCCGCAAGGAGGTCTCGTGACGCTCGTCGTCCACGGGGCGCGCAAGCTCGACGCCGACGGGATCGTGGACGACTTCTGGTTCGCCGCCGCCGGCGAGCGCATCACGTCGACCGGCACGGGAGACGGATGGCGGGCCGCCGCCGCCTCCGCGGACCCCGCCGCCGTCCACGACGCCGCCGGTGCGTGGCTCACGCCCGGGTTCATCGACCTGCACGGCCACGGCGCGGGAGGCAGCGACTTCGATCACGACGCGGACGGGATCCTGTCAGCACTCGCCGTGCACCGCGCCCACGGCACGACCCGCTCCGTGCTGAGCCTGGTGACCAACCCGATCGATGCCCTCTCCACGAGCCTCTCGGTCATCGCCGACCTCGCGGCATCCGACCCGCTCATCCTCGGCTCCCACCTCGAGGGCCCGTTCCTCGCCGACTCGCACCGCGGTGCGCACGACCCCGCCCTCCTCCGGTCTCCCGACTCCGCCACCGTCGCCGCACTCGTCGAGGCGGCGCGCGGCACGCTCCGGCAGGTCACGATCGCTCCGGAGCTCGACGGCGGCCTCGTCGCCGTGTCGGAGTTCGTGGCGGCGGGCGTCATCGTCGCGGTCGGGCACACGAACGCCACCGACGACGAGGCCCGAGCAGCCTTCGACCTCGGCGCCACGCTCGTGACCCACGCGTTCAACGCGATGCCCGGCATCCATCACCGTGCCCCGGGGCCGATCATCGCAGCGTTCGAGGACGATCGCGTGAGCCTCGAGCTCGTGCTGGACGGCGTGCACGTGCACCCCGACGTCGCCAGGCTCGCCTTCCGGGCGGCGCCCGGACGGATCGCCCTCATCACGGATGCCATGGCGGCTGCCGGGGCGGCGGACGGCACCTACGAACTCGGCTCCCTCGAGGTCACCGTGAGCAACGGCGTCGCGCGCCTCACCCACGGCGACTCCATCGCCGGATCCACCCTCACGATGGACGCCGCCTTGCGGAACGCGATCCACCTCGCCGGCATCGACCCGGTGGCGGCCGTCGCCGCCCTCACGTCGACTCCCGCGCGTGTCATGGGCCGCTCCGCCGACCTGGGACTGCTGGCACCGGGTCACGCCGCCGATGCGGTCATGCTCGACGCCGACGTCATCGTTCAGGCCGTCTGGGCGAACGGCGCGGCACTGCGCTAGCAGCGACCGGCGCGACCCCTCGCTACAGCGGTACCCCCGCAGGACGCAGCGCCCACGCGTGACGGTAGTAGTCGGTGTTGCCGAGCGCCGCGGCAGCCGCCTCGTCGATGACGACGGTCACGTGGGGGTGCAACTGCACCGCCGACCCCGGGTGGCTCGCCGAGACGGGCCCCTCGAGCGCCTCGGCCACGGCCTCGGCCTTGCCGGACCCGAAGGCGAGCAGCACGAGGTGCCGCGCGCGCATGATGGTGCCGAGACCCTGCGTGATGCAGTGCGTCGGCACGTCGTCGACGGAATCGAAGAAGCGCGCGTTGTCGCGGCGGGTCTGCTCGGTGAGGGTCTTCCAGCGCGTGGTCGACGCGAGGGACGAGCCGGGTTCGTTGAAGCCGATGTGACCGGTCGTTCCGATCCCGAGGATCTGCAGGTCGACCCCGCCGGCCGCCCGGATGGCCGCCTCGTACTCGTCGCCGGACGTGAGGATCCCCGAGGGATCGCCGTTGGGCACCTGGATCCGCGCCGGGTCGAGGCCGAGCGGCTCGACGACCTCTCGGCGGATGACGCTGTGGTAGCTCTCGGGGTGGTCCACCGGGAGCCCGACGTACTCGTCGAGGGCGAATCCGCGCACGGCGCTCACGTCGACGCCGTCGGTGCGGATGCGCTCCGCGAGGGCTCGATAGGTCGTGAGCGGCGTCGATCCCGTCGCGAGGCCGAGGACGGCATCCGGCCTGCGGTTGATGAGGGCGACGATCGCGTCGGCGACGAGGGCGCCGGCCTGATCGGCGCCGGGGACGATGACGACTTCAGCCATGCGCGACTCCGGTGAGTGCGGCTCCGACGGCGGCTGCCGGGAAGCCGAGGGGGATGATGTGCACCCGCTCGGTGAGGTCGAGCGATGCGAGGAAGGGCGACGATGCGGCCGCGCGCTCGAGCGCGGCGCAGACGCCGGAGAGCAGCGGCGTCCCGAGGGAGCTGAGACCGCCGCCGATGACGACCGCGTCGACATCGGTCGTGAGGACGAGGATGCGGACGGCCGCTGACACCCCGTCGAAGAACCGCTGCTGAACGGCGAGCGCCGCCGGGTCGCCGGAGGCTGCCGCCTCGAACAGTGCGCGGGCCGGGAGGGGGTCCTCGGTGGGCCACATACGGGCGATGGCCGATCCGGATGCGATGGTCTCCACGCAGCCGAACTGGCCGCAGCTGCACAGTGCGCCGTTCGGATCGACCGGGATGTGCCCGATCTCGCCCGCGATGCCGTGGCCGCCGCGCAGCAGTCTGCCGCCCTGCACGATCCCGGCCGCGAGACCGGTTCCGAGGTTGAGGTAGGCCATCGAATCGAACCCGTCGGCCGTCCCCGTCTCGGTCAGGAGGTGGTGGGCGCCGATCGCCGCCGCCTTCACGTCGTTCTCGACCCGCACCGAGACGCCGAGCCGTTCGATGAGTGTCCGCCCGAGCTCCAGGTCCTCGACGCCGAGGTTGACGGCATGGCTCACCCGCCCGGTCGCGGAGTCGACGGCACCCGGGATGCCGATGCCGATCGATCGGAGCTGCTCGATCGGGATGCCGGACAGCGCGACGACCTGCCGGACGGCGTCGACGGCCGTCTCGATCACGGCCCCTCCTCCGAAGCCCGTCGGCATCCGCACCTGTTCGCTGAGGCGACCGTCCGAGTCCATCGCGATCGCGGCGGTCTTCGTGCCGCCGATGTCGATTCCGAGTCTCATCCGCGGCCCCGCCCGTCGAGGAGGCTGAGCACGGCGGCGCCGAGGAGACGGGATGCCCCGAAGGTGGCGATGTCGGCGTACGCGCGATCGTCGGACGGCCAGCCCATGTCGATGACGAGCACGTCCGACCTGTTCCTGCGGAGCTTGTCGATGGCCTCGCAGGCGAAAGCGTACCGGTGGATGTCCTTGCCGACCACGACGACGGGCCCGGGGATCTCAGGCAGCGTCGGTTCGGCGGCCGACAGCCGGAGCGCCGTCGCCCAGGGTGAGTCGTCGGATGCGCCGGTGAACGGCCCCCAAGGTGCGACGCCGACGGCGATGTTCGCCACCGTATCGATGCGGACCACGGTGAACGGCCCATCCTCGGCGGAGATCCAGGCGCCTGCCCGGTCGGCGAGGTCGAAGGACCCGACGATGCGCTCGAGGTCGTACGACGGTTCGCCGACGGGCACGGCCGCGCCGATGGCCGCGTTGGTGTCAGCGCCGAGCCGGCGCACACGCTGTGCCGCCTCGGCGATCCGGTCGGCCGCGAGCCGGCCGCTGGCCACGGCGTCGAGGATGCGTGCCTCGATGTCGGCGAGTTGCTCGTCGGCGTTCTCGGTGCCGATGCACAGCAGGTCGCACCCGGCGTCGATGGCGCGCACGGCGGCCTCCGGGATGCCGTGCACGCCGCTGGCGCCCTTCATGTCGAGGGCGTCGCTCACGATGACGCCGTCGAACCCGAGCTCCTCCCGGAGCAGGCCGTGCAGGATGCGCCTGGAGTGCGTCGCGGGGTGATCGGCGTCGACCTGCGGGATGAGGATGTGCGACGTCATGATGGTGCGCGCACCCGCAGCGATCGCCGCGCGGAACGGCACCAGCTCGCGCGCACGCAGGGTGGCGAGGTCGGCGTCGATCACCGGCAGCGCGAGGTGCGAGTCCTGCGCGGTGTCCCCGTGACCCGGGAAGTGCTTCGCACTCACGGCGATGCCGGCACCTTCGTGCCCCCGGATCCAGGCGCCGACATGCCTCGCGACCGATGCGGGGTCGCCGCCGAAGCTGCGCACGCCGATGACCGGGTTGTCCGGATTGGAGTTGACGTCGGCATCCGGTGCGAAGTTGAGCGTGCAGCCCACGGCGGCGAGCTCGGCGGCGACGGTGCGCCCGACCTCCTCGGTCAGGGCCGTGTCGTCGATGCGGCCGAGGACGGCGGGGCCCGGATACGGTGATCCCCGGTCGTAGTAGAGGCGCGTGACGTCGCCGCCCTCCTCGTCGATGGCGATCACGGCCAGCGGGTTGGCTGCGCGGATGGCGTCGGTGAGCTCCCGCAGCTGGGTACGCGAGACGATGTTCTGGCCGAAGATGCACACGCCGCCGAGTCCGGCGCGCAGGCGGTCGGCAAGCCAGGCGGGCAGCTCGGTGCCGACGAATCCGGGCATCAGGGTCGCCGCCACGGATGGGCGGAGTCCTCCCCCGGTGGCGGGAGTGCGGTCTTCGGCGACGGATGCGGTGGCTGGGGCGCCGCTCATCCCTTGACCGCCCCGCTCACGAGGCCGCTGGTCATCCGCCCCTGCACGATGAGGAAGAACACGATGACAGGCAGCGCGACGAGCGTGGACGCGGCCATCACCTGGCCCCAGTCGGTCTCCCGGGTGGCGCTGGCCTGGATGAATCCGCGCAGCCACAGCGGCAGCGTGTGCATCTCCTCGGCCGGCAGGAGCACGAGCGCGACCGTGAACTCGTTCCACGCCTGCAGGAAGGCGAACACCCCGGATGCGACGAGGCCGGGAGCCAGCAGCGGGAAGGTGATGCGCATGAAGGCGCCGGTGCGGCTGAGGCCGTCGACCATCGCCGCCTCCTCGAGGTCGGCCGGGATGCCGGCGACGAAGCCGCGCAGCATCCAGATCGTGAACGGGACGACGGCCGCCGTGTAGATGATGCTGATGCCGATGACCGAGTTCAGCAGGCCGACGCTCGACACCATCTTGTACTGGGCGATGAAGAGTCCCTCGGCGGGCAGCATCTGCACGATGAGGACGGCGAGCACGAAGCTCTTGCGGCCCTTGAAGCGGAAGCGGCTGATGGCGACCGCGGCGAGGAAGGCGAACAGCAGGCAGAAGAACACCGCGATGAGGGTGACCGACAGGCTGATGCCGAGCGCCGAGAAGAAGGTGCCGTTGGCGAGCACGTTGCGGTAGTTGTCGAGCGATCCGCCGAACGGCAGGAACGTCGGCACGAACGACTGCAGCGTGCGGTTCGACAGGAGCGAGGAGTTCATCATCCAGTAGACGGGGAACACCCACGCGATGGCGACGACGAACGCCAGTGCGGACAGGAGCACGCGGGCCGGTCGCACGCGCGGCCTGCCGATCCGACGAGGAGCTTCGAAGGTCGCCGGCCCCGGGGCTGGCGCCAGTTCACTCGGGACGATGACGGGGGTGACGGTGGTGTCGCTCATGATTGCTCGTCCTCCTTGAGAAGGCTGCGCACGTAGAACCAGCTGATGGCCAGGGTGAGCGCGAGTACGAAGATGGAGACGGCGGAGGCCATGCCGAAGTCCTGGGCGCCCGCGCCCAGTTTGTAGATGTAGGTGCCGAGCAGGTCGTACTCGCTCGACTTCGATCCGGCGTCCTGCAGCATCGTGATCTGCGTGAACACGCGCAGGTCCCAGATCAGCTGGAGCAGCAGCACGATCATGATGACCGGCCGGATCATCGGCATGATGATGTAGCGCAGTCGCTTCGAACCGTTGGCTCCGTCGAGCTGCGCCGCCTCGAGTACCTCGTCGGAGACCTGGGTGAGGCCGGCGTAGACGGAGAACGCGACGAACGGCACCGACATCCAGATGACGATGATGCTCGCCACGATGAAGAACGTGATGGGAGTCGACAACCAGGAGAACCGGTTCATGTCGACGCCGGGGATCATGTCGAGGAGATAGTTGACCACTCCGCGACGACGGTCGAACAGCCAGATCCACACCGTCATGGCGGCCACGACGGGCATCGCCCAGGCCAGCAGCAGCGAGACCTGGAGGGTGAGGCGCGCCGCCCGGTTGACGGCGGTCATGAGCACGGCGAGCAGCAGGCCGATCACGAGGGTCGCAGCTGCGGTGATGAAGCAGAAGGCGATGGACTTGACGACCACCTCCCACGTGGTGGGGTCGGTGGCCAGCGAGAAGTAGTTGGCGAGGCCGACGAAGGGGGCCGGCTGGCCGAACTGCTGCTTGATGCCGAACTCCTGGAACGACGTGATGCTCTGCCAGACGAGCGGGTAGCCCATTCCGACGAGGAGGATCACGATCGCGGGGATGAGCAGAAGGTGGGGCACGGAGAGGCGGCGGCGTGCTCGAGGAGCCTGCTGCTTCGCCGGCTTCGGCGCGGAGGGGGTGTCCCGGGTGATCGTGGCGGTCACGGTCTCATCCTCCTTTCGGTGTGGTGCGAGTGCAAGAGATCAGGGGCAGGGGCCACGAGCGGACTCTCGCTCGCGGCCCCTGACGGTGGTGCTGGTGGTGCCGGTCGTGCTGGTGCTGCTGGTTCCGGATGCCGGATCACCCGCTGGAGGGCGGCCTCACCGGCATCCGGTCGACACGGGGTCGACTAGTTGAGGAGCTTGTTCATCTTCTCGTCGTACTCGGCGGCGAGAGCCTTGACGTCTCCACCGGCCGAGATCTTGCCGAAGAACTCCTCGAGCAGGCCTGCACCCTCGACTGCTGCCCAGCCGGGAGCGGCGGGGGTCAGCTTGGAGTTCGCGGCCGACTCGACGAGGGCCTTCGCGAACTGGTCGTCGCCGAGGCTCGACGCGTAGTCGAGGTTGGCGGGGCCGAGTCCGTTCTTGCCGAGCATCTCCTGGTACTCCGGGGAGAAGATGATCTTCATCAGCTCCTTGGCGCCGGCCTGGTTCTTGCTTGCGGCCGAGATGGCGATGTTGGATCCGCCGGCGAAGACCGGAGCGGCTCCACCGTCGACGCCGGGGAGCACGAAGGTGCCGAAGGTGTCGTCATTCCAGGTCGCGACCGTCTTGGTGGCGTCCTTGGGGTCCGGCGTGAGGTCACCGATCGACCAGTGCGCCCATCCGGGAGCGATGATCGTCGCGGCCTCGGGCACACCCGTTGCGTCGTTGTTGTTGATGTTGACCCACGGGGTGCTGTCGAACTCGGTCGCGGGGGCGAGCGACGCACCCTCGAAGAGCGACTGGAACTCGGTCAGGCCCTTGACGGTCTCGTCGGACGACAGCGTGCCGACCCACTTGTCGCCGTCCTTCTTGGCGAGCTCTCCACCGTTGGCGAAGACCCAGGAGATGCCGTTGCGCCAGTCGCTGCCGCCGACGTAGAAGCCCGACTGCGTGTCGGTCTTCAGCGACTTCACGGTCTCGTCGAACTCGGCGAGGGTCGTGGGGACCGACTTGCCGGCCGCGGACCAGATGTCCTTGCGGTAGAAGTTGTAGCGCGAACCGAAGTAGTACGGCAGGGCGTACTGGGCGCCGTCGACCTCTCCGACCTCGACGAACGACTTCAGCAGCTTGTCGCCGCCGAGCTCGTCGTACATGTCGCTCAGGTCGGTGAAGGCACCGGCGTTGGTGAACGTCGGCGCCCAGGTGTTGCCGATCTCGGTGACGTCGGGGGTGTTCGCCGCGTCGGGGAGCGCGGTGGTGAGCTTCGCGACCGCGTCGCCCCAGCCCTGCTCCTCGATCTTCAGCGTTCCGCCGGTCTCCTTCTTGTACTCCGACTTGAGGTAGTCGCGGAGTGCGTCAGGGGTGTCACCGCCCATGAGCCACAGGGTGATGTCCTGGCCCTTGGCAGACTCGGTGCTGGCTGCGTCGCCACCGGTCGAGCTGCAACCGGCGAGAACGAGTGCCGCGGCCGTGGCAACGGCAGCTACTGCGTACTTTCTCTTCATTGCGATTTCCTTCTCTTGGTTGGTGTGGTGCTGGGATTTCGTGCTGTGCACAGCCCTGGATGCCGCGGCTTCCGTCTCCGGTCGCTACGAGACCCCCAGCTGTCCGGACAGGACCATGACCGACGCGCCGCGCAGGACGATGTCCTGCCCCTGCGTGGTCATCCGAACGCTGAGCGAGCCGGTGAACTCGGCCAGGGTGCGCGTTCGGATCGTCTCGATGGCCGCTGTCGCCAGCGGTCCGTCAAGCAGTTCGGTCGGGCCGCTCAGGACGATCTCGGAGAGATCGAGGGCTCCGACCACGGGGGCGAGGATGATGCCGAGTCGACGGCCCGCCTCCCGAAGAATGGTGTCGTGCTCCGCGGCGGCGGCATCGGGGCTGAGCTCGGCGAGCCGGGCGAGGCGCGCCTCCAGCCGAGGTGCGGCGAGCCACGCCTCGAGGCAGCCGGTCTTGCCGCACGCGCACAGCGGGCCGCCGTCGGTGCCGACCACGACGTGTCCGATCTCGCCGGCAGCCGATGTGGTGCCGAAGAGCGGGCGTCCGCCGACGAGCAGTCCGGCGCCGACACCATGGCCCACCTTGATGAGGATCATGTCGCCTTCGACGCCGCCGAAGCTGTGCTCGGCGAAGACGGCGGCGTTGGCGTCGTTGGCGACGAGCACCGGCACGTCGAAGCGCTCGGAGAGCACGCCGTGCAGGTCGACCCCGGTCCAGCCGAGGTTCGGCGCCGTGCGCACCACGCCGGCGAGGTCGACGATGCCGGGCGAGCCGACGCCGATCCCGAGCAGCGGGGCGCTCGCCTGCGCGACCAGGGCATCCGCGAGTTCGAGGACCTTGGCGACGGCCTCGGCTCCCGCGCTCCCGGCGAGCGGGATCTCCGAGCGGGCGAGGATCTGCCCGCCGAGGTCGAGCACGGCGCCGCGGAAGACGGTGTTCTCGGAGAGGTCGATCGCGACGATCTGGAAGGCGCCGTGGTCGAAGTCGAGGAGCGTGGCCGGCTTGCCGGGACGGGCGTCCTCGCGCTGGCCGGCCTCCACGACGAGGCCCTCGCTGATGAGTTCGGCGACGAGGTCGGAGACGGTGACCCTGGTGAGTCCGGTCTCGCGGGCGACGTCGGCGCGGCTCTGGCCGGAGCCGCGGTAGAGCGTCTGGAGCACGAGGGAGCGGTTGTGCCCCCGAGCGTGCTCGGGCAACACCTTTGCGGTAGGCCGTAGGGCCCGGCCGGGGGAAAGCTGCGTCGCCGTCATGTTTGTTAGTAAAGCTTACGAACAATCAATCCGCAACTCGCCCGACCCGATTAGTCCATGTTCTTTACAAATCCGTTATCCGCCCGAAACACGACGGGGAAAGCGGGAAGGCCCGCCCCTTTTCGGGACGGGCCTTCTCGGGGAGCTGATGGAGCCTAGGCGCCGAGGCGAGCCTGCAGGTTCGTCGCGATCGAGGCGAGGAACTGCTCCGTGGTCTCGTACGCCTGGTCGGGGCCGACGAGGAGGGCGAGGTCCTTGGTCATCGATCCCGCCTCGACCGTCTTGATGACGACGTCCTCGAGCGTGTTGGCGAACTCGATGAGCTCCTGGTTGCCGTCGAGCTTGCCGCGGTGCGACAGGCCGCGCGTCCACGCGTAGATCGAGGCGATCGGGTTGGTGGAGGTGGGCTTGCCCTGCTGGTGCTGGCGGTAGTGACGGGTCACGGTGCCGTGGGCCGCCTCGGCCTCGACGACCTTGCCGTCCGGAGTGGCGAGCACGCTCGTCATGAGACCGAGCGATCCGAAGCCCTGGGCGACGGTGTCCGACTGCACGTCGCCGTCGTAGTTCTTGCAGGCCCAGACGTAGCCGCCCTCCCACTTGAGCGAGGACGCGACCATGTCGTCGATGAGGCGGTGCTCGTAGGTGAGGCCCGCCGCGTCGAACTGCTCCTTGAACTCGTTCTCGAAGACCTCCTGGAACAGATCCTTGAACCGGCCGTCGTAGGCCTTGAGGATGGTGTTCTTCGTGGACAGGTAGACCGGGTAGTTGCGGTCGAGCCCGTAGTTCAGCGATGCGCGCGCGAAGTCGCGGATCGAGTCGTCGAGGTTGTACATGCCCATCGCGACGCCGGAGCCCGGCGACTGGAACACCTCGAACTGCTGCGGCTCCGAGCCGTCCTTCGGGGTGAAGGTCATCGTGAGCGTGCCCTCCCCCTCGAAGCGGAAGTCGGTGGCGCGGTACTGGTCGCCGAACGCGTGGCGGCCGACGATGATCGGCTTGTTCCATCCCGGCACGAGGCGGGGGATGTTGGAGATGATGATCGGCTCGCGGAAGATCACGCCGCCGAGGATGTTGCGGATGGTGCCGTTCGGCGACCGCCACATCTTCTTCAGCCCGAACTCCTCGACGCGGGCCTCGTCGGGGGTGATGGTGGCGCACTTGACGCCGACGCCGTGCTTCAGGATCGCGTGCGCGGCGTCGACGGTGATCTGGTCATCCGTCTCGTCGCGCTTCTGGATCGAGAGGTCGTAGTACTCGAGGTCGATGTCGAGGTACGGGTGGATGAGCGAATCCTTGATGGCCTGCCAGATGATGCGCGTCATCTCGTCGCCGTCGAGTTCGACGACGGTGCCTTCAACCTTGATCTTGGACAAGTGGAGTTCTCCTTGGATCTCTCGGGGGAATTGAGGAAGTCTCGTGGGGCGGACACGCCGCCGACCAGC
>JBEVEO010000247.1:0-28610 GCA_040512695.1 Leifsonia sp. | reverse complement strand
CCGGTAGGCGACGTGGCTGAGCACGACGAGCGACGTCTGCGCTCCGACGACGGCGGCGATCTGCTCGGGTGAGACGCCGGAGGCCGTGTCGGCGATGACCCAGCGGATGGTGAGGCCGCGCTCGGCGGCGATGCCCTCGAGCACGTAGCGATCGGTGGGGAAGTTGTCGGTGTCGACGACGATCTCGGTACGGGCGGGGTCGCGGGCCAGCTGGGCGTCGACCGCCGCACGTGCGAGCTTGTACAGCGTCACGGTGGTGGAGTCGCCGATGTAGGTCTGGCCCGCCGCTGCGCCGAGTGCGGCGCGGCCGAGCGCATCGCCGATCGTGAACGGCATGGCCATCCACTCCTCGTCCCAGCCGCGGATGAGACGGCCGCCCCACGCCTCCGTCACGAAGCGCTGGATGCGCTCGGCGCTGTCGACGGTCGGCCGGCCGAGCGAGTTGCCGTCCAGGTACGCCTCGATGACGTCGCCGCCGTCCTCCACGCCCACGAACCGGCGCCGGAGGTGCGCGAGGCCGTCGGAGCGGTCCATGCGCCTCGCGAAGGAGAGGTGCGGGTCTGGCGTCATACGAGGGTCTCCTCCAGGTAGTCGACGGTGGTTCCATGGGCGCCGACGAGCCAGTCCGGCAGGTCGGCCGCCGACTCGGGAGGCAGCCCGGGCACCCAGGCGAAGCGGGGGCCGATCGTGCTCGGGTTCCACGATCCCGCGATCGATTCGACGACGTGGTCGCGATCGAGGCCGGCCTCGACGATGGCCCGGAGCTCGCGCACGTTCACCCCGACGGGCAGAGGGCCGTTGCCGAGGTCCGTGCCGTAGCGCACCCGCCCGCCTGCCGCAGCGAAGCGCCGGAGGTTGTCCTGGGCGACGACGAACGCGTGGGTGGGCTTCCCCCAGCCGTGGATGTCGAGGGTGGAGATGCAGGCCGTGCCCGCCCGCGACATCCGGGCGATCATGTCGGTGTCGAGCTGCTCGCTGAACGGCGTGTGCGCGAAGGCGTTGACGCCGGCGTCGAGGGCTCGCCTCGCCATGCCGGCGCCCTCGACGTGCGCGGCCACCGGCACGCCGTGGGCGCGCGCTGCGAGCACGATGGCCGTGAGGAGCTCGTCGCTCGGAACCGGTCCGGCGAGCGAGTTGAGCGTGACCTTGATGACGGATGCGCCGAGCGCGATCTGGGCGCGGACCGCCTCCTCGGCGCCGGCCGGCCCGCTGATCTCGACGGCTGCGCCCTCCGGCGCCCAGCTGCTCGTGACCGGGTAGCCGCCCGTGCAGGTGAGCAGCCCGCCGGCCATGCGCACCTCGGGAAGAGTGGAGCCGGGGTAGCTGCTGTCGGTGTGCCAGGCCGCGGCCACCTCGGGGATCCAGCCGAGGTCGACGACGCTCGTGATACCGGATGGCATGAGCTGCTCGGCGTCCACGAGGCCGAGGTGCACGTGGTGGTCGGAGAGCCGCGGGAACAGCGTTCCCGGCAGTTCGAGGTCGGGTGTCGCGCGGGAGTCCGGGGTGGGGTGCAACAGGCCGTCGCGGACGGTGAACAGCGTGCGGCCTCGCCATCCGCCCGTCCAGTACTCCTCGGCGCCGAGGAGCGTGCCCTCGTCGATCACGTGCGCCGGCCGCTCACTCGGTGCGGCCGATCTCGGTGCGCACGGCGTACAGCTCGGGGAAGAACGTGAGCTCGAGGGCCTTCTGCAGGAAGGCCGCACCGGTCGACCCGCCCGTTCCGGTCTTCATGCCGATCGTGCGCTGCACGGTCTTCAGGTGGCGGAATCGCCAGAGCTGGAAGTTCTCCTCGAGGTCGACGAACTCCTCGCAGGCCTCGTAGGCCGACCAGTTGTCGTTCGCGTTCTCGTAGATGGCGCGGATGACGCCCACGAGCGACTCGTCGAACACCCACGCCTCCGACACGTCGCGGTCGAGGATGTGGGCGGGCACGGGATGCCCGGTGCGGGCCAGGTAGCGCAGGAACTCGTCGTAGATACTCGGCGCGTCGAGGAGCTCAGCGAGCAGGGCGTGCGCGGTGGGGTCGGACTCGAAGACGCTGAGCATGCGGCGGTTCTTGTTGCCGAGGACGAACTCGACGGCACGGTACTGGTAGGACTGGAAGCCGCTCGAATTGCCGAGGAATCCGCGGAACTCGGCGTACTCGGTGGGCGTGAGGGTGGCGAGCACCGACCACTGCTCGGTGAGCGTGCGCTGGATGTGCTTGACCCGGGCCACCCGCTTGAGCGCCTGGGGCAGCTCGTCGGCGCGCAGCAGGTCGCGGGCGCTCGCGAGCTCGTGCAGCATGAGCTTGAGCCAGAGCTCGGTGGTCTGGTGCTGGATGATGAACAGCAGCTCATCGTGGTGCTCGGGCGAGCTCACGGGGCGCTGGGCGGACAGCAGGGTCTCGAGGTCGAGATAGCCGCCGTAGCTCATCCGTTCACGGAAGTCCGTGACGATACCGGCATCGAACTCGCGGGTGTTCTTCTCGACGGCCACTGGATGCCTCTCCTCGCGCTGCGCGGAGTCCAGCCTACCTGCGACGGCGGTCCAGGAGCGCGGCGAGGGGAGCTGTCAGCCCGGCCCCCGCCGCGCCTGTGGCGTGGAGAAGCGAGACGGCGACCGTTGCCGGCCGCGGAGTCGCTCACGCCAACACCGGAAGCCCGCCATCTCTCGGGTAAAGCGGAGGCTTCCCTCCGAATCTACTGCATGCGAGGCGTAGAATGGAAGGATGAGCCCGGATTCCGTGGCCGAGGACGCCGCGCAGGTTCCCACCCGCCGCGATGCCCGGCGCAATCGGAGTCGCCTGCTCGAGGAGGCGCGTCGGCTCTTCGCGGAGCGGGGCGTGGATGCATCGCTCGAGGAGCTCGCCTCGCGGGCCGCGGTGGGCATCGGCACCCTCTACCGGCACTTCCCCACCCGGGACGACCTCATCCGGACGCTGTACGACGAGTACGTCGAGCAGCTCGGCGCCCAGCTCGAGCGCGTGTCGTCCGCTCCGACCGGATGGGAGGCCGTCGTGGGCTACGTGTCGGGCCTGGCCGAGTGGATGATCGCCGATCGCAGCATCGCTCCGATCGTGCGCCGGATGGCCGAGGTCGACCCGACCCACCGGCCGGCCGATCGCTTCGTGCCCGTCATCATCGCGATGGTCGAACGGGCGAAGGCCGAGGGCGCCCTCCGCGCCGACGTCGACGGGATCGACCTGTCGGCCGGCGCGGCGATGCTCGGCAATCTCGGACTCTACGGGCCCGCGTACGAGGCGCACTGGCGCCGGCAGCTCGGGATCCTGCTCGACGGACTGCGCGCCGAGCCGGGCGCCGCCACCCCTCTCGGTGCGGACGGTCCGGATGTCGACGTCTTCCACCGGATGGTGCACGGCATCCCCGAGTGAGCTCCCGGTGGGAGAGAGCGCGGATGCGCCTCAGCGCGCGGGCGTCGTGACCCGGATGAGGTTGTCCCACGGGTCCTCGAAGGCCACGGTGCGCCCGTCGTCCCTGGTCTTCACGCCGTGGTGGCGCATCCGCTCGTCGAGGGCACCGATGTCGTCGACA
The DNA here is from genome assembly GCA_040512695.1 of Leifsonia sp. GTDB lineage: Bacteria > Actinomycetota > Actinomycetes > Actinomycetales > Microbacteriaceae > Orlajensenia. The sequence continues at coordinate 25,077 of JBEVEO010000247.1, read as the reverse complement.
CCCGGGACGACGATGTCGACCTGGCCGAGGCCGAGGGCGAGCCGCCGCCTGCCGGCACCCGCGCTGTTCCACGTGTTCATGGCCATGTGGTGGTGGTAGCCGCCGGCCGAGACGAAGAGCGCGGAATCGCCGAGCGACGCGGTGGTCTCGAAGCCGAGCTTGTCGACATAGAACGCGCGGGCGCTCGCCACGTCGCCGACGGAGAGGTGCACGTGACCGACGACGGCGGCACCGAACGGCACCGTGGTCGCGGATGCGAGCGACGCCTCGGTCAGGTGCTCCTGCAGGTAGGCGTTGGGGTCGAGGCGGAGCGTCGCCATCTCGACCTGGCCGTGCGCCCAGCTCCACGTGGTGCGAGCGCGATCCCAGTAGAGTTCGACGCCGTTGCCCTCGGGGTCGGTGAAGTAGAAGGCCTCGCTCACGAGGTGGTCCGCGCTGCCCGTGAACGTGCCGGGGTAGCGGGTGGCCACCGAGTAGACGGCGAGCGCGAGCGCGGTCTGCGAGTCGAACACGATCGCGGTGTGGAACAGGCCGGCGCTGCGCGGCTCGGCTGCGCGGAGTTCCGGCGCGTGCTGGAGGATCACGATCGGCACGCCGGAACGGCCGAGCACGGCGGTGCCGCCGTCGTTGCTCAGCAGTTCGAGCGTCACGCCGTCGCGGTAGTAGGCGATGAGGGCGTCGAGGTCCCCGACGCGGAGCGTGACGGCACCCATGCCGGTGTCCGGGGCGAGGAGATCGTGTGCTGTGGCGGCCATTGAGTGTGAAACCGACGATCGCCCGGCGGTATTCCGCCGACGCTCGTCCGTGCGCAGTCGTGCCCTCGCGCCGGCGCGCCATGATCGGCGCGCCGTCATGCCGTCATGTCATCAGCTGCACGGGCTCAGCCGGGGTCGAGCGGTGCTCGTGCGTGATCAGCCATCGACCGCCCGTGCGGCGGAGGCCGGTCGTGACGCGCAGCCAGATCTCGAACCGTCGTCCCCCGATGGGCCTCGCCGAGAACCGCTCGATGCTGTGGGCGAAGGCGACGTCGCCGCCCACGGTGATGGCGAGGTCGCGGATGGCGTACTCGATCGAGTCCTCGAAGCCGGCGAACCAGTCGCGCAGGCCGTTCGCATCCGTCGCAGCGGATCCGTGGCCGTTGAGCGGCGGCGTGAGGTCGAACGTGCTCGATCCCGGCGCGAAGCGCGAGACGAGGTAGTCGGCGTCCATCGCGACCATGGCCGATGCGCGCTTGGTCAGCAGCCAGCCGATCTCGGTCGCGTCGATCTCGTGGTCGATGCTCTGCATGGTGGTCATGGGTCGTCTCCTGTGGTGCACCCGGGGTGGGCGCTCAACAGGTCGACGAACGGGCTCGCCCCGGAATCGACAGGGTGAGTCGAGGAGGATCAGACCGCGTCGGAGGTGAGGCGCTCCAGCAGCTCCCGGTAGCGCAGTGCCGTGCGCTGGACGATCTCGCTCGGCAGGGTCGGTGGCGCCGTGACGCCGTCGTCCTCCCAGTTGGCCGCGAGCCAGTCCCGGACGATCTGCTTGTCGAAGCTGGCCATCCGCGCGGTCGGCGTGGTTCCGGTCTCCCAGGCGATGGCGTCCCAGTAGCGGCTCGAGTCGCTCGTGAGCACCTCATCGGCGAGCGTCGTCACGCCCGTCTCGGGGTCTGCTCCGAACTCGTAGTTCGTTTCGGCGAGGATCACGCCGCGGGCCTCGGCGACGGTCGATGCCTGCGTGAAGATGGCGAGGGAGAGGTCGCGCAGCTCGGCGGCGACCTCGGGTCCGACGAGCTCCACCGTCTGCTCGAAGCTGATGTTCTCGTCGTGCTCCCCCATCGGCGCCTTGTAGGCCGGCGTGTAGATCGGCTCGGGCAGTCGGTCGCCGTTCTGCAGGCCCGCGGGAAGGGGGAGTCCGCAGACGGTCTGCGATGCCTGGTACTCCTTCCAGCCCGAGCCCGTCAGGTAGCCGCGCACGACGCACTCGATCGGGTGCATCGCGAGCTTCTTCACGAGCATCGCGCGCCCGGAGACCTCGGCCGGGATGCGGCTGGAGCCGTCGAGCCGGTGGTCGGCGACGAGGTGGTTGGGCACAGCCAATTGGTCGAACCACCAGAGGCTGAGCGTGGTGAGCAGCTCGCCCTTTCCGGGGATGCCGGGCTCGAGGGCGTGGTCGAACGCGCTCACGCGATCGCTCGCGACGACGAGCATCGTGTCGGAGTCCGCGTCCGCTCGCGGGCCGTCCGCCGTCTCGATGGTCGGCGCGTAGAGGTCGCGGACCTTGCCGGAGTAGACCCGGGTGTATCCGGGGACGGCGGCGTCGGAGGTGGTCTCTGGCGTCTGGTCTGGCGTCGCGGTCACCCCTCCAGTCTCGTTGGCGACCTTCGCGGCGATGTCGGTGCGGAACTGGCCGCCTTCGAGGCCGATGCGGCCGATGGCGTCGTAGGCGCGCGCGCGGGCCTGGGCGAAGTCGGACCCGACGGCCACGACGCTGAGCACCCGCCCGCCGGTCGTGACGAGCTCGCCGTCTTCCGCTGTCCCGGCTGGTCCGGCCGCGGTGGCGGCGTGCGCGAGGTGCACGCCGTCGACGGCTGCGGCATCCGCCAGACCGTGCAGCACGCGTCCGGTGACGGGCGTCTCCGGATAGTTCTCGCTCGCGAGCACGACCGTGACGGCGGCGTCGGTCGAGAACGCCGGCCGAGCGCGCTCGCCCAGCCGTCCCGTCGCGGCGTCCAGCAGCAGCCCGGCGAGCGGGGTCTGGAGCCGGGGGAGCACGACCTGCGTCTCCGGGTCGCCGAAGCGGGCGTTGAACTCGATGACCCGGATGCCCTTCGGCGTGAGGATGAGGCCGCAGTACAGGAGACCGACGAACGGGGTTCCCTCTGCGGCCAGCCGGCGGACCGTCGGCAGGGCGATGGTCTCGATGACCTCGTCGACGAAGGCCTCCTCAGAGCCGAAGCCGTCGGCGAGCCACGGCAGCGGGGAGTACGCGCCCATGCCGCCCGTGTTCGGACCGGCGTCGCCGTCGAGGAGGCGCTTGAAGTCCTGCGCGGGGGAGAGCGGCAGCACGTGCTCGCCATCCGACAGCAGGAAGAGCGACACCTCCTGGCCGTCGAGGAACTCCTCGATGAGCACGCTGCCGTGCGGAGCCCAGCGGGCGGCGTGCTGGACGGCGGCGTCGCGATCGCTCGTCACGAGGACGCCCTTGCCTGCGGCCAGGCCGTCCGCCTTGACGACGTACGGGGCTCCGAATTCGTCGAGGGCCGCTGCGGCCTCCTCGGCGGTGGCCGCGCGGACGGCGCGGCCGGTCGGGACGCCGGCGGCGTCCATGATGCGCTTGGCGAAGGTCTTGGATCCCTCGAGGGCTGCCGCGGCCCGGTCGGGCCCGAAGACGGGGATGCCCGTCGCCCGCACGGCATCCGCGACGCCGGCGACCAGCGGTGCCTCCGGCCCCACGACGACGAGGTCGAAGCCCTGCTCGGCGGCGAAGGCGGCGACGGCTGCCGGGTCGTCGGCGTCGATCGGGTGCACGGGGACGTCGCCCGCGATTCCGGCGTTCCCGGGGGCCGCGACGACCTCGTGACCGGCGGCATCCGCGAGGAGAGCGGTGATGATGGCGTGCTCGCGCGCGCCGGGGCCCAGGACGAGAATCTTCACCGGCTCAGGTTACCCGTTCGCCGCGTCGCCCCGTTCCGGGGCATCGGCCAAGATGGAGGGATGGGACGCGCACGGATCGACGAAGGTGACGGGCTCGCGGCGCTGCGGCGCTGGCAGGCCGACGGCGACGGCGCGAGCCGCGACACCCGCGCGCTCGCCGTGCGCTGGACCCTGCAGGCCCTCGCCGACCGGGCGCCCGGCAACACCGTCGAGGTCCGGGTGCCGCCGTTCGGAGCCGTCCAGTGCATCGAGGGACCGCGCCACACCCGCGGCACCCCGCCGAACGTCATCGAGACGGATGCGGCGACCTGGCTCGCCATCGCGACCGGTGCTGAGCCCTGGGATGCGGCGCTGGCCTCCGGCCGCGTGCACGCCTCGGGCCAGCGGGCGCAGCTCGACGGGCTCCTGCCGGTCGTCCGCTGAGGCGCCGGCGGACGAGGGTGTCGGCCGTCCGCGAGCAGCGTGATCCGGTCGGCGTGGGCTCCCGACCGGTGGGACAATGGAGGGGTGAGCACCGTGAACCCCGACGACCGGGCCGACGCCGAATCCACCGCCGTGCCGGCCGTCCCGGTGATCCCGCGCGACGAGATCGTCGAGACCGAGCAGGTGGACGCCGTCGTTCGCCGTTCGCCGCGGTACCTGCGCTTCATGGCCGTCGGGGCGGCGGCCGGCATCCTGGTCGCCCTCATCCTCACCGTGGCGTTCCCGGCCAATGCCGAGTTCAGCTCCGGGCAGGTCTTCGGGTTCCTGCTGCTGCTCTGCGGCACGGTCGGCCTCACGATCGGCGCCGTCGTCGCGCTCGTCCTCGACCGGATGCTCGCCAAGCGCGCCCGGAGGGTCACCGCCGAACACAGCGTCACGCATCCGGCCGACTGACCGGCCGTCGCGGGCGGCTCAGGAGAGCTGCGTGCGCTCGACCCAGTCGAGGTACTCGGGCGTGACCGTTCCCGTGACGTACTCGCCCGTGAAGCAGGACAGGTCGAGGTCGGTCACGTCGCTGCCCTCGGTGATCGCCGACCGGAGATCCGCGACCTCCTGGTAGATCATGCTGTCCGCGCCCAGCTCCGCGCCGATCTCGGGGATCTTGCGGCCGTGCGCGATGAGCTCGGTGCGCGACGGCATGTTGATGCCGTACACGTGCGGGTAGCGCACCGGGGGAGCGGCAGAGGTGAAGGTCACCTTGTTCGCGCCGGCGGCCCTGGCCATCTCCACGATCTCCTTGGAGGTCGTGCCGCGCACGATGGAGTCGTCCACGATGAGGATGTTCTTGCCCTTGAACTCGGTGCCCATCGCGTTGAGCTTCTGGCGCACGCTCTTCTTGCGCTGGGCCTGGCCGGGCATGATGAAGGTGCGGCCGACGTAGCGGTTCTTGTAGAAGCCCTCGCGGTACTCGATGCCGAGCTTCTGCGCCACCTGCATGGCGGCCGGGCGCGACGAGTCGGGGATCGGCATGACGACGTCGATGTCGCCCTTGTTCATGTACGTGGCGATGGTGTCGGCCAGGCGATCGCCCATCCGCAGCCGGGCCTCGTAGACCGAGATGCCGTTCATGACCGAGTCCGGACGGGCGAGGTAGACGTACTCGAACGAGCACGGCACCAGGCGCGGGTTGCGAGCGCACTGCTTCGAGTGCAGCTGGCCGTCGAGGGAGATGAAGATGGCCTCGCCGGGGGCTACATCGCGCACGATCTCGTAGTCGCCGTTCTCGAGCACGAGCGACTCGGACGCGACGATCCACTCCTCCTTGCCCGCTTCCGTGAGGCGGCGGCCCAGGATGAGCGGACGGATGCCGTACGGGTCGCGGAAGGCGAGCAGGCCGTAGCCGGCGATGAGCGAGATGACGGCGTACGAACCCTCGACACGCTCGTGCACCTGGGTGACGGCGTCGAAGATCTGGGCCGGGTCGAGGGAGAGCGAGGTGATCTGGCCCTGCAGCTCGGTGGCGAGCACGTTGAGAAGCATCTCGGTGTCGCTGGCGGAGTTCACGTGCCGGCGGTCGATGCGGAACAGGTCGTCGCTGAGTTCGCGGGTGTTCGTGAGGTTGCCGTTGTGCACGAGGATGATGCCGTACGGGGCGTTCACGTAGAAGGGCTGCGCCTCGTCCTCGCGCTCGGCGGCGCCCTTGGTGGCGTAGCGCACGTGACCGAGACCCATGTTCCCCATGAGCGAGCGCATGTCGCGGGTGCGGAACGCCTCGCGCACCTGCCCCTTGGCCTTCGTGATGTGGAAGGTCGATCCGTCGGCGGTCGCGATGCCGGTGGAGTCCTGCCCGCGGTGCTGCAGGAGGAGGAGGCTGTCGTAGACCTGCTGATTGGCCGCCTCAGTCGAGACGATGCCGACGATGCCGCACATGCGGAAAGGGCTCCCGGGGGGTTGGCTTCTCGGCCCTGAATCGGACCGCGTCAAGTCTCGCACATCGCGGGCTGCGGATTCGCTGAGCGGCTGCCGCGCTGTGCTCATGTGAGCGGCGGGGTTCCCAGCGGACTAGGCGATCTCCGCGATGATCGGATGGATCGCGGCGTCGAAGGCCGCAGCATCCGTGCGGAGCACATCCGTCACCGCGACGGTGAGCGAGCCGATCCACCAGACCCCGCGCTCGGCGAGCGGGAGCACCTCAACGTGGAGCTCGAACGAGTGCGCGCGCCGGCCGACCTCCCGTTCGTGCTCGGCGATGGTGCCGGCGTAGGCGCGGTACGGATCGGAGGCCTTCGCGCCGGCAGCCTTGGTGTAGCCGCTCCGCGCCCACTCCACCCACGACGTGGCTGCGACGTGCAGCGGACGGATGGCGGCCGCCAGGTCCTCCGCGCCGGCCTCCGGCAGTGCGACCCAGGTGCCGTACTCGTCGATCAGCTGCAGCGGCACGGGAGACGGATGCGCCTCGGGCTCGACCGTCATGGCCCACCATTCGCGCCACTGCCGTTCGAGCCGGTCCTGCGCGTCGACGTCGCGCGTCGGCTGGTCGGCCGCCGAGACTCCGCGGAGCCGGGGGAGGTCGGCAGGGGAGGCGATGTGCAGGGCCTCCCGCAACCACAGCGCGAGGAGCACGGGGATGCTCGAATCCTCGTGGATCACCCAGGACGGCTGGCCGTCTGCCCTCATGGCAGAACTCTACGCTTTCCGCCGGTTCCGAGCCGGATCCGTGGGAAGGACTTGCCGCGCGGAGCCGGTACTCTGGACGCGTGAGCGCCAACTCGTCCTACGCTGCAGCCGGAGTCGACACCGCTGCGGGCGATCTCGCCGTCGAGTTGATGAAGGAGGCCGTGGCCAAGACCCACGGCGCCAATGTCCTCGGCGGGGTCGGAGGCTTCGCCGGCCTCTACGACGTGTCGTTCCTGACGACGTACAAGCGCCCTCTGCTGGCCACGTCGACAGACGGCGTCGGCACCAAGGTCGCCATCGCGCAGGCCATCGACAAGCACGACACCATCGGCCAGGACCTCGTGGGCATGGTCGTCGACGACATCATCGTCGTGGGCGCGACGCCCCTCTTCATGACCGACTACATCGCCTGCGGCAAGGTGGTGCCCGAGCGCATCGCCGCCATCGTCGGCGGGATCGCCCGCGCCTGCGCCGAGACCGGAACCGCTCTCGTCGGCGGCGAGACGGCCGAGCACCCCGGGCTCCTCGGGCCGGACGACTACGACGTGGCCGGTGCCGCCGTCGGCGCGGTCGAGGCGGACGCCCTCCTCGGCGCCGACCGGGTGCAGCACGGCGACGTGGTCGTGGCTCTGGCATCCTCCGGCCTGCACTCGAACGGCTTCTCGCTCGTGCGCCACATCCTGGGCGAGGCCGGCATCGGGTACACCGACACCCTGCCCGAGCTCGGCGGACTCGTCGGGGAGGCGCTCCTCGAGCCCACCCGGCTGTACACCGGCCCGCTCGTGCGCCTGCTCGGCGACCCGAAGCTCGCCGGAGCCGTGCACGCGCTCAGCCACGTGACGGGCGGCGGCATCGCCGCCAACCTGGCGCGTGTGCTGCCCGTCGGGTCCTGGGTGGAGCGCGACCGGTCGAGCTGGTCTCCTGCGCCGGTGTTCCGCGTGCTCGGCGACATCGCCGGCTCCACGCTGGAGAGCGCGGAGGGCACCTGGAAACTCGGCATCGGCATGTTCGCCGTCGTGGCAGCCGACGCGGCGTCCGCCGTCATCGCGCAGATGCAGGCGGAGGGGATCCTCGGCTGGGTCGCCGGTCGCGTCTCGACCGCTGCACACGACACCTCGGCATTCGTGCAGGGCGAGAAGGGCGTGAACGGCGGAGCCGTGCGTCTCGTGGGCGGCTACGCGAACTGAGCGAGCCCGCTCAGGCGCCGTCTGCGGCTCGGGAACCGTCCGCGACGGGACGATGCGGCGCTAGGCGCGCTTCTGCTCGTCCTCGGTCGCGTAGTGGTCGACGTAGTCGTCGGACTCGCTGGCCTCGTATTCGGGCCACTTCGCGAGGTCCTCATCGAGGCGGCTGTCGTCGACACGGCTGTCGCCGTGCACAGTCAACTCGCGCTCCAGAGCACCGTAGTTGGTGTCGGGGCTGAAGTACTTGAGCTCGCGAGCGACCTTGGTGTGCTTCGCCTTCTGACGGCCACGCCCCATGCGAGACCCCCTCACAATGCTGGCCGGTGGCGTGTTCGCCCCCCGGACTGTGGACCGGATTATCAAAACTTCGGGCTAGTTTAGCATGGAGGTCTGGCCGGACTTCGGTCTGGCTCACAGTGCCGCGTGCTGGGATGAGGGTGTGATGTCTATCGCGGCGACCACGGTTGTCGTCATCGGCGCGGGCCAGGCCGGCCTGTCCGTTGCGTACTACCTCAAGCGGTTCGATCTCGAGCCCGGCGTGGACTTCGTCGTCCTGGATCGCGGCCCGGCAGCCGGCGGTGCCTGGCAGCATCGCTGGGACGCCCTCAAGCTCGGAACCGCCCACAAGGTCAACGACCTGCCCGGCATGGCCGAGATGGGCCTCAGCTTCCAGACCGCCGACCGCGACTGGCCCGCCCGTGAGATCGTCAGCGCCTACTACGGCAGCTACGAGCAGTACTACGGGCTCAAGGTGCAGCGTCCGGTCACCGTCACGAGCGTCGAGAACGCCGGGACCGACCTGGTCGTGCGCCACTCCGCCGGCGAGACCGGCACGCGCTTCCTCGTGAACGCCACGGGCACCTGGGGCTCCCCCTTCCTGCCGTACTACCCCGGCATGCGCGACTTCGCCGGCCGCCACGTGCACACCTCCGACTACGTCTCGGCCGAGGAGTTCCGCGGACAGGACGTCGTGGTGGTCGGCGGAGGCACGAGCGCCATCGGGTTCCTCCTCGAGCTCGAGGATGTGGCGGCGAACGTGACCTGGGCATCCCGCCGTCCCATCGACTGGGTCGACTCCCCCGAACTCGACCTCGAGGGCGCATCCGCCGCCGTCGCGATGCAGGACGAGGCCGCACGCTCGGGGCGGGCGCTGCCGAGCATCGTGAGCGGCACCGGCGTTCCCGTCAGCCGGCGGATCGCCGCGGGCATCGAACGCGGCCTCCTCGTCGCCCGGCCGGTCTTCCAGCGCATCGAGCCGCACGGCGTGCGGTGGGACGACGGATCGTTCACCCCCGCGGACGCCATCATCTGGGCGACCGGCTTCCGTCCCGAGCTGCGCCAGCTCGCTCCGCTCAAGCTGCGCGGCAGGGGCGGCGGGCTCAGCGTGGGCGGCGGCGCCTCGTGGACGGACCCGCGCATCTTCCTCGCCGGCTACGGCCCGCAGGCTTCGACGATCGGCGCCCAGCGCGCCGGCCGCATGATCGCGCGGCAGATCGTGGCGATGATCTGAGGCCGCCCTACCGGATCAGCAGGTAGAAGCCCGCCGTGACGGCGACGCCGAGCACGAGAGTGACGACGATGTTCAGAGTCGCCGCCCGCCAGCGGCCGCCGTCGGCGAGCTCGATCGTCTCCACGGTCCAGGTGCTGAAGGTGGTCAGTCCTGCGCACAGGCCGCTGAGGATGACGAACTGCCAGTCGGCGCCCACGGCGGCGCGCTCGGCGAGCCCGAGGGCGGCTCCACCGATCGCTGACCCCACCACGTTGACGATGAGCACGCCGCGGGGGAGGTGCCCGGGGACGACGGGAAGCCACCGGGTCGCGAGGTACCGGATGACGGCGCCGACGGCGCCGAACAGCAGCGCCGCGGCGATCGCGAGCGGGCTCACTGGGTCTCCCCCTCGGTGATCTCCCGCGGCATCGCCCGGTGCGCGGCAGCGGAGCCGACTCGGAGCCCGAGGAGCGCGCCTCCCAGACCGAGCACGAGAGACGCCGCGAGGTATGCGGCAGCCGGCCCCCCGGCATCCGCCGCGGTCATGCCGACGAGCGAGACCATCACGGCGGAGAACGTGGTGAAGGAGCCGAGCACGCCGGCGCCGAGGCCGGCGCGCAGCCAGTGCGGCAGGCCGGGTCGCGCCCAGAGCCCGCCCACCATGGCGCCGAGGACGAGCGCGCCGAGCACGTTGATGATGAGCGTCGACCAGGGGAACTCGGCGGTCGTGTGCGGCAGGGCGGCGTCGATCGACAGGCGCAGCGCCGTGCCGACCAGGCCGCCGATCGCGACGGCGGCGATGTCCCGCAGCACGAGCGCTACTTGCGCTTGCGGCGACGGGATGCTGCCGGCCGTGACACCCCTGGTGCTGCCGGCGGTGCCGCTGTCACGGTCTTCGTGATCGTGGCCGGCGGCATCGGCGCCCGCGGAACGGCGGCGCGCACCGGCTCGCCGCGGCGGTCCTGGCCGGGCAGCGGTCGGGACCGGCGCCCGTACAGGAGGTCGGAGGAGTCGAGCAGCCACGGGACGAGCGCGATGGTCACGCCGTGCACGAGCATGAGCTTCTGGCGGATGCGACGGGCCTTGTGGTTGTGGAGCAGCGACTCCCACCAGTGGCCGACGATGTACTGCGGCATGTAGATCGTGGTGACCTCGGAACCGTGCTCCGCCCGGCGATCCTTGACGTAGCGGATGACGGGGTAGCTGAGGTCGCGATACGGCGACTGGATGATGCGCAGGGGAACCTGGATGTTCATCCGGATCCAGTCCTGCTCCACCTTCGCGGTCTCCTCGTCGTCGATGGAGACGTGCACGGCCTCGAGGCTCTCGTGGCGGGCGGCGATCGCGTAGTCCAGGGCCTTCAGCACCGGCTTCTGCATCTTGCCGACCAGCACGATGGCGTGGTCGCCGGTCGCACCGAACGTCGTGGTGGGGTCCGGCTCGACCTCCTTGGCGACATCGCGGTAGTAGCGGTTCACCCCCATCATGAGGAAGAACAGGATCGGCATCATGACGAACACGATCCACGCGCCGTGGGTGAACTTCGTGATGGTCACGACCACGAGCACGATGGCCGTCATGCCGGCGCCGAGGGCGTTGATGGTGAGGCTCTTGATGATCGGCCCGCGCTGCACCCCTGGGACCTTGAGCTCTCGCAGCCAGTGCCGCACCATGCCGGACTGCCCGAGCGTGAACGAGACGAAGACGCCGATGATGTAGAGCTGGATGAGCACGGTGAGGTTCGCCTGGAACACCACGAGGATGAGCACGGCGGCCAGGCCGAGCAGCAGGACTCCGTTGGAGTAGATGAGGCGGTCGCCGCGGGTCGAGAGCGACTTGGGGGCGTAGCCGTCCTTCGCGAGCACCGAGCCGAGCAGCGGGAATCCGTTGAATGCGGTGTTCGCCGCGAGCAGCAGCACGAGCGCCGTCGTCGCCTGGATGATGAAGAACATGATGGAGCTGTTGCCGAACACGGCACCGGCCACCTGCGCCATGAGCGAGAGCTGGGGTTCGGTGGCGCACTCGGTCCAGCCCTGGAGCGAGCACGGGTTCTCCGCGTAGTGCACGTTCGAGATGAGTGCGATGGCCGTCAGCCCGGCGAACAGCGTGATCGCGATGCCCCCCATGATCACGAGGGTCGCCTGCGCGTTCTTGACCTTCGGCAGGCGGAACGCGGGAACGCCGTTGGCGATGGCCTCGACGCCCGTGAGGGCGGAGCATCCGCTCGCGAAGGAGCGCAGCAGCAGGAGCACGATCGCGGCCTGGGTCAGCTGCTCGCCCTGCACGGTGTACGCGGCGGACTCCGCGACAGGGGCGACGCCGAAGAAGGTCTGGCCGAGGCCGACGACGATCATGAGGAAGACGCTGCCGATGAACAGGTACGTCGGGATGGCGAAGGCCTTGCTCGACTCGCTGACCCCCCGCAGGTTGACGGCGGCGAGGACGATGACGAAGAACACCGCGAGCTCGACCCGGAACGGCGCGAGCCACGGCAGGGCCGAGATGATGTTGTCGACCCCGGACGCGACGGACACGACGACCGTCATGACGTAGTCGACCAGGAGCGCGGACGCGACGATGAGGCCCGCCTTCTCGCCCAGGTTCCGGTGGGCCACCTCGTAGTCCCCACCGCCCGACGGGTAGGCCTTCACGAGCTGGCGGTACGACAGCACGACGGTGACGAGGAGCACGACGACGGCGGCGGCGACCCACGGCGCGAACGTGAGGAACGACAGCCCTCCGAGCAGGAGGATCATCAGGAGCTCCTGCGGCGCGTAGGCCACGGACGACAGCGGGTCGCTGGCGAAGATCGGCAGGGCGAGGTGCTTGGGGAGCAGCTGGCCCTCGAGGTGCTCGCTCGGAAGCGGATCGCCGATGATCCAGTGCTTCGGCGACTTCAGTTCGGGTGGGGGCGCGGATCCCCCGTCATTTGCCACGGGGGATAAACCTACTCACCTTGCGCGCCCTGTCAAATCCCACTCGATCTCCTCGCGGATACCTCACGGATGCGAAGCTACTCCGCCGGGCGCCGGATGGAGCGCTCATCGAGCGAACTCTCGGCGATTCACAGGAGCGTCGGCGTGCGCGCCGCCCTACTCCGCGACGTCGTCGGGCGTCCGAGGGCGGAGCACCCACACGTTGGAGCGGATGGGGTTGCCCTTCGGATACTCGAAGTCGGCCTCGCCCTCGAACGAGAGGCCGGCCTTGCGGCAGATCGCGTTCGACGCGGTGTTGTCGACCCGCGGGAAGGCGTAGAGGGCGAGTCCCGGTCGCGTCGCAGCGGCCCGCTCGGCGATGGCCTCGAGCGCGGCCGTGGCCAGCCCACGCCCCTGGTGCGCCGGCTCGACGCTCCAGCCGGCTTCGAGGGCCGCCTCAGCGTTCCAGTCGTGCTCCCAGAAACCGATGACGCCGACGCCCTCAGGATGCTCGGCGGTCGCGATGCGGTACATCTGCGCCGTCCCCTCCCGGTTCAGGCGGAGGTAGCGCTCGTGCCGTTCGAGGAGCTTCTGCTCGCTCTCGGGACCGCCGAGGTACTCCATCATCTCGGGGACGTTGCTGCGGCGGAGGGTGGCGAGGTCGGCATCCGACCACGGCACCAGGGTGAGATCGGCCATGGCGGCAGTCAAGCACGAACGTCGGACACGGCCGGTCGGAACGGCTCTGCCGTGTCCGACCGGCCGAGTGCCTCAGCTCTTGTCGCCTCCCAGCGAGGCGATGACCTCGCTGCGGACGTCGGCGAGACGCTGCCGGAGCAGGTCGACGCTCGAGTCCGAGACCCCGGAACGGGCGGCCTGGATGCGCAGGTCCGTCCGGACCTGCTGCCGGAACTGGTTGATGATCAGGTCGGCGTCGCGCACGGCCCGGTTCGAGTCGCTGTGCGCGTTGTAACCGGACTCGGTGACCTTCGCCGAGCGCTTGGCGTCGCGGGCGGCGCTCGCGAGATCGGCCCGGAGGCTCTTCATCGCGCTGTTCACCTCGGACCGCACCTCGTCGGCCAGCCGACGGACCGAGTCGGTGACCTCGCTCTCGATGTCGGCCAGCTCCGGCTCCCGGTCGGCGAGTTCCGCGCGTCCCGCATCCGTGATCTCGTAGATGGTCTTGCGGCCGTCCGTGCTCTTCGTCACGAGGCCCTCCTCCTCGAGTTTGGCGAGTCGCGGGTAGATGGTTCCCGCGCTCGGGCTGTACGTGCCGCCGAAGCGATCGCTCAGTGCGGTGATGAGCTCGTAGCCGTGCCTGGGCTGCTCGGCCAGGAGGCTCAGCAGGTAGAGGCGCAGACTGCCGTGGGCGAAGACGGGTGGAGTCATTCCGCGGCCTCCCCGCCGGTGCGGGCGAACGTGGCGGACGACTCGGGCTCGCGCCCGACGACGGAGATGTCGCCGGAGACCGAGTTGGCCTGGAAGTCGAGCCATGCGCCGCCGTCGAGCGTGCCCGTGACGCGCTCGAAGCCCCGCCCGAACGTGCCCTTGACCGACACCGCGTCGAGCTGGATGGATCCGGTGACGGTGTTCAGCCGATACCGGGCTCCCGTTCCCCGCTCGAGGCGGAGGGTGAGGTTGCCCGAGACGGTGTTCGTGTTCACGTCGCGCGGCGTGCCTGAGGCGTCGATGACCATGTGCCCGGAGACGCCGTCGGCGCTGAAGCGCGAGATGTCGCCGCTCGCGGTGATGTCGCCCGAGACGGTGTGGGCCGAGATGCTGCCGTCGTGGTGGCCGACCGAGAGTTCGCCGCTGACCGAGTTGAGTTCGAGGTCGCCGGTGATGTTGTCTGCGACGATGTCGCCGGAGACGGTGCTGAGGCGGGCATCCGTCGTCAGGCCGGCCACGAGCGCCTCCGCCGTCACGACGCCCAGCTTCAGCTCGACGTCACGCGGCACGAGGATGCTGACCTCGGCCTTGGCGTGGCCGCGGAAGCCCTTGAACACCTCGATGAAGTTGTCCCAGCGCACCATCGGGTGGTCGACGAGGAGGCGGTCGCCGTCGATCTCGACCGTGAGCTCCTTGCCCGTGACCGAGCTCACCTCGACGCGGGCGTCCGGCTCGTCGTGGCCGATCACGTTGACGCTGCCGCCGATGAGGCTGACCTTGAGCCTGCGGACGACCTCGAGGTCGATCACCTTCGTCTGTCCGGGCTGGATGACCCATTTCTCGATTGCCATTGTTGCTTCTCCTTGCCTGGGCATCCGTTCCGTCGTGGATGCCGGAAATCCCGCGTGTCGCGATATATCGCGTTGTGATGGAATTCACGATATATCGCGTTAGGTCGTAGCGCAACCCCTGCGGAGGTTGTCCAGCGTCCACTCAGGTCGACGGGATGACGGTGGACACCGTGGGTGATCGCGCTTGACATTGACGCTGCGTCAACTTGTACCGTGAAAGCACCACGAGGCGAACCGGAGGAATGGAGGTGGGTGCCGTGGACTGGTCCATCCAGGACATCGCGCGTCTCGCCGGGACGACGAGCCGCACGCTGCGCCACTACGACGACATCGGCCTGCTCGAACCGACCCGCATCGGCGCCAACGGCTACCGCTACTACGACGAGCAGGCGCTCGTGCGACTGCAGCGCATCCTGCTGCTGCGGGAGCTCGGCCTGGGGCTGCCCGCCGTCGGCGAGGTCCTCGAGAACGAGAGGGATTCCGCTCGGGCGCTGGTGAACCACCTGACGTGGTTACAGCAGGAGCGGGACAGGCTGGCGCGGCAGATCGCGTCGGTCGAGACGACGATCCTCACGATGGAGGGAGGTGAACAACTGATGGCAGAGAACATGTTCGACGGCTTCGACCACACCGTCTACAAGGACGAGGTCGAGAGTCGCTGGGGACGGGAGGCGTACGCGCGGAGCGACGCCTGGTGGCGCTCGATGAGCGCGGCGGAGAAGGCCGAGTGGCAGCAGCGCCAGACGGCGCTGGCTGCGGACTGGGCGGATGCCGCCGTCCGCGGTGTCGCGGTCGACGGTGCGGAGGCGCAGGCTCTCGCGCGGCGTCACGCCGAGTGGCTCGGCGGCATCCCCGGAACGCCGGGCGCCGCTGACGGCCGTCCGACGAAGGAGTACTTCATCGGACTCGGCGAGATGTACGTCGCTGACGAGCGCTTCGCGGCGAACTACGGCGGCGTCGCCGGCGCGACCTTCGTGCGGGACGCGATGAAGGTCTACGCGGACGCCAACCTCTAGGGGTGGCGACCGTGCCTGTGATCTAGTTCGCGGGGGAGTCGATGGCGGGCTCCGAGGCGGTCGCGGTCCCCTCCAGGGCGGCCTCGACCGCCTCGGCTGCGCGCTCGTCCGATGGGGCAGCATCCGTCGCCTTCGCCGGCAGCCGGATGGCGAAGAAGGGGATCGCCCAGCCGCACAGCGGCCCGATGAACAGGGCGAACGCCAGGGTGCCGATGCCGACGTCACCGCCGAGCGCCCACCCGATGGCGACCACGACGACCTCGATTCCGGTGCGGACGATCCAGATCTTCCAGCCGGTGCGCCGATGGAGGCCCGTCATGAGCCCGTCGCGGGGGCCGGGGCCGAAGTGGGCTCCGATGTAGAGGCCGGTGGCCGCGGCGAGGACGAGGAGGCCGGCGATGAACACGACGATCCGTGCCGCCAGTGGCAGGTCCGTCGGGATGACGGCCAGTCCGATGTCGGCCGACGGCCCCACGAGCAGGGCGTTCAGCACCGTGCCGATCCCGGGCCACTGGCGCAGCGGGATCCAGAGCAGGAGCACGACTCCGCTCGTGAGGACGGTGATGAGTCCGAAGCTGAGCCCCGTGTGCTTCGCGATGCCCTGGGTGAGCACGTCCCAGGGCGCTGCGCCGATCTGACCCCGGACGATGAGCGCGATGCCGATCCCGTACAGGAACAGCCCGACGAGCAGCTGCACGATGCGGCGGCCCATGAGGAGCGGGGAGGAGGGCGCGGTCGAGGTCATGATGCAATCCAATTGCATGATTGGCCTTCCTTCAAATATCCAATTCTCCTAAAGTGGCCTCATGGCTGACTCCGTGCTGACCGCTCGTTCCGTCGAGAACCTGCTCGGCGACTGGCGGTCCGGTGAATCGGCGGCGTACCTGGCTCTCGCCGAGCGCCTCCGCCTGCTCGTCCTGGACGGCCGCATCCCGGTCGACGCCCGGCTGCCGGCCGAGCGCGACCTCTGCGACCGCCTCGGCATCAGCCGCACGACGGTCACCGCCGCGTACCGGCACCTGCGCGAGGCGGGATACGTCACGAGCGTCCGCGGCTCCGGCAGCGTCGCACGACTGCCCCACACGCGCCCGATGGCCGCACTGCCCGCGACGGCCGGTCTCCTGGACTTCTCCCAGGCGACGACGCCGTCCATCCCCGGACTCGCCGACGACGTCCGGGCGGCGGCTGAGGAGCTGCCGTCCCACCTCGGCGGCCACGGCTTCGATCCCATCGGAGTGCCGGAACTGCGCGAGGCTCTCGCGCAGCGCTACACGGATCGCGGCCTGCCGACGCGCGCCGACCAGATCATGGTCACGATCGGCGCCCAGCACGCGATCGCCCTGCTCGCCCGCACGCTCATCAGCCGCGGCGACCGCGCGATCATCGAGGTGCCGACCTATCCCCACTCCTATGAGGCGCTGCGCGCGGCAGGCGCCCGCCTGGTTCCCGTCGGGATCACCCCGGAGCCGGACGACATGGCCGCAGGCGACGTGGCCGGCGAGTCGGACGACCTCGTGCAGGCCATCCGGTTCAGCAACCCCGCGATGGCCTACCTCATCCCCGACTTCCACAACCCGACGGGACGGTCGATGACGGTTCACGCCAGGGAACGGCTCCTCGCGGCTGCCTCGCGGCAGGGCACGATCGTGGTGGCGGACGAGACGACGGCAGAGATGGACATCGATCGCCCCCAGTCCTACCTTCCCCTGGCCGCCTACGGCGACGCCGTTCTGATCGGCTCCGTCGGCAAGACGGTCTGGGGCGGCCTGCGGCTCGGCTGGATCAGGGCGGAGGCCCCGCTCATCCGGCGTCTCGTCGCGAACCGCGCGCACAACGACCTCGGAACGCCGATCCTCGACCAGCTCGTGGTGCGGGAGGTGCTGCGCCGGATGGACGACGTGCTCGAGATCCGCCGCGGCCAGCTGCGGGCCGGCCGGGACCACCTCGAGAGGCGACTCGCCGAGACATTCCCCAGCTGGAATGTTCCGCACGTGCACGGTGGACTGGCGACCTGGGTGAACCTCGGCGCCCCCGTGAGCTCGCAGCTCGCTCTCGGTGCGCGCAACCACGGGCTCATCATCGCCGCCGGTCCGCGGTTCGGCATCGATGGAGCCTTCGAGCGGTTCCTCCGCATCCCCATCGGCTACTCGCCGGATGACACGGATCGGGCGGTCGACGCGCTCGCCCTCGCCTGGGAGTCGGCCGGCTCGCTGCCGGTGCCTGACACGCCGTACCTGGCCGCCGTGGTGTGATCCGGCGGAGCGGCGATGCGCTGCCGGGCGTTATTTCTTCGCGGCGGCCTTCGCGGCGCGCTTCGTCTCGCGCACCCTGGCGAGGGATTCCGCATCGACGATGTCGGCGACGGAGCGATAGGAGCCGTCCTCCCCATAGGCGCCGGCCGCCTCGCGCCAGCCGGCCCCGCTGAAGCCGTACTGCTTGCCGAGCAGGGCGAGGAAGATGCGCGCCTTCTGGTCGCCGAAGCCGGGAAGCGACGTGAGGCGGGCGTACACCTCGGCACCGTCGGGGTCGCCGCGCGTCCAGAGTGCGGCGGCGTCATCGCCCCAGTCCGCGGCGATGGCCGCGCAGAGGGCCTGCACCCGGCCGGCCATGGAGCCGGGGAAGCGGTGCACGGCCGGCGTCGTGCGGAACACCTCGACGAAGTCGGCCTCGGGATAGCGGGCGATGGCCGACGCGTCGATGGAGCCGATCCGGTCGCGGATCTTCGCCGGTCCGGAGAATGCCGTCTCCATCGGCACCTGCTGGTCGAGCAGCATGCCGATGATGAGCGCGATCGGACTCTCGGTGAGGAGGGCGTCTGCGGCGTCGTCGCCGGTGATGTGGATGGCCATCCGTCCAGTGTGCCCGCATCGCGCCGAGTTCACAGCTTCCCGTGACCTTTTTGCAGTGACTGCAATGCGATACTGATGCAGAGCACGTCGCCGCAGACGACTTCGCGCCGCGCGTCGCGGCATCCGACCTGTTCCGAGGGGATCACCCGTGCACTACCTTGCCGTTCTCAGCATGAAGAACCGCGCTCTCATCGCCCTCATCACCGTCGTGGTGGCCATCTTCGGCGCGATCACGCTCACCTCGCTGAGGCAGGAGCTGGCGCCCTCGATCCAGTTCCCGCAGCTCGCGATCGTGTCCACCTATCCCGGCGCATCTCCCGAGGTGGTGAACAACGACGTCAGCACGCCTGTCGAGGCCGCCATCCAGGGCGTGTCCGGCCTCGAGAGCACGACGGCCGTGAGCAACACCAACCAGTCGCTCATCACGGCGCGGTTCACCTACGGAACCAATCTGGCCACGGCGGAGCAGAAGCTCACGCAGGCGATCAACCGGATCAAGGGCACGCTCCCCGACGGGGTCGATCCGCAGGTGTTCAGCGGGAGCTTCGACGATCTGCCGGTCATCCAGCTCGCCGTCACGAGCGACAAGGACGCGAAGGCGCTCAGCGCCGACATCACCAAGCTCGCATTGCCCGACATCGAGGACGTGGAGGGCGTGAACGGCGCCCAGCTCACCGGCGCGGCCGGCCAGCGCGTGACCATCACCCCCGACACCGCGGCGCTCGCCGCCGCCGGGCTCACGTCGTCGGCCATCACCGACGCGCTGCAGCAGAACGGCGTGCTCCTCCCGGCCGGATCCATCACGGAGGACGGCAAGACCCTCACGGTGCAGAGCGGTCAGAAGCTCGCATCGGTCGACGACATCGCAGCGCTCCCGCTCGTCCCGGCGACCCCTGCCGGCTTCGCGGCCGGCATCACGACCATCGGCCAGGTGGCCACGGTGGCCGAGACCGACGACCCGACCACGTCCATCTCCCGCGTCGACGGGAAGCCGGCGCTCACGATCGCCGTGACCAAGCTCCCGTCGGCGAACACCGTCGAGGTCTCGAAGGGCGTCAACGCGCTCATCACGGACCTCGAGGACAAGCTCGGCTCGAACGCCACCATCACGGTCGTGTTCGACCAGGCGCCGTTCATCGAGGAGTCGATCAGGTCCCTCACCGAGGAGGGCCTGCTCGGCTTGCTGTTCGCGGTGCTCGTCATCCTGGTCTTCCTCATGTCCGTGCGATCGACCCTCGTCACCGCGATCTCGATCCCGACGAGCGTGCTCATCACGTTCATCGTGATGGGGGCGACCGGCTACACGCTCAACATCATCACCCTCGGCGCGCTCACGATCGCGATCGGCCGCGTGGTCGACGACTCGATCGTCGTCATCGAGAACATCAAGCGGCAGATGGTCGCCGGCGTCGACCGGGCGCAGACGATCGTGCGCGCCGTCAGGGAGGTGGCCGGAGCCATCACGGCGTCGACCATCACGACGGTGGCGGTCTTCCTGCCCATCGCCTTCGTCGGCGACGTGACCGGCGAGCTGTTCCGGCCGTTCGCCCTGACCGTGACGATCGCGCTGCTGTCGTCGCTGCTCGTGGCGCTCACGATCGTCCCCGTGCTCGCCTACTGGTTCCTCCGCCCGCCGAAGGCGAAGAAGCACGAGATCGTCGGCCTCCCGGCCGATGAGGGCGGCGCCCCCGGCTTCGACGAGCTCGAGCATCCGTCACGGCTGCAGAAGGGTTACCTGCCGATCATCCGCTGGACCCTCAAGCACTCGGTCGCGACGATCCTCATCGCCGTGCTCGTGCTGCTCGGCACGCTGGCCCTCACGCCGCTCATGAAGACCAACTTCCTCGGCGCCACGGGCCAGAACACCCTCACGGTCACGCAGACCCTCCCGCCCGGCGCCAGCCTCGAGGCCCAGGACGACGCGGCGACCGTCGTGGAGAAGGCGCTGCTCGACACGGCGGGCGTCGAGACCGTGCAGCTCTCCATCGGCTCGTCCGGAAGCTCGCTGCGCGACGCGTTCACGGGCGGCGGCGGCGGCATCACCTACTCGATCACGACCGATCCGGATGCGGACCAGGCCGGGATCCAGTCCACGATCGAGTCGACGCTGGCCGACATCACCGACCAGGGCGACATCGCCGTGGCGTCGTCGAGCGGCTTCGGCGGCTCCAGCGACATCCTCGTCGACGTCACCGCCTCGACGAACGACGACCTCAAGGCCGCATCCGATGCGATCGTGAAGGAACTCGGCGACCTCGACTCGATCAAGCAGGTCTCGTCGAACCTCAGCGCATCGCTGCCGTACATCGCCGTGACCGTCGATCGCGACAAGGCGGCGGCCGCCGGCCTCAGTGAGGTCGCCGTCGGAAGCATCGTGTCGAGGGCCATGCAGCCCACCGCGGTCGGATCGATCGCGATCGACGACTCGACGCTGAAGATCTACATCCAGTCGGGCAGCCAGCCGCTGACCATCGCGGAGCTGTCCGCCCTGCAGATCCCGACCCTCGCCGGGCCCGTCGCGCTCAGCACCCTCGCGACCGTCGAGGAGACGACGGGTCCCGCATCCGTCACCACCGTGAAGGGGCTCCGCAGCGCGACCGTCACGGCGACACCGGGCACAGACAACCTCTCGACGGCGAACGCCGAGGTGACGGCCGCGCTGGCCGATGCCGACCTGCCGCAGGGCGCCGACGCCGAGATCGGCGGAGTCACGGCGAGCCAGGGCGACGCGTTCAGCCAGCTGGGCCTCGCACTGCTCGCCGCGATCCTCATCGTCTACATCGTCATGGTGGCGACGTTCCGGTCGCTGCGCCAGCCGCTGCTGCTGCTCGTGTCGGTGCCCTTCGCGGCGACCGGTGCGATCATCCTGCAGATCGTCTCGGGCATCCCGCTCGGAGTCGCGTCGCTCATCGGCGTTCTGATGCTCATCGGCATCGTCGTGACCAACGCCATCGTGCTCGTCGACCTGGTCAACCAGTACCGGCGTCGTGGGATGAACGTCGTCGACGCCGTCATGCACGGCTCCTCGCGCCGACTCCGCCCCATCCTCATGACCGCGCTGGCGACCATCTTCGCGCTGCTGCCCATGGCGATCGGCCTCACGGGGCAGGGCGGGTTCATCTCGCAGCCGCTGGCGATCGTCGTGATCGGCGGGCTCATCTCCTCGACGGTGCTCACCCTCGTCGTGCTGCCCACCCTCTACAACCTCGTCGAGGGTGCGCGCGAGCGCCGGGCGGCCAAGAAGGCGGGCGGTGCCGCGGTCGCCGAGACCCCGGTTGCCGAGCCGCCTGTCGCCGAGCCCGAGCCTGCACCAGCGGAGTAGGTCGCCTCACGATCACAGGATGAGAGCCGGCATGGGTGCGATATCGCACCTGTGCCGGCTCTCATCCTGCAAACGGATGCCGCTGCGCGCGTCAGCGGCGGGCGGAGACCTCCGGTCGTAGGTCGAGACGACGCAGGAGCTGCGCGTTCCCGGCCACGATGACGGTCGACAGGCTCATCAGGATGGCTCCCACCGACATCGGCAGCGTGAAGCCGATCGGGGCGAGCACGCCGGCGGCGAGCGGAACGGACAGCAGGTTGTAGCCGGCCGCCCACCACAGGTTCTGCTTCATCTTCCGGTAGCTCGCCACGGACAGGTCGATGACGGAGAGCACGGAGCGCGGATCGGAGCCGGCCAGCACCACCCCGGCCGATGCGATCGCGACGTCCGTTCCGGCGCCGATCGCGATGCCGACGTCGGCCTGCGCGAGGGCGGGTGCGTCGTTGACTCCGTCGCCCACCATGGCCACGCCGAGGCCCTCCGCCTGCAGGGTCCGCACCGCCTCCGCCTTGTCCTCGGGGCGCACGCCGGCGAACACCCGATCGATCCCCAGGGCGTCGGCCACGGTGCGCGCCACCGGCTCGGCATCGCCCGTGATCATGACGACCCGGATGCCGCGACGCTGCAGCGCCGACACGGCCTCGCGCGACTCCGGCCTCACCTCGTCGGCCAGAGCGATCGCGCCCACGACGCGGCCGTCGGCCAGGACGTGCAGGACGGTGGATCCCGCCCGCGACCAGGCGGCGGAGGCCTCCAGTGGTTCGACTCCGTGCTGCGCGAGCATGGCCGGTCCGCCGACGGCGACCTCGACGCCGTCCACGACGGCGGTGACGCCGACTGCGGCCGACGAGGCGAAGCCCGTCGCCCGCTGCACGGCGAGCCCCCTGGCCGCGGCGTCCGCCACGATCGCCCTGGCCAGCGGATGCTCGGAATCGGCCTCTGCGGCGGCCGCCAGCGCGATCACCGCATCGACGCCGGACGTCGGTCCGGTCGTGTCGGGCCGTGCGGCCACGGCGTCGACGATGGCCGGCTCGCCCTTCGTGAGCGTTCCGGTCTTGTCGAACACGACGACGCCGACGGTGCGCATGGTCTCGAGGGCGAGGCGGTCGGTGACGAGCACGCCGCCCTTCGCGGCGCGTTCCGTCGCGATCGAGACCACGAGCGGGATCGCCAGCCCCAGGGCGTGCGGGCAGGCGATGACGAGGACAGTGATGGTGCGGATCACGGCGTCCTCGGTGTCGCCGAGAAGCGTCCACACGATGGCGGTGACGAGTGCGGCGCCGAGCGCGAACCAGAACAGCCAGCCGGCGGCCCGGTCGGCGAGCCGCTGCGCGCGCGAACTCGAGGCCTGCGCCGTGGCGACCAGACGGCGGATGCCGGCGAGGGCGGTGTCCTCGCCGATCGCCGACACCCGGACGCGGATGGCGGTGTCGGTCGCGACGGTTCCGGCGACGACATGATCCCCCGGGCCCCGGCTCACCGGGCGCGACTCGCCCGTGATCATCGACTCGTCGACGTCGGCGGTGCCGTCCGTGACGTCGCCGTCGGCGGGAACGCGTCCGCCGGGGCGCACGATCACCACGTCGCCGACGGCGAGGTCGGCCGGCGACACCAGTTCGGTCGCCCGACCCGTCGAGTCGTCGGCATCCGTCACGCGCTCCGCCTCGTCCGGCAGCAGGGCGGCGAGGGCGTCGAGGGCCGACGACGCCTGCGCGATCGATCGCATCTCGATCCAGTGGCCGAGCAGCAT
The DNA here is from genome assembly GCA_040512695.1 of Leifsonia sp. Classification (GTDB taxonomy): domain Bacteria; phylum Actinomycetota; class Actinomycetes; order Actinomycetales; family Microbacteriaceae; genus Orlajensenia. The sequence goes on along the minus strand of JBEVEO010000247.1, from coordinate 1,575 downwards.
GATCACGATGAGCAGGGCGAGCTCCCACCAGAAGTCGAGCTCGTGACTGAGGATGCCGAGGCTCGCTCCGAGCGAGGCGACGTACGCGACAGTGATGGCGAGGGCGATCAGCAGCATCATGCCCGGTCGACGGGAACGGATCTCGGAGACGCCGCCGCTCAGGAACGGCCAGCCTCCCCAGAAGAACATGACGGTGCCGAGAACGGGGGAGATCCACGCGACCGCGGCGCTGTCGGGGAGGGGATAGCCGAGGAGGCCCGCGAACATCCCGCTGAAGCCGATGACCGGGACGGCGATGACGAGCATGATCCAGAACAGCCGGCGGAACTGGCCGACATGATCGCCGTGGCCGCCGTGGCCGCCGTGGCCCGCGTGGCCGGCATGCGCGGCGTGGCCGTCGTGGCCCGCGTGGCTTTCGTGCTCGCCGTGGCCGCCGTGCGCGTCGTGTCCGGCGTGCCCGCTGTGGCCGGCGTGGGCGTCGTGCTCGTCGTGCATGTGTCCGGCGTGGTCGGTCCTCGACATCGGCGTCCTCTCTCCTGATACCCCCGGGGGGTACCCTTCCATACAACCACACCTGGCGCACCGTGTTCCCGATTCCCCCGAACTCGTCTCGTCTATAGGCTCGTGCTGTGACCGAGACCGCGCTTCCGACCGATCCGCTCTGGCCCCGGGCAGGGGCATGGCCCTCCCTCGACGAGCTCGACCCCGGCATCCATCCCGACCTGGCGATCATCGGCATCCCGGCGTGGAGCACGTCGCTCTCGCCGACGGGCGCACACGCGACGCCGGCCGCGATCCGCGACGTGCTGCGCCGCTACAGCCCGGCGCTGATGCCCGACCGGAGTTCCCGCTCGCGCACCGTCCTCGATCACGTCGACCTCGGCCGACTCGTGGTGGTCGACGCCGGCGACGTCGCCGAGCCGGACGGCCCCATCGGCGAAGGACGCGCGATCGCCGCCGTGGCGGATGCGGCAGAGAGGGCCCGCCTGCTCGTCGCCCTCGGCGGTGACAACTCGCTCACCCTGGCGACGGCGCTCGGCGTCTGGGGCGCCGACCTCCCCACGGCCGGACTCATCACGCTCGACGCCCACTACGACCTCCGCGACGGGGAGTCGAACGGATCCCCCGTGCGCCGGCTCATCGAGGCCGGCCTCGCCGGTGGCCGCATCGTGCAGATCGGCATCGCCGACTTCGCCAACTCGGCCGAGTACGCCCGCCGCGCCCTCGATCACGGCATCACCGTCGTGCACCGCGACGAGCTGCACCGTCGCCCCATCGCCGACGTGATGGCCGAGGCGCTCGACATCGCCGGAGCAGCGGGAGGGCCGGTGCACGTCGATCTCGACGTCGACGTCTGCGATCGCTCCGTCGCCCCCGGATGCCCCGCATCCGTCCCCGGCGGGATCTCGGCCTGGGAGCTGCGTGCGGCGGCCCGGGCAGCGGCATCCGACGAGCGCGTGCGCTCGATCGACATCGCCGAGGTCGACGCGACGGCTGACGCCCCCGACGGCCGCACCGTGCGCCTCGCGGCCCTGTGCGTGCTCGAGGCCGTCGCCGGGGTGGCCCTGCGCTAGC
>JBEVEO010000244.1:0-5956 GCA_040512695.1 Leifsonia sp. | reverse complement strand
GCCACAACGGCGAGGCGCAACTGGAGATCCTCGAGTCGCTCGACGTGTTCCCGTCGACTCTGCCCAGCCGGCGCGAGTCCACCCACTCCGGTTGGGTGTCGATCTCGGTCGGGTGCCACAACACCTGCACGTTCTGCATCGTGCCGTCGCTCCGCGGCACGGAGAAGGACCGCCGCCCCGGCGACGTGCTCGCGGAGGTGCAGGCCCTCGTCGACGACGGCGCCATCGAGGTCACGCTGCTCGGCCAGAACGTGAACTCCTACGGCGTGGAGTTCGGCGACCGGCTCGCCTTCGGCAAGCTGCTGCGCGCCGCTGGAGCGATCGAGGGGCTCGAGCGCATCCGCTTCACCAGTCCGCACCCGGCGGCATTCACCGACGACGTCATCCACGCGATGGCCGAGACGCCCGCGGTGATGCCCCAGCTGCACATGCCCCTCCAGTCCGGCTCCGACCGCATCCTCAAGGCCATGCGCCGCTCCTACCGCTCCGAGAAGTTCCTCGGCATCATCGACCGCGTGCGCGCTGCCATGCCGGACGCGGCGATCAGCACGGACATCATCGTCGGCTTCCCCGGTGAGACGGAGGAGGACTTCCTCGAGACCATGCGCGTCGTCGAGGCCGCACGCTTCGCATCGGCCTTCACGTTCCAGTACTCGATCCGCCCCGGGACCCCCGCGGCCACCATGGACGACCAGGTGCCCAAGGCCGTCGTCCAGGAGCGCTACGAACGGCTGGTGGCCCTGCAGGAGCGCATCTCGTGGGAGGAGAACCAGAAGGTCGTCGGTCGTGAGGTGCACGTGCTCGTCGCCAACGGCGAGGGCCGCAAGGACTCAGAGACGCATCGCCTCAGCGGGCGCGCCGAAGACAGCCGGCTCGTGCACTTCGAGGTGCCGGCCGGATCGGCAGTGCCCCGGCCCGGGGATGTCGTGAGCGTGGTCGTGACCCAGGCCGCGCCGTTCCACCTGATCGCGGACGCCGTCGCCGGCGAGGCTCTGCGCATCCGTCGCACCCGCGCCGGAGACGCCTGGGATCTCGCGCAGGCCGAATCGTGTGCCGCCCCGGCTGCTCCGGGAGCCTCGTCCGGCGGCGCCGTCTCCCTCGGCCTCCCGACGCTGCGGGCCGTGTCCCGGGTCGACCTCGGCCTCACCGCGACGCACTCCACGGGTGACCACGCCCACTGACGCGGCGGCCCTGCCGCTCGTCGTCGTCGTCGGCGCGACCGGCACGGGCAAGTCCGCACTCTCCCTCGACCTCGCCGAGCGCCTCCAGGCGATCGGGCAGCCGGCGGAGATCGTGAACGCCGACGCCATGCAGCTCTACCGGGGCATGGACATCGGCACGGCGAAGCTGCCGCCGGCCGAGCGCCGCGGGTTGACGCATCACCTCTTCGACATCCTCGACGTCACCGAGGAGGCCAGCGTCGCCCGCTACCAGGAGGTGGCGCGCAGCACCATCGACCAGATCCGCGCGCGCGGCGCCGTCCCGATCCTCGTCGGCGGTTCCGGACTGTACGTCTCCGCGGTCATCTACGACTTCCGGTTCCCGGGAACGGATGCCGCGATCCGCGCCCGTCTCGAGGCCGAGCTCGAGACCCTCGGTCCCGGCCTGCTCCATCGACGCCTCAAGGAGCTCGATGCGAACGCCGCCGATCGGATCGGGGCGCAGAACGGCCGCCGGCTGGTGCGTGCGCTCGAGATCATCGAGATCACCGGAGAGCCGCACGCTGCGTCGCTTCCCGACGAGCCCGTGCCCTGGACCCCGATCATCGGCATCGGCATCAGCGACGAGCGAGCCGACCTCGTCGCCAGACTCGACGCCCGTGTCGACCGGATGTGGGCGGACGGCATGCTGCGGGAGGTCGAGGGTCTCATCCCCGCCGGCATCGAGAGGGGCGTCACCGCGAGCAGGGCCATCGGCTACGCGCAGGCCCTCGCCCAACTCCGCGGCGAGATCCCCGAGGCTGAGGCGATCGACCTCACCCGGTCTCTGACCAGACGGTACGCGCGTCGACAGGTCAGCTGGTTCAAGCGCTATCCCGCCTTCCACTGGATCTCAGCCACCGACGACGGGCGCACCGACCGGGCGTGGGACGCCATCTCCGCGGCTCTCTGACCGCTGGTCCACCGCAGTCCACGTGGCCAGCGGCGGGGTACAGCCGGGGTACAAAAGCCCATGCAGAAGCATTGGAATCCCTCAGGATTGCCCAAAGAGGCCGATTATGTGCCCCTTTCTGGGGTGGCTTGTCCACACTTCTGAGGACACTTTCGCGACCAGAGCAGCGCGCTCCGTCGTAGATTCGTGAGTGAGCCAGCCTCGCCTTCCCTAACGGCTGATGGGCTCTCCCAAACCCCGAACTGAGAATCGTCGATGCCCTCTGTGAATACTCTTCAGCATGCCCGGAAGCGCCAATGGGGCGCCGAACGTCGTACCGATCCACTGCCCACAGTGCACCCCCGCCCTTCCGATCGTGCGGTGACGTGGAGCCGGGTCGCGATCGTGCTCACCATCGGCTTCTGGGCCGTCTACGTCGTGACCACCGTCATCCGCCAGTTCATCGAGGGACCGCGGCAGGACTTCCGGTTCACGATGGAGGCCGTGGGCTATCTGGTGGTCGTCACCTTCCTCACGTTCTCCGCGCTCATGTACCTCGTCGCCCGCGAGGGCGCCCTGCAGCGCTTCGGCAAGCACGTGCGCGTGCCCCGGGCAGAACTCGACCGCCACTTCGCCGACCACCGGTCGTCCATGACCGTTCTCGTGCCCTCCTACGCCGAGGAGCCCCACGTCGTGCGGGCCACCCTGCTCTCGGCCGCGCTGCAGGAGTACCCGTCACTGCGAGTCGTCCTGCTCCTCGATGACCCGCCCTTCCCCACGGACCCCGCTGTTCTCGACCGGCTCGAGGCCACGCGCTCCCTCCCCGACGACATCATGGCGCTGCTCGCCGAGCCCCGCGTGCGTTTCGGCGACGCCCTGGCCCGGTTCGAGGCGGCACCGGCCATGACGGATGCGTCGGCGACGGCGTTCGCTCGCGAACTCGCCGATCACTACGCCTGGGCATCGACCTGGCTGGTCGGCACCGGCGAGCAGGAGAGCGTCGACGACCACGTCGACGTGTTCTTCGTCGAGCAGGTTCTCGGTGGTCTGGCCGATGAGCTTCTCCTCACGGGACGCGCCATCGCGACCGCCGTGGAGGAGGGCGTGGTGCTCGAGGCCGAGCGCCTGGGCGAGCTGTTCCGCCGGCTGGCGTGGACGTTCGACGCGGAGCTCGACGTGTTCGAGCGCAAGCGTTTCGCATCCACCTCCCACGAGGCCAACAAGGCCATGAACCTCAACGCCTACATCGGGCTCATGGGCGGGGACTACCGGCTCGCCGAGACGCCGGACGGTCCGGCTCTCCTGCCGGTCGCGGAGGGCGCGCCGTCCGACGTCAGCTTCCCCGACAGCGACTTCCTGCTCACGCTCGACGCCGACTCGATCCTGCTCCGCGACTACTGCCTCCGGCTGGTCTACTTCCTGCAGCAGCCCGACAACGCCCGCGTGGCCGTGACGCAGACGCCGTACTCGTCGTTCCGTGGTGCTGCGACCCGCATCGAACGCCTCGCCGGCGCGACCACCGACATCCAGCATGTGCTGCACCAGGGCATGAGCCACTTCGGCGCGACGTTCTGGGTGGGCGCGAACGCCGTCATTCGCAAGGTCGCCATCGAGGACATCGTGGAGACCGAGTTCGTGGGCGGCTTCGAGGTCAAGCGCTACATCCAGGACCGCACGGTCATCGAGGACACCGAATCGAGCGTGGACCTCGGCACCCACGGCTGGACCCTGGTGAACTACCCCGAGCGGCTCAGCTACTCGGCCACGCCGCCCGACTTCGGGTCGCTCGTCGTTCAGCGACGCCGCTGGGCCAACGGCGGCCTGCTGATCATGCCCAAGCTCTGGCGCCAGGTGCGCGAGCGCAAGCGTCGCGGCGAGCAGGTCGCCCTGACCGAGCTGATGCTGCGCATCAACTACATGGCGTCCATCGCATGGGCGAGCTTCGGCCTCGTGTTCCTGCTCGCCTACCCCTACGACGGCCGGCTGCTCAGCCCCGTCGTGCTCCTCGCCGCGCTGCCGTACTTCCTCGCCATGGCGAGCGACCTGCACTACGCCGGCTACCGGCGCACCGACGTGCTCCGCATCTACGGCTTCAACCTCATCATGCTGCCGGTGAACCTGGCCGGGGTGATGAAGTCGATGCAGCAGGCCCTCACCGGCAAGAAGATCCCGTTCGTGCGCACCCCGAAGGTGAAGGACCGCACGGCGGCGCCCCTGCTGTACGTCGTCATGCCATTCGTCATCGTCGGGTTCTCGCTGTTCACCTTCTGGCGCGACGTGAGCGCCGAGAACTGGGGCAACGCAGCGTTCGCCGCCTTCAACGCGGTGCTCGCCACCTGGGCGATCGTCGCCTACATCGGCATCGGCAACGCTCTCGTGGACATCTGGCTCGGCATCACCAAGCACCTGTACGTGACCCGTCGGGTCGAGCAGCCACTGGCCGAGCAGGCGGAGGACGCCGACCTGCTCGACTGGCGCAGCGTGCTCTACCACGGCCACGCCGACGCGGCGGTGCCCGCCGTCCTCGCGGGCGGCGACCACTCCCGTCACGAGATCCGAGAGGCCGGCGACGCCGGCGAGAGGAAGGCCGCCTGATGGCCCGCCCACGGTCCGCCGGCGCGGCGTCCGCCCCCGTCCGCTCCGTCGTCGTCACCGAGCGCCGGCTCTCGCCCTGGCGCGTGAGCGCTGCCATCGTGATCGTGCTCGCCGTGGTGGCGGCCGGATTCTTCGGCGTGCGCTCGTGGGCCGACACCCAGTCCGCTCCGAAGCCGGCCCAGCCCTGGTTCGCGGGCTACGTCGACGTCACGGCCACCCCGAGCTACGCGTTCGAGACGCCGGCAGACGCCGACGCGCCCGACGCCGTGCTCTCGTTCATCGTGTCGTCGCCGGCGGATGCCTGCACGCCGACGTGGGGAGGCGCGTACACGCTCGACCAGGCCGCAGACGGCCTCGACCTGGACCGCCGCATCGCCCGTCTGCAGCAGAGCGGTGGAAGCGTCGCCATCTCGTTCGGCGGCCTGCTGAACGACGAGCTCGCCGTCGGCTGCACCGACGCGAGGAAGCTCGGGAAGGCGTACGCGAGCGTGCTCGACCGCTACGAGGTCGGCACGATCGACCTCGACCTCGAAGGGGCAGGGCTCACCGACGCCGCTGCCGCCAGCCGCCGCGCCGTTGCGATCTCGCAACTGCAGAAGGACCGCCGCGCGAACGGGCATCCGCTCGCCGTGTGGCTCACCGTGCCGGTCTCGCCGAACGGCATGACCACGGACGGCACCAACGCCGTCGCCGCGCTGCTCGCGGCCGACGTCGACCTGGCCGGCGTGAACGTCATGACGATGGACTACGGCTCGAGCAAGCCAGGCAAGCAGAGCATGGCGGATGCGTCGCAGGACGCGCTCACGGAGGCCCACCGCCAGCTCGGAGTGCTCTACTCGCGTGCCGGGATCACCCTGAGCGACAGCACCCTGTGGTCGAAGATCGGTGCGACGCCGATGATCGGGCAGAACGACGTGGTCGGCGAGGTCTTCTCCCTCAAGGACGCGACAGCCCTCAACACCTGGGCGACGGGCAAGGGCATCGGGCGCATGTCGATGTGGTCGTCGAACCGCGACAAGACCTGCGGCTCGAACTACGTGACGACATCCATCGTCTCGGACGCCTGCAGCGGCGTCGACCAGGGCGACTCCACCTTCACCGAGCGCCTTGCACGAGGATTCGACGGATCGCTCGCCTCCGGCGAGTCGACCATCACGACGAGCGAGCCGACGAAAGCGGCCGAGGTCGTCGACGACCCGGCCACCTCGCCGTACGCGATCTGGTCGTCGACGGCCTCGTACCTCAAGGGCACGAAGGTGGTCTGGCACCG
>JBEVEO010000202.1:0-16530 GCA_040512695.1 Leifsonia sp. | reverse complement strand
GAGAAGGTGATCTGCGATCCGCGGTCCTCGAGGATCGGGCCCCACGTCTCGGACTCCCAGTAGCCGAGGCCCTTCGCCACGCGCTCGACGACCTCGAGCGCACGGTCGCGCTCATCCGTCGTCAGGTTCTCGGCGTAGACCTGCGCCCACTCGCCGTCCTGGCGTCGGTAGTACTGCGTTCCGCAGGTGGGCATCAGGTGCAGGCGACCGAACGTGGTCTCGTCTGCGATGGGCAGGTTGTCGAGCACCTGCGCGCGGAACTGGGCGATCTGTCCGCCCGAGATGATGCACACCTCAGTGCCGGCCAGCAGGCGCACGAGGAGTTCGGCCATGCGCGGGTCGACCGGCGACTTGGACGGGGCGAGGGTGTCGTCGAGATCGAATGCGACGAGTCTGGGCAGAGACAAGGCGGATGCCCTTTCGTTGGACGGTGTCGAGTGCGTCTGGACGTCGTGACGAGTCTATTCGGCACAGCACCGACGCCGAGAATCGCCATCGACGCGACCGCGGTCATTCGGAGCGGATGCTCCAGAGATCGATCTGAGCAGAACCGCCGTCGGCCGTGGTGTAGCCACGCGAGGACTCGAGAACGAGGTCGTCGGCGTATCGTTCCGGCCAGGCATCGTCGCACTCGGAGTCCGTGAGCACCCAGCCGACTCCCCCGGCCAGGGCGGACGCGACGGGGAAGTCACCCTGCTGGCGGCCGTCGACGACGGCACCGACGTCGACGAAGTCCTTCGGCCACGCCATGCCGACGTGGAAGAAAGCGACAGGGCCCCCACTGTTGACCTTGAGGTAGCGCGGATCGATGCAGCTGTCAGTGGCGATCAGAGCGCCGGTCGACGCGGCATCCGTGGACGACGCCAACTCGGATGCAGCGAGGTTCTGGGAGGTGCGCGATGCCTCGAGCGTGTGCTTCGATGCGTCGCCCGCGAACCGTACGAAATCGACCGCGGAGCCGGCAGCGACGACGGCGACCACGACGATTCCGATGATCGAGCAGAGTCGAAGCGCCTGCGCGCGACGCGACGACGACTCTGCGGCCACGCGGCGCAGGCCGATCACGACGTCGACCACCACCGGGATGATCGTGAGAGCGATGAGGGCGAAGGCGTCGATCCAGATGCGGTAGGGCTCGGCATTGGCCCCCCAGCGGTCATTCGAGGCCAGCACGAACCAGGCGGCTGTCGCACCGATGCCGTATGCGCTCCACAACGGCCGCCGCGCCACGACGCCGGCGACGGCGACGGCGAGCAATGGAAGGAGGAGCACGATGCTCGCGACCAGGCCGATGCGCCCGCCGATCCCGAGCGCGATGTTGGAGTCGACGCGGTAGGTGAGGAACGGGTCCTTCGAGATGATCCCGACCGCGGTCATGATCACCTGCGGAGACGCGGCGAGCGCCGCGGCCGCACCGCACAGCGCCACGAACCCCTTGGAGTCGATGATGATGGCGATGAGGCCCGGCAGGGCCGGAAGCAGTCCGAACACCAGGGTCGGCAGTTGCCCGCCGACGGCGAAGACGGTGCCGCCGGTCAGGAACAGCACCGGTACGAGCAGCACCGAGAGGGCTGCTGTCTTCCAGCGCCTCCTCGAGACGATGGCATAGGCGGCGAGCACGTAGACGGCCAGGTAGACGGCCGTGATGAACGAATAGGTCTGCACGTTGCCGAGGGCGCCGATGGCGATGGAGGCGAGCAGGGTTCCCCACAGCCTGAGCCTCCGCGGCGAGGGCGCGATCCACACCGCGAGGATCGTCAGGAGGGCCATGGCGGCGATCGAGATGGACGCCGCTTCGCCGTTCAGCGTGTAGAACATCGCGAACGGTCCCCAGAGCACGGCGTGTGATTGCAGTTGGGTGTACCAACTGTCACCGCCGAGCCAGGCGAACGTCCCGAGCATGAATGGGATGACGGCCAGGAACCCGAGTGCCGGCCGGCGCCAGCGCAGGATGAGCACCGCGGCCAGGAACCCGACGAGCACGGTCTGCAACGCGATGCCGACGACGTTCCAGACCACGATCGACTCGGCACCAGTAACCCGGGCGACGAGTCCCAGGAACGCGTAGTAGGCGTGAGGGTAGAAGTTGCTGCCGGTCTGGGTGTCGGGCTCGACCGCGGTGAAGATCCCGTCGGCGAAGTTCCGCACGATGGCGAGGTAGCCCCACTGATCGTAGGAGAAGTAGTTGCGCAGCAGGTCGAAGCGCCAGCCTGCGCGGGCCACGAGCGGACCGAGTGACAGGGCGAGGGAGCCGATCATCGTCGCGGCGACGACCCCGACTCCGATCCAGACGGATCGTCGGCTGACGGCGGGAATCGCCTCGGTACTGCTCACTGCGTCTTGTGCCCTTCTCATGGGCGTTCGCAGGCGGAGTAGTGGTGCCAACGCCGTCGTGCACGCCCGAACCGCGAACGTGTGTGGTCAGAGTACCTGATGAAGGTTCGAGGGTCCCGTCAGGCAGCGGCGGGTGCTGAGACCGCCACGGCCACGAATTCGTTGTAGACGAACGCCCGCCCCGCCCAACGGGGGAACGGGAACGAGAACGCGCGCCGCTGTTCGAGGCCGAGGTCGGAGAAGACGTCGGCAATGCCATCGAAGTCGACGAAGAGCTCGTGCGTCGCATCGGAGTCGTACCCGCGCTCCTGCGGGGTGACGATGCAGATCTTTCCGCCCGGCTTCAAGTAGGGCAGATACTCGGCTATGAGGGCGAGACCCGTCGCGGCATCCATGTGCTCGAGCACGTGCGCCAGGAGGAGCGAGTCGAATCGACCCGTCGTGGCGAACTCCGACGCCCGGAACTCGTCGGGGGTGAATCCGGGGAAGCCGCGCCCACGGACGACGGCGATCGAGTCGGCGTTGTGGTCGACGCCGACGCCTTGGCCGAGATGCTGAAGATTGCGGCCGATGCCGCATCCGATGTCGAGGGTGAATCCGAGGTCGAGACGGCGCAGGTTCCAGCGGTAGGGGGCCTGCACGTTCAGCACGCGCTTCCATGTGGCCGTCTGCTTGGCCACGAGCCGGTCGGTGTACGCGGAGTCACGGGTAGAGGGGGCCGTCGGGCTGGAGGAGGGCGGCGTTGTCCTCCCGGGATGTCCGGTGCTCATGCCTCGACTGTACAGCGCGGTCGGGCCGCCTGAGAGTGCACAGGTCCGGCGCAACTTCCGTGGCCGAAAAACGCCACCGAACGCGCCGCATAGGATTGTCGCTGGTCGACCGGTCGCGGCGGCCTCGAACGGAGTGCACGTGTCAGACGTCGAGGAGTACCCGTCAGCCGACCCGGAGTCGACCTCGCGCGGCGGCTTCACGCCGGTGCTGGTGGCCACGGCCGTCGTAGGAGTCGCGGGCTACGTCATCACCTGGCTCGTCCCGTTCGTGATCGGCACGGCCGCGTACACGACCTTCGCCATCTACTGGTCGTTCACCTTCCTGCTCGCCGCGGGCCTGTCGGGCATCCAGCAGGAGGTCACCAGAGCGACGAGAACCACGGATGCCGCAGCCGAGGCGTCCACGACGAGACTCGCCCGCGCATTGCCGTTCGCCCTGATCACCTCCGCCCTGGTCTTCGCCGTGGTCATCGCGTCTGCGGCGCTCTGGGCAGACGTCGTCTTCCCTGAGCAGGGATGGGCGATGGTGTGGCCGCTCGCCATCGGCGGCGCCTCCTACGTGCTCCTGACCGTGCTCACCGGCACTCTGTACGGCTCAGCCCACTGGCGCGGCGTGTTCTGGGTGATCCTGATGGAGGGCACGCTCCGCCTGCTTCTCATCGCCGCGACCCTGCTCGTGACGGTGGATCAGGTCGCGCTGGCGTGGGCGGTCGCGATTCCGTTCCCGACGACTTTCCTCGTCGTCTGGCTGGTCGCCGGGCGCAGGCTCGTGCGACGCACCCAGCTCGACGTCGGGTATCGCCAGCTGGTCTGGAACGTCGCACGGACCGTGCTCGCCGCGACCGGAATGGGTCTACTGGTCAGCGGATTCCCGTTCCTGCTCGGTGTGACGTCTCCGGATGCCGATCCCGACCGCCTCGGCACGATCATCCTGCTGGCCACCCTCGTACGCGCACCGCTCATCGTCGTGGGCCTGGCGCTTCAGAGCTACCTCGTCGTGCTGTTCCGCAGCGCGCACGGCTTCTGGTCGCTGCTGCTCCGGCTCGAGGGCCTGGTCCTCGCCCTCGGTGCTGTGCTCGTCGTCGCCGGCTGGACCCTGGGGCCCGCCGTGTTCGCCCTGCTGTTCCCGAAGGAGCCGGCCATCGACGGCTCCCTCATCGCCGTCCTCGCGGCCTCGTCGACCGCTCTCGGCGCGCTCTGCATCACTGCACCGGCCACGTTGTCCCGATCACGACACGGCCTGTTCACGGCCGGCTGGGTTGTGGCGGCCGTGGTCACCATCGGCTGCCTGCTTCTCCCGCTGGGACTGGAGGCTCGCACCACGCTGGCGCTGATCGTCGGCCCGGTGTGCGGGCTGCTGGTGCAGGCGATCGGCCTGCCGGTGATCGAGCGCCGTCGCCCCTGACGACGGCGCTGCCCCCGTTCCGGGAGACTGCGCCGTCGTGCGAAGGCGCGTCAGGCGCCCGTGGTGCGCTTCCAGGCCTCGATCGAGGTGATCTCCGGCAGCGCGGCCCTGTAGCGCGCGCTGAGCTCCGCCCACTCGCGTCGGTAGCGCAGGTTCGAGCGGACAGACTGCACCAGGAGCTTCCGGAACAGGCGGGGATTGCGCAGGTGCCAGGTGGCCCCGGACCCCTCCGCATTCGTGATCAGCACGCTGTCGTACTCCGGCACCTCGAACCACCGGGCGTCCTGGTACGACAGGTGCGCATCGGGCCGTCTCTTGGCGGCAGCACCAGGAGCCTTGAAGGAGTGCTTCATCGTCTGCTGGGCGAGCCAAACGAGCAGTCCCAGCCCATGCGGACCCGGGTCGGCCCGTCCCGTGGTGACCGACATGATCTCGCGTGCCGGGAAATGCGGCAGCTCGCTGGTGTCCCGGATGAGCTTGCCCTCAGTGAATTTCGACGCCATGGCTCGAACACGGGGCAGGCGGTCCACCATGTCGGCGTGCAGCTGGTGCGGCCCCTCGAAGACATTCTTCACCGCCTCGAGGCGCATGGCCACGGTGTAGTAGTCCATCGTGAGGAGGTTCTTCAGGTCCGTGGAGAGGTTCGCGCGCCAGAGGGATCCGCTCCGCCGATACGGCGAGTGCAGCAGCGCCGCGACGAGTCGGTTCCGCGCGTGGAAGAAGGCCTGCCAGTCATGGGAATCGTCCTTGTCCACCCAGGAGACGTGCCAGACCGCCGCTCCGGGCAGGCTCACGGTGGCGTAGCCGGCCTCTCGGGCGCGAAGCGAGAATTCGGCGTCGTCCCACTTGATGAAGACCGGCAGCGACAGCCCGATCTTCTTGATGACCTCGACCGGGATGAGCGACATCCACCAGCCGTTGTAGTCCACGTCGAAGCGGCGGTGCATCCACGTGGTCTGGCGCAGGTTCGACTCGCCGAAATCGTGCCGGCCCGGAGTGAACGGACCCCAGATGAACGGCTTCCAGCGGATGCCCTCTGCGAAGGCGTGCAACTTGGCTTTGTCGTACATGTCGAGCATGTGGCCGCCGACGATCGCGGGTTTCGTCGTGAAATTGGCGAACGTGATGGCCCGACGAATGCTCTCCGGCTCCACCTCGACGTCATCGTCGAGCAGAATGATGTACTCGGATTCGCCGGCTTGCACGGTCTCGATCATGCCCCGGGAGAATCCGCCCGAGCCACCGAGGTTGGCCTGCTCGATGACATGCAGCTTGCCCTCGAGACTGGTCTCAGCGAGCGGGTAGCCGGCGTTCTCCAGGATCCGCTCGGAACCCTGGTCCACGACGGTGAGGCGATCCAGATGCGCCAGCACCTCCTTGTCCTCGCCGATCTCCCAGAGCAGCTTGGTGCAGTAGTCACCGCGGTTGAGCGTGGTGATCGACACCGTCGCCGTACCCTCGACCCGGGGAGTGGCACCCTCGGGTGCGAGCCAGTCGGCCTGCACCAGTGTCAGCGGCTCCTCACCGGACACGAGGTCGAACCAGAGCCATCCGCCGTCGATGAACGATGCGAACGGCAGGTGGAAGATGCCCGTGCTCTCCCCGTCGACCACCAAGTCGTCGACGCGCTGGATGACGCCGCGGGCGTTGGAGCGATAGACGATGACGGTTCCGGGGCCCCGGGTGCTGATGCGCAGGTCGACGCCGCTCAGACTGGTCCAGGCATTCCAGTAGCTGGCGGGGAAGGCGTTGAAGTAACTGGCCAGCGACACCGTGCGGAACGCCGGAATCTCGAGACCGCGACGTCCGCGGAGCCACGCCATGCCGTTACGGTTCGTCAGCCTCACGGGGTCGCGATCCGCGCCGTCGACGAAAACGCCTCGGATCTTGGCGAGCCGATCGGACTCGCTCTCAGAGCGGCGATCCCACGTCCACACCTCCGGGTCGAGGTAGAGGGGCAGCGCCTGCGGGTCGGCGTTCGAGGGGAAGATGACGCGCTGCAGGACGGCGCGTTCCTCGGTCGGGATCGACTCTGTCATTCTGGGTGGTGCTCCCTCGGGGCGGTGGATCGATTCGGCGGACGGGTTCAGCCGAGGACGGGCTTGAGCTGGTTCTCGTACATCGAAAGGGCCGAACCGATCGCCATATGCATGTCGAGGTACTGATACGTGCCGAGTCGGCCACCGAAGAACACACCGTTCTCCGCCTTGGCGAGCTCGCGGTAGGCGAGCAGCTTCTCACGGTCCTCGGGAGTGTTGACCGGGTAATAGGGCTCATCGCCCTTCTCGGCGAAGCGTGAGTACTCGCGCATGATGATGGTCTTGTCAGCCGGGTACTCGCGTTCCGGGTGGAAGTGACGGAACTCGTGGATGCGGGTGTACGGCACCTCGATGTCCGCGTAGTTCATCACCGACGTACCCTGGTAGTCGCGGATCGGGAGCACCTCACGCTCGAAATCGAGCGTCCGCCACGACAGCTCGCCGACGGAGTTGTCGAAGTACTGGTCGATCGGTCCCGTGTAGACCACGGGGATCCTGCCGGCGACGGACTTCTTGTTGATCGGCTGCGATTCGTCGAAGAAGTCGGTGGACAGCCGTACCTCGATGAGCGGGTTGTCGGCCATCCGCTCGATCCACGCGGTGTAGCCGTCCGTGGGAAGACCCTCGTACGTGTCGTTGAAGTAGCGATTGTCGTACGTGTAGCGCACGGGCAGGCGGCTGATGACCTCGGCCGGCAGCTCGGTGGCCGGCGTCTGCCACTGCTTTGAGGTGTAGTCGCGGATGAACGCCTCGTAGAGGGGACGACCGATGAGTGAGACGGCCTTCTCCTCGAGGTTGGTCGCCTCCCGGGTGTCGTGCTCGGCCGCCTGGGACGCGACGAGCTCCTGAGCCGCGATCGGGCCGTGAGCGGAGCGGAAGAACTGGTTGATCGTGCCGAGGTTGATCGGCAGCGGGTAGATCTCGCCCTTGTGGTTCGTGTACACGCGGTGCACGTACTCGGTGAAGGTGGTGAAGCGGTTGACGTAATCCCAGACCGACTTGTTCGAGGTGTGGAACAGATGGGCGCCGTAGCGGTGCACCTCGATGCCGGTGGCTTCGTCGGCCTCGCTGTACGCGTTGCCGCCGATGTGGTCGCGACGGTCGATGACGAGCACGCGCAGGCCGAGTTCGTTGGCGCAGCGTTCAGCGACGGTGAGCCCGAAGAATCCGGATCCGACGACTACCAGGTCGACGTCTGTCATAAAGTGCTTCTCCTGCTCGCAGTGGCCGCCATGAGTTCGGGACCGATTGACTACTCTAACTTCCCCGCCTGCGGGACGCCTCCCCGCCGCAAGTGCCTTCAGACCGGAGTGGCTCGTGCGTCGACCGCCCAGCGCGAAACGACCCCGCGGGGGTCGTCGCGGCGACGCAGGCGTCGCAGAACCGCCCAACCTGCGGCGACCAGCACGATCAGCACCCCAGCCACGATCTCGATCGGATAGCCGGGTGCGTGGTACGACACCGTCACGACGGTGCCCTCCGACCCGGGATCGACGTCCACGCCGAGCAGGAACGGCTCGACCGGATCCGCGGAGAGCGCTGCTCCCTCGACCTCGTAGCCCGGCCATGGGATCCGGCTCAGGGCCACGGTTCCGCCATCGGCGCCGACGGAGTCCACGCGGAACGTCGCCCCCATGGCATCCTCGGAGAGCTGGGTCACCGTGGTGCCCTCCGTGGACCAGACCACGCCACCGGCCGGCGCGATGGGCTCATCACGAACGAGGAGGCGGGTGAGCTTCGTGTCCTCGGCGACGTGCCAGCCCGCGGGAATCTCGTCCCGCGTCTCCTCCGGCACGATCGCCTTCACCAGCTGGATCGTGCTCACGCCGATCAGATCGACCAACGTCTTGCCGGTCTCGGGCTGCACCTCGAACAGGTTCTCGAACAGGTCGCCGCAGGTGGAACCGTTGTACTGCATGCACATGGCGGACTGGTAGGCCGGGTAGTACACGGCGGAGTACGCGTTCTGGACGCTGGCGTCGTTGATGTAGAACATGTTCGCCATCAACGTCTCGGTCCAGTACTCCGGATGCTCGTCCCCATTCCGCACGCCCCCGACGACGATCACGTCGCCGACGGCATCCGCGTACTGACTCTTGTAATCGGCGATCAGCGCGGGGTTGCCGTAGTCGGGTAGCGGCGACGTCTTCGTGACGTAGTGCTGGGGCACAAGGAGGGCGAATGTGGTGCCGATGACCAGCACGGCGGCGATCGTGGTCGCACGGGGACGCACCGGACGGTCGATCCTTCCTCCTCCGAGCGTTCTGTAGACCACATAGAGGACGACGAGCGCAGCAACGGTGACCGCCGCGATGCCCTTCGCATACTGGGGTCCCGCGGCGAAGGCGAAGTAGGCCGAGCCGACCGTGACCGCGATCGCCGCGCCGAGGCGCGTCCGTCCGAGGCGGGCGGCGGGCGCGAGCGAGAGAGCGACCGCGAGGATGACGAGGACCGACACCGTGACGTATGGCATGAGCCGCACGGGAAAGCGCAGCGGGCCGACGTCGCTGGGCAGGAGCACGGCGAGCAGGGCGACGCTGAGAACGATGACTATGCTCAGCCGAGTTCGCAGCGCGCGCATCAGCGCTCGCCAGTCGACGAATGCGAAAAGCGGCAGGAACCACGCGATGTAGAGGATGGGCGCGCCGGGTGATTCGAGGCTGCTGAAGAACTTCATCCACGGGGTCCCGACGGGCGTCGATGATGCGGCGAGTCCGTTGAGGCTCACCGTGAGCAGGCCGGAGTTGCCGATGCCGGTGGCCCGGCCGGCCACGGACGACACGAGCAGGCCGGGCAGGTGAACGATCACTGCGAAGAGGCCGGCCAGGACGGCGGCGACGAACGACCTGACGATGGTCGGGCGATGCTTCAGCAGGAAGGCTTCGACGATGCTGGCCGCGAACACGGCTGCGAGCATCAGCGTGGCGTGCACGTAGCCGACGCCCATGAGGGCGATGCAGGCCATCAGGGCGAGGATGGGCGACTTCGCCTCGAACACCGACCGCCGCGTCAGCGCCCAGGCGAGGGGCCAGATGGCCCAGGCCATGAAGCCGTTGACCCAGGATGCGGCATCGATGTAGAGCGTGAACCCTGCCAGGGGCGCCGCGACGGCGACGACTGCGGCCCAGGACTCCTTCGCGCCGAACGTGCGGGCCAGCAGCCAGACCCCGAACGCCGCGATGCCTATGAACACGAGCTTGACGGCGGTCATGTAGACCACGGCATCAGTCGCCAGGTGCATGGCGGAGCCGATCAGCCACAGGACAGGACTGAAGATGCCCCAGGCGCCCTCAGCGAGGTAATTGCCCGACTGCCACACCGTGGGGGCGATGAGGGACCAGTCGCCGGCGAGGAACCTGGCGCCGATCTCATACCACTGCCCCATCGCTCCGGACTGGGTGTCGTCCACGAAGTAGAAACGCGGGTCGAAGATGAGCGGAACCATCGCCCCGAGGATGGCCGTGGCAACGGCGGCCGCTGGCCACCACAATCGGGATCGCATCAGAGAATTATCGCCTATTGCGCCCCGGCCCGACTGCACTCGGGCTCCGTGGTGATCGAGATGAGTCACAATTGAGTGGTGAAGCCTCTCGTCTCCGTCGTCATTCCCGCCTACAACAACGACGAGTACCTCGAGCAGACGATCCGCTCCGTGCTCGATCAGTCGTACTCGCCGCTCGAGGTGATCATCGCCGACCACGCCTCGACCGACCGCACCCTCGAGGTCATGCAGGCTTTCGCCGACGACCCCCGTATCACCCTGCTGTCCACGGATGCCGGCGGCGGCGCCCTCCGCAACTGGAACCGGGTGAGCGAGGTCGCCACCGGTACGTACCTGAAGCTCGTCTGCGGCGACGACATCATCTATCCCGAGCTCATCTCCCGCCAGGTGGAAGCGCTCGAGGCCAACCCGTCTGCCGTCCTGGCGGCCTCTCGTCGCGACATCGTCGATGCCGACGGGCAGCCGTTCATCAGAGGGCGCGGGCTCGCTGGATTGTCCGGGCTGCATCCGGGCTCCGTCGCCATCCGGAAGAGCGTGCGGAACGGCACCAACATCTTCGGCGAACCGGCTTGCGTGCTGATGCGCCGGGAATCGCTCGAGAAGGCCGGTTGGTGGGACTCGCGTTTCCCGTACCTCATCGACCAGGCGAGCTACACGCGTGTGCTTCTGGGCGGCGACTTCATCGCCGTCGACGAACCGCTCGCGGCCTTCAGGGTGTCAGCCAGCCAGTGGAGCGTGCGACTCGTGAAGGATCAGTCCCGGCAGACCATGGCCTTCCACGACTGGCTCGCCGAGGAGCACGCCGACGTGATCCGGGCGACGGATCGACGCATCGGCAACCTCCGGGCGCGGGCGATGGCACGGGCCCGCCAGCTCACCTACGTCTACCTCGGGCGTCGCATGTCGCGCTCGAACGTCGCGGCCGGCGAGGGTACGGCGTGATGCGCGCGTGCCAGTCCGCCGAGAGGGCGCTGTGATAGATTCGCGTTCCGTGAACACCGGCCAGACTCCAGCCCCTCAGGCCGACCACACGATCTCGATCGTCATTCCCGTCTACGGCGGCGAGCGCACTCTCGCCGGCCTGCTGACCGAGATCGATCCGCTCACGGCGACCCAGCAGACGGCGGACGGACACCGGTTCATCGTCTCCGAGGTGCTCTTCGTCTACGACAACGGACCGGATGCCTCCGACCGCGTCATGCGCGACCTCTCCGAGCAGTACGACTACGTGCGCTCGGTGTGGCTCTCGCGCAACTTCGGCCAGCACGCCGCGACCCTCGCCGGCATGGCCTCAGCGGGGTCTGACTGGATCGTCACACTCGACGAGGACGGCCAACACGACCCGACCGCCATCGCCGGCCTGCTCGACACGGCCATGCGCGAGCAGGCATCGCTGGTGTACGCGAAGCCGACGAATGAGGCTCCCCACGGAGCGCTGCGCAACCTCGCATCGCGCAGTGCGAAGAGAGTGCTCGAGTGGTTCACGGGGACGACCGGGGCGTCCGACTACCAGAGCTTCCGTCTGGTGCTCGGCAGTGTGGGACGCAGCGTCGCCGCCTACTCGGGGTCCGGCGTCTACCTCGACGTCGCCCTCGGCTGGGTGGCCGGTCGCATCGCCACCTCCCCCGTCGAACTGCGGGAGGAAGGCGGCCGCCGTTCCGGCTACACCGGTCGCCGCCTGTTCGCTCACTTCCTCCGCATGATCCTCTCCAGCGGAACCCGCGGACTCCGCTTCGTGGCCCTGCTCGGCGTGATCTTCGCCGTCATCGGCGCCCTGGTGGCGATCGTGGTCCTGATCCAACGTCTGTTCGGCGACGTCGCGATCGAGGGTTGGGCGTCGACCATGGTCGTCATCCTGCTGAGCTCCGGCGCCATCCTGTTCTCGCTCGGAGTCATCGCCGAGTACATCGGAATCAACGTGAACATGGCGATGGGTCGTCCCCCGTACCTCATCACCAGCGACCCGGCCGCCGGCCCCCTCGGCCGCCGACCTGCCGGTCGTCAGTGACCCGACACGTCTGGGTCGTCGGCGCCCGGGGTCTTCTCGGTCGCGGACTCGTCGAGCGACTGCAAGCCCGTCCCGGCTGGTCCGTCGCAGCCGTCGCACCACTGCCGTGGGGAGACCCGACGGCCTTCACGGCCGCCGTCGCGTCGGGGCTGGACCAGTTGGCGGCCGCGGTGTCGACCGGAGGTGCCGGTGACGGCTGGGCCGTGATCTGGGCGGCAGGCGCCGCCGTCACCAACTCCCCGCGCGAGCGCCTCGACGCCGAGCTCGCCCAACTAGACGTCGCCCTGCGCGAGCTCGAGCGTGCCCGCGAACGGGGGCTCGACCCACGTGCCGGCGCCGTGTTCTATGCCTCGTCGGCCGGAGGCGTCTACGGCGGCTCGGAGCATCCGCCATTCGACGAGAACACGACTCCCCGCCCCCTCGCCCCGTACGGCCGGTTCAAGCTCGAGGCTGAGGAGCTCGTGCGCGGCTTCGCCGAGCGGTCTGGAGTCCCCGTCCTCATCGGACGCATCGCCAACCTCTACGGACCCGGCCAGAGCCTCGACAAGATGCAGGGCCTGATCTCCCACCTCGCGCGGGCCCAGCTGACACCGCAGCCGGCGTCGATCTACGTCTCCCTCGATACGCTGCGCGACTACATCTACGTACTCGACTGCGCCGACCTCGTGATCGACTGCGTGGCCAGGGTCGCGAGCTCCCCCGGCCCGGCGGTCGTCACGAAGATCATCGCGTCGGGACAGTCCGTGACGATCGCCGACCTGCTCGGTTACTTCCGTCTGATCTCCAAGGGCAAGCCCCACGCCATGCTCGGCTCCAACGCCGCCTCGGCCCTCCAGGCCCACGACCTCCGGGTGCGCAGCATCGTCTGGCCGGACCTCGACGTCAGGCAGCTCATGCCGCTGCCCGCCGGCATCCACGCCACGATCGAGGACCTCAAGCTCGGGATGCAGGCGGCGCGCTAGCCCTCGGCGAGCAACCGCGTCAGGTAGCGCCCGTAGCCGCTCTTGACCAGTGGTGCGGCGAGGGTCCGCAATTGCTCGTCATCGATCCAGCCGGCGCGCCAGGCGATCTCCTCGATGCAGCCGATCTTGAAGCCCTGTCGCTCCTCGATCACGCGTACGTAGTCGCTCGCCTGCATCATCGACTCGAAGGTTCCGGTGTCCAGCCAGGCCGTGCCGCGGTCGAGCACCTGCACATGCAGCTTGCCCTGCTGCAGGTAGCGCTCGTTGACGGTGCTGATCTCGAGCTCCCCCCTGGCGCTCGGCTCGATCGTCTTGGCGATCTCGACGATGTCGTTGTCGTAGAAGTACAGTCCGGGAACGGCGTAGTTGCTCTTCGGGTTCTCCGGCTTCTCCTCGATCGAGATAGCGGTGAAGTCGGCGTCGAACTCGACGACGCCGTACGCCATCGGGTCAGCGACGTGGTACGCGAAGATTCGGGCGCCGTCGACATCGGTGTTCGTGCGCAGTGCGGTTCCGAGACCGGCGCCGTGGAAGATGTTGTCACCGAGCACCAGGGCGACCGACTCGTCGCCGATGAACTCTTCGCCGATGATGAACGCCTGTGCCAGACCGTCGGGCGACGGCTGGATGGCGTACTCGATGTTCATGCCCAGGCTCGAGCCATCACCGAGGAGCGCCCGGAACTGGTCGTTGTACTCGGGCGTGGTGATGATGAGCACCTCGTTGATCCCGGCCATCATGAGCGTGGAGAGGGGGTAATAGATCATCGGCTTGTCGAAGATCGGCATGAGCTGCTTCGAGATGCCCTTGGTGATCGGCCAGAGTCGTGTGCCGGATCCTCCGGCGAGGATGATGCCGCGCATGTTCTCAGTTTCCCTTGTTCAGTGAGTCGTAGTAGGCCCGCGCATCGGCCCAGGTGGGGAGGAGTCCGGATGCCGCTGCCTCTGCGAGGCTCGGGGCATCGGTGTCCTTCGGGGAGAGCAACAGGGCGTCGGCGTCGATGCCGAAGTCGAGCGCCACGTCGGGGTCGAGAGGGTTGATTCCGTGCTCGCGCGGCGCGTTGAACGGCGCCGTCACGAGATAGCTGACCGTGGCGTCGTCGCTGAGCGCCACGAAGCAGTGTCCCAGCCCCTCCGCAATGTAGATCGCCCGGCGCTCCACGTCATCGAGCAGCACGGAGTCCCATTGGCCGAAGCTCGGCGACCCCACGCGGATGTCGATCACGAAGTCCATCACGGCGCCGTGGGTCGCCGTGACGTACTTGGCCTGGCTCGGCGGGATGTCGGCGAAGTGAATACCGCGCACGACGCCGCGCTTGGACACCGAGGTGTTCGCCTGCGCGAGCGTCAGAGGGTGCCCGATCGTCTCCTCGAGCCGGTCGAACCGGTACCACTCGAGGAAGACCCCGCGGTCGTCGCCGAACTGCTTCGGGGTGATCTCGTAGCTGTCGGGGATCTTCAGTTCGCGGATCTGCACCCGAGAAGTCTAGCCAATCGACCGCGTCAGGACTTCGGGGCCCGGCGCATCCGCCCCGTCACTGCCCGCATCGGGGCAGTGAACCTCCAGCTCGTGCTGGTGCGCAGATCCTCGACCTCCCGGCGCAGCTGGTCGCGCTCGCGTGTGACCGCGGCTAGTCGGCGCCCCACGGCGGCGGCCTCGCTCACTCGGCCCCCGAGCTCGTGATAGGTCGACCGCACGCGGTCGGGGTCGGCGTTCGCGGCCGCCAGGAATTCGGTGATGGCCGTCGGCACCTCCGTCCCCACTGCGAGGACACCGAGGCCATGACCGTGCACGAACTGGAACGACGGGTAGCTGCGGCTCACCTCGGCCCAGAACTGCCACACGCCGAAGTCCTTCTTGTGCTCGGTCGTGTCGTGGAAGATGATCACCCCGCGATCGGACACCTTCGGGAGCCAGGAGTTGAAGTCGTGCCAGACGTCCTCGAGGCGATGACGGCCGTCGATGTGCAGCAGGTCGACGCTTCCATCTGGTGTCCCCTCGACGAAGTCGTCGAAGTAGCCGCGCTTCATCACCGCGAGGTCGGGATAGTCCTCGGTGCTGATCCGCGTGACGGACTCGAAGACGGTCTCGTCGTACCGTCCGGCGTGTTCATCGCCCTCCCAGGTGTCCAGGGCGTTCACCTCGGCGCTGAGCCCCAATCGCTTCAGCGCCTCGCAGAACACGAAGAAGGAGAAGCCGTTGTGGGTACCGAGCTCGACGATGGTGCGAGGACGGAGTGCGTTGATGAGCCAGAAGGCGAACGGCGAGTGCTCGTGCCAGGCGGAAGGCACCAGCCATTTCGGCGTCCAGTAGCTCGTCTCATCGAGCCACGCCCGCTTGGCGTTCGGATCGATACCGGTCACGTGAGCCTCCGTCAGCTGCATCCGTCATGTGGCGATGGCACCGCCCGGCTCCATCGTAGAAGGCCGTCGCCGACGGCGCTGAAAAGACACGACAGGATCGCCCGCCCTGCCAGACGTTAGAATTCTCGAGGCAATCAAACGAACGGACACCCCTCCCTCATGAAGATCCTCGTAACCGGCGGCGCCGGCTTCATCGGCTCCAACTTCGTGCGTCGCACCCTCGAGGACGCATACCCCGGGCTGGAAGGCGCCGACGTCGTCGTTCTCGACGCCCTCACCTACTCCGGCAACCTCGACAATCTCGCCTCGGTCGCGGACTCCCCGCGCTACACCTTCGTCAAGGGCGACATCCGCGACGGCGCCCTCCTCGATGAGTTGTTCCCCGGCCTCGACGCCGTCGTGCACTTCGCCGCCGAGAGCCACGTCGACCGCTCGGTGCGCGATGCGAGCATCTTCGTCGAGACCAATGTGCTCGGCACGCAACAACTCCTCGATGCAGCCCTCCGTAACAAGCTCCCCCGCTTCGTCCACGTCTCCACCGACGAGGTCTACGGCTCGATCGCCGAAGGCTCGTGGGACGAGGAGCGTGCCTTGGAGCCCAACTCCCCGTACTCGGCGTCGAAGGCCGGCAGCGACCTGCTCGCCAGGTCCTACCACCGCACCCACGGTCTCAACGTCTCGATCACGCGCTGCTCCAACAACTACGGACCGTTCCACTTCCCCGAGAAGGTCATCCCGCTCTTCGTCACGAACCTCATCGATGACAAGCACGTTCCCCTCTACGGCGAGGGCAACAACATCCGGGACTGGCTGCACGTCGACGACCACACCCGCGGGATCGCGATGGTGCTGACCCGCGGGCGCGCCGGCGAGATCTACAACATCGGCGGCGGCACCGAGCTCACCAACAAGGAGCTCACGCAGCTGCTCCTCGACGCCACCGGCAAGGACTGGTCGTACGTCGACCGGGTGCAGGACCGCCTGGGCCACGACCTGCGCTACAGCGTGGACATCGGCAAGATCCGCGGCGAGCTCGGGTACGAGCCGCTGGTTCCGTTCGACCAGGGGCTCGCCGACGTCGTGCAGTGGTACCGCGACCACCGGGCGTGGTGGGAGCCGCTCAAGGAGCGCGCAACGCTGTGACCGC
>JBEVEO010000199.1:0-5048 GCA_040512695.1 Leifsonia sp. | reverse complement strand
GCGACGGCGGCTGCATCATCTGCGGGCTCGCCGCGGTGTATTGCGAAGCCCACCACGTGGTCCCCTGGGCGATCGAGCAACGTACCCACGTGGATAACGGGGTGCTGCTGTGCTGGTACCACCACCGCACCATCGACAGCTCCGGCTGGCACATCCGCATGATCAACGGCAGCCCACAGATCCAACCCCCACCCCAACTCGGCCCACCCACCTGGCAACCCGCCCACGCATCCCGCACCCGACAAACCGCCGCCCTCACGACGCGACTACGCACCTGAACCTTCCGCCGCCGGCGTGCTGCGCGCAGGCCTCAGCACGCGTCGGTCGTGGCCCCCGGCCGGACCACTGCGAACGTGACTACGCCCGCCACGGGCCGAGCCCGTCCATGATGCGCTCGACCTCGACGGGTCAGATGTTCTCGCCCGCCGAGATGATCATGTCGTCGAGTCAGGCGTCAGCGCGGTAGCCGAATGCCGCGCGGAAGATCGCCCGGGCGCGGGCGGCCGCGTCCGGCCGCTCATCGGCATCCGTGCGGGAGAGCAGGAAGGCGAGCATCGACACGGCGACCATGACATCGGCCGTCTCGATGTGGGAATCGATGCGCCCGGCAGCCTTGTCGCGCGTGAGCATGGCGTCGATGACGCCCTGGACACGCACGCCGAGAGCCTCCGCGCGCGGGTCGTGGCGCTCCGAGGTGAAGACGTCGATGAGGGCGGTGGAGGAGATCGCCTGCTCGGCAACGCTGTCGAAGAGGCCGCTCAACGTGGAACCCGGTGCGGCAGCGAGCTCCTCGAGCTCGGTGATGTTGTCGTCGAATACCGCGACCGCGAGCGAGATCCGGTCGGGGAAGTGCCGATAGAGACTGCCCTGGCCGACGCCCGCGCGCTTGGCCACGGCGCTGAGTGGCGCACCGAAGCCATCCTCGGCGAAGATCTGGCGCGCCGCTGCGATGATGGCCGCCCGATTGGCCGGGCCGGCGCTCGGTCCTCGATTGGCTTTCGAATTCTCAGGCACGCGGTGTAGCGTACTACCGGACAGAGTTGTCCGGTAGTCATCCACAGAGAAGGAACCAACGCATGGCCTCCACCCCAGCCCCCCTCACCGGCGACTCGTCGATCAAGACCTGGCTCGAGCACCCCGTTGGCGGACCGATCATCCGCGAGATGCTCGTCCAGGCCGGCCAGGACCCCGACGTGCTGCGCCCGGTCAGCCGCCTCGCCATCAAACGCCTCATCAAGCTCAGCAAGGGCCAGTTCTCGCAGCAGATGGTCGACGACCTCGTCGCCCGCGCTGCGGCGGGCGAGGTGCCCGCTGGGACGACGGATGCCGCCGCCTCGACAGAGGCGACCGACGACACCGAGCAGGCCGTTCCCGTCGTGGAGGCTCCCGAGTGGGTCGAGGTCGTCACGGGCGGCCGGTTCTCGGGTCAGACCGTCATCGTCACGGGAGCCGGATCGGGCATCGGCCGTGCGACGGCCTCCCGCATCGCCCGCGAGGGCGGCCGCGTCATCGCCGTCGACATCTCGCAGGAGCGCCTCGACGAGTTCGTCGCCGACCACGTCGGCGCCGACATCGTCTCCGTCTCCGGCGACATCACGGACGACGCGGCCATCGCGGCCATCGTCGCCGCGGCGGGCGACCGCATCGACGGCCTCGCGAACATCGCGGGCATCATGGACGACATGACGCCGATCGGCGAGGTCAGTGACGCCGTCTGGGAGCGGGTCTTCCGCATCAACGTGACCGGGACCATGAAGCTCACGCGTGCCGTGATCCCCGCGATGCTCGCCCAGGCAAAGGGCTCGATCGTCAACACGGCGTCGGAAGCCGCCCTCCGCGGCTCGGCAGCCGGCGTCGCGTACACGGCGTCGAAGCACGCCGTCGCCGGCATCACGAAGTCGAGCGCGTTCATGTACGGGCCCAGCGGCATCCGCGTGAACGCCGTCGCCCCCGGCCCCACCATCACGAACATCGAGGCGAGCTTCGCGTCGCAGCTGGGCGCCTCGCGTGTGCAGCTGGCGATGACCCTGCTCCCGGATGCCGCAGAGGCGGAGGCACTTGCCGCATCGATCACGTTCCTGCTGAGCGACGACGGAGTCAACGTCAACGGCGTCGTCCTCCCGTCGGACGGCGGCTGGTCCGTCGCCTAGGGCGTATCCATTCCAACGCACGAGGCGGTCACCCAGTGGGTGGCCGCCTCGTTCCGTATCCGCTCGACCTCGTCACCATCCACTTGACTTCGGCATTCCTCCGCGCGTAATATTCCATCTGGAATAATCGATCCGGAAGAATCGCATGGCTGAACTCACCCCCCTCGGATTGGCGGCGCTCGCGCTGCTGGCCGAGCGCGCCATGCACCCGTACGAGATGTACCAGACCCTCGTGCACCGGCGGGAGGACCGCAACGTCAAGGTGCGGCCGGGCTCGCTCTATCACGCCGTGGACAAGCTGGCGAAGGCCGGGCTCGTCGAAGCCGTCGGGGTGGATCGCGCAGGCAACCGTCCGGAGCGCACCAGCTACGCCATCACGGATGCCGGCCGACAGGCCCTCGAGTCGCGCATCGCCTCGATGCTGGCCACGCCGGCCGAGGAGTACCCGGCCTTCCGGCACGCCATCGCCGAGGCGCACAACCTGCCGGCCGAGGAGGTCGCCGCGCTCCTGCGCTCGCGCCTCGGAATCCTGAACGACCAGCTGCTCGACCTGGAGACCGGACGCTCCCGCATCGCGGCCAAGGGCATCCCGGATCGCTTCTGGCTCGACCTCAGCTACCAGATCACCCTCCTGCGCGCCGACATGGCGTGGCTCGAGGAGAACCTCGCCAGGATCGAGGACGGCCGCACCTCGTGGACCGCCCCGATCCCGGCACACCTCACAGAAATGAACCACTGATGGAGAACATCACCAAGCCCTGGCCCGCCCTCTGGGCGCTCGTCATCGGCTTCTTCATGATCCTGGTCGACTCGACCATCGTGTCGATCGCCAACCCGAGCATCCTGCGCGACCTGCACACCGACATCACCGCCGTGCTGTGGGTCACGAGCGCCTACCTGCTGGCCTACGCGGTGCCGCTGCTGATCACCGGCCGCCTCGGCGACCGCTTCGGCCCGAAGCGCATCTACCTCATCGGCCTCGTCGTCTTCACCCTGGCCTCGCTGTGGTGCGGATTCTCCGGCACCATCGAGATGCTCATCGCGGCGCGCGTGCTGCAGGGTCTCGGTGCCGCGCTCAGGACGCCGCAGACCAGGGCCGTCATCACCCGGATCTTCGCGCCGGACAAGCGCGGCGCGGCCATGGGCCTCTGGGGTGCCGTCGCCGGCATCGCGACGCTCGTCGGCCCCATCCTCGGCGGCGTGCTCGTCGACTCCCTCGGCTGGGAATGGATCTTCTTCGTGAACGTGCCCGTCGGCGTCGTCGCGTTCGTCCTCGCCTGGCGTCTGGTCCCGAACCTCACCACGCACTCGCACAGCTTCGACTGGCTGGGCGTCGTGCTGAGCGCGATCGGCATGTTCCTGGTGATCTTCGGCATCCAGGAGGGCGAGACCTACGACTGGGGCACCATCACCGGTCCGATCACGGTCTGGGGCCTCATCATCACGGGCGTCGTGTTCCTCGTCGCGTTCGTCGTCTGGCAGCGCTTCAACAAGAAGGAGCCGCTCCTGCCGCTCGAGCTGTTCACCGACCGCAACTTCGCGCTCTCCAACACGGCGATCACGCTCACCGGCCTGGCGATCGTCGCGATGCCGCTTCCGCTCGCCTTCTACTACCAGGTGGCCCGCGGACTCGAGCCCACCCAGGCGGCACTGATGCTCGTGCCGATGGCCGTCGTCACGGGTGTCATGGCACCGTTCGTCGGGCGCCTCACCGACCGGGTCGACCCGAAGTGGATCGCCTTCGGCGGCTTCACGATCGTGGCGCTGTCGCTGACCTGGATGGCGCTCATCATGACGCCCGACGTCGAACTGTGGATCCTCCTGATCCCGGCCGCCTTCCTCGGCCTCGGGATGTCGGGCATCTGGGCTCCGCTGGCGTCGACCGCGACGCGCAACCTGCCTCCCCGGCAGGCAGGAGCCGGGTCCGGCGTCTACAACATGACGCGCCAGATCGGCGCGGTGTTCGGTTCGGCCGCGATCGCCGCCATCCTGAACGCGCGCCTTGCCGCCAACCTCCCGGGCTTCGACACGGGTGCCGCCGAGCAGTCCAGTGGTGGTGGCCAGGCGTTGCCCGCCCAGATCGCCGACGGATTCACGACGGCCATGTCGCAGTCGCTCTGGCTGCCGATCCTGGGCTTCGCGGTCGGTGCGATCGTCGTGCTGTTCTTCGCCAAGCCGAAGCAGACCGTCGACTGGAGCAAGCCGCGTACCGGCTCGGTCCCGGCGACCGAGACGGCTCCGGCCGCGTCGCCGACCGTCGGCTGATCCGGGCCGGCACGCCGAACTGGCCTGAGGCGGACTCAGGCCAGTCCGGCCTGCTCCCGCAGCACACCGCGCAGGGTGTCGCGCACCGCGACCAGCCCGCGGTGGGTCTCCTCGAAGCTCGTGGAGAGCGGAGACAGCCCGATGCGGAGGCCGCCGGGATCGCGGTAGTCGGGGATCACGTCCCGGGTCCAGAGCAGCGCAGTGACCTCGCGCATGGCCGGATGCGACAGCGTGACGTGCCCGCCGCGGCGAGCGGAGTCGCGAGGCGATGCCACGGTCACGCCGAGCGGGGCGAGCCACTCGTCGGCGAGCAGGATCGCGAACTCCGTGAGAGCGACGGACTTCGTCCGCACGGCGTCGATGCCGGCATCCTCGATCATCGCGATCGTGTCCTGCATGGCGAGCATGCCGACGATCGCCGGCGTTCCGCTGATGAAGCGACGGATGCCGGGAGCCGGCACGTACTCTGGGCCCATGGCGAACGCATCAGCAGCGCCCAGCCAGCCGCGGATGGGCTGGGCCAGCACCTCCTGCAGATCGGAGCGCACGTAGCCGAACGCGGGTGAGCCCGGCCCGCCGTTGAGGTACTTGTAGGTGCAGCCGACGGCGAGGTCGACGCCCCAGGCGTCGAGT
>JBEVEO010000193.1:0-3333 GCA_040512695.1 Leifsonia sp. | reverse complement strand
TCGATCGCGGCCGTCACTCGGTCGCGCATCGCGGGACTCACGCCGTAGGCGTTGCGGATCACCTTGGAGACCGCCGCGCGCGAGACGCCGGCCTCTCGGGCCACGTCCTCGATGGTCGCTGCTCGGGCTGGGGCCACGATCTCCTCCGTTCGCCGTCGTTGGTCGGATGCGTCGACTCGCTGTCACGATACACCGCGGTTCCCTGCGCAATAGACCGATCTACGAAGCGGCGTGACGACGATCATAAATCGTTTCAAACTACTTGTGTAGATCGGTTGACAAACTTTCTCCGATGCTCGTAACGTGGGCCACGCCACAGCACCGAGACCCTTCGGAGCACCCAACAGCGCAGTTGCTTTACATGGAGGTAAAGAGCATGGTCCCCCGTAACCCGCGACGCTCACTCGTCGCCATCGGCGCAGGCGGTCTCGCCCTGTCGCTCGCACTCGCCGGCTGCAGCGCCGGCGGTTCAGACTCCACCGAGGGTGGCACCTCCCTCACGTTCCTGGTGGACAACGGCGAGGCGACGGTCGCCACGGCCGAAGCGCTCGCCGA
The DNA here is from genome assembly GCA_040512695.1 of Leifsonia sp. GTDB lineage: Bacteria > Actinomycetota > Actinomycetes > Actinomycetales > Microbacteriaceae > Orlajensenia. The sequence goes on along the minus strand of JBEVEO010000193.1, from coordinate 2,778 downwards.
CGCGTTCACGGCCGAGAATCCCGACATCAGCATCGAGGTCGAGACGCGTCCCCAGGGCGCCGACGGCGACAACGTCGTGAAGACGCGCCTCGCCACCGGGGAGATGGACGACATCTTCCAGTACAACTCCGGTTCCCTCATGCAGGCACTGAGCCCCGACGACACGCTCGTGAACCTCGGCGACGAGGACTACGTCGACAAGTTCGACGACAACTTCGTGCAGAGCGTGTCGACCGACAACGGTCTCTACGGCGTCCCGATGGGTCAGTCCATGGCAGGCGCGGTCCTCTACAACAAGGACATCTACGAGCAGCTCGGCCTGGAGATCCCCACCACCTGGGACGAGTTCATCGCGAACAGCGAGGCGATCAAGGCTGCCGGCGTGGCCGCCCCGATCGTGCAGACCTACGGCGACACCTGGACGTCGCAGCTGTTCGTGCTGGGCGACTTCAACAACGTCCTCGCCGAGAATCCCGACTGGGCGGAGGAGTACACGAACAACGAGGCCAAGTACGTCGACGAGCCGGCACTGGCCGGATTCGAGCACCTGCAGGAGGCGTTCGACAAGGGCCTGTTCAACGAGGACTACGCATCGGCGAAGTACGCCGACGGCGTGACGATGGTGGCGACCGGAGAAGGGGCGCAGTACCCGATGCTGACGTTCGCGGCCGGACAGCTCATGACCACGAACCCCGAGGCGGCCGACGTGGTCGGCACCTTCCCGCTGCCGGGCCCGGATGCCTCGACGAACGGCCTGACGGTATGGATGCCGACCAACACGGTGTACATCCCGAAGTCGACCGAGGGCGACAAGCTCGAGGCGGCCAAGAAGTTCCTCGAGTTCCTGACGACGCCTGAGAGCTGCGACATCCAGTCGGAGGCGAACGCCCCCCAGGGTCCGTTCGTGGTCGAGGGCTGCGAGCTGCCCGAGGACGTGCCGGCCGTGGTCTCCGACCTGCAGCCGTACTTCGACGAAGGCAAGACCAACCTCGCGCTCGAGTTCCTGTCGCCCATCAAGGGGCCGGCGCTCGAGCAGATCACGGTCGCAGTGGGCTCCGGCATCACCTCGGCCGCCGACGGCGCGGCGCAGTACGACGAGGATGTCAAGAAGCAGGCCCAGCAGCTCGGCATCGAGGGCTGGTAAGCCGCACTGATCGCCTGCGGGGTCGGGTCGCCAGGCCCGACCCCGCAGCCATATCCGGGAGATCCACCATGACCACCGCGACGGCCAAAGGCCGCACCTCGACGTCGCCGGGGGCGATCAGGATGAAGGCGCCGACGAAACGCCGGCCGATGAAGAGCCCCTATCCCACGTGGTTCTTCATCCCGGCGAGCGTGTTCTACGTCGTCCTCTTCCTCGTCCCCACCATCGCATCGTTCTACTTCTCGCTCACCCGCTGGACGCTGTTCAGCGTCGAGTTCATCGGCTTCGACAACTTCGTGCGGTTCTTCCAAGAGCCGCAGCTCGTGCAGGGCTTCATCAACACGTTCATCTATGCGTTCCTGACCTCGGGGGCGAAAGTCGTGCTCGGCCTGCTGCTCGGCGTCTTCCTGAGCTCGCAGATCATCGCCCGCGGCTTCCTCCGCTCGGTGGTGTTCTTCCCGGTGCTCGTCAGCGTGATCGGGGTCGGCATCCTGTTCAAGGTGCTCATGGACCCCTTCGACGGGCCGATCAACGAGGGACTCGCGGCCGTCGGCATCACGGGACCCGGCTGGTACACCGATCCGTCGCTCGCGCTGGTCTCGGTCGCGATCGTCGACGTCTGGGCCGGCGTCGGGCTCGCGACCCTCATCTACATCGCCGGCATGGTGGCCATCCCGCAGGAGTACTTCGAGGCGTCGAAGGTCGATGGAGCGAGCGCGTGGAGCACCTTCCGGCACATCACGCTGCCGCTCCTGCGTCCCGCGACCGTCACGGTCGTGCTCCTCTCGCTCATCGGCGGCCTGCGACGATTCGACCTCATCTGGACGATGACCGGCGGCGGGCCCGGCTTCTCCAGCGACGTCCTCGCGTCCGTCGTCTACAAGCAGTACCAGGCCGGGTTCTTCGGCCTCTCCACCGCGGGCAACGTCGTGCTCTTCATCGTCGTCGCCGCGATCATCTTCCCGCTCTCGTGGTGGCTCAACCGGAAGGAGGACGAGCGATGAGGAACAGCGCGTGGAGGTGGGGCGCCGGCAGCGTCGCCATCCTCGTGACCGTCGTCGTCTTCGTCGTGCCGTTCGCGTTCATCGTGTTCACGGCAGGCAAGACGCAGGCCGAGGCCGCCGCCCTCGAGTTCACCTGGCCCACCGATTGGGTGCTCTGGGACAACATCGCGACGGTCCTGCAGAATCGCGATTTCCTGCTGGTGCGCGCGTTCGTCAACAGCACGATCCTCACCGTCTCCGCGGTCGCGATCATGGTCGTCCTCGGCGCGATGGTCGGCTACGTGCTGCAGCGTCGCAGGTCCAGGTGGAATCCGGTCGTCAACACGTTCGTCCTCGCCGGACTCATCATCCCGCCGGCGGTCGTGCCCACGATCTGGGTGCTGCAGGGCATCGAGCTCTTCAAGACGATCCCCGGACTCATCGCCGTGCACGTCGCGTTCGGGCTGTCGTTCTGCATCCTGCTGTTCCGGGCGTTCGTGGCGACGATCCCACGCGAACTCGACGAGGCCGCGATCATCGACGGCGCCGGGTCGATCAAGTTGTTCTTCCGTGTCGTCTTCCCGCTGCTGCGATCGGTGATCGTCACGGTCATCGTCGTGCAGTCGGTGGCGGTGTTCAACGACTTCGCGT
>JBEVEO010000190.1:0-5181 GCA_040512695.1 Leifsonia sp. | reverse complement strand
AGGTCGATGTACTTGCCGACGAGACCGACAGTGACCTCGTGCTTCGGCTCGTGCACGACACGCAGCAGGTCGCTCCATCCCGACCAGTCGACGTCGTCAGCCTTGGCATCGAGGCCGAGCGTGTCGATGATGTAGGCGTCGAGTCCCGACAGCTGCCTGGCCGCGCCCTCCTCGGTCTGGCACTCGTCGGACGGGATCCAGTGGATCTTGACCTTGGTCTGGTGCGCGAAGCCCCCGGCCCGAAGCGCCTCCGTCACCGACAGGTAGGCGTCGGGGAGGTCGATGTACTTCCCGACCAGGCCGATGTTCACCTCATGGCGCGGGTCGTGCACGGCGTCGAGGAGGTTCGTCCAGCCGCTCCAGTCCACGTCTCCGGCGGTCAGCCCGAGGGTCTCGATGATGTAGCTGTCGAGGCCCTGGTCGTTGAGCATCGTGGGGATGTCGTAGATCGACGGCACGTCGACCGCGTTCACGACGGCCGCTTCGTCGACGTCGCACATGAGCGCGATCTTGCGCTTGTTCGACTCGGTGACCGGCCGGTCGCTGCGCAGCACGAGAGCATCGGGCTGGATTCCGATGGAGCGCAGCGCCGCGACCGAGTGCTGGGTCGGCTTGGTCTTCTGCTCACCGGACGCACCCATGAAGGGGACGAGCGAGACGTGCACGAAGAACACGTTCTTCCGGCCGAGTTCGTGCCGCACCTGACGGGCGGCCTCGATGAACGGCTGCGACTCGATGTCGCCGACGGTTCCGCCGATCTCCGTGATGATGACGTCGGGCTGCGGCGATTCCGATGCCTGCAGCCGCATCCGGCGCTTGATCTCGTCGGTGATGTGCGGGATGACCTGCACGGTGTCGCCGAGGTATTCTCCGCGCCGTTCCTTCGCGATCACGGTCGAGTAGATCTGACCGGTCGTGACGTTGGCCGCCTGGCTGAGGTTGATGTCGAGGAATCGCTCGTAGTGACCGATGTCGAGGTCGGTCTCCGCACCGTCGTCGGTCACGAAGACCTCGCCGTGCTGGAACGGATTCATCGTTCCGGGATCGACGTTGAGATAGGGGTCGAGCTTCTGCATGACGACGCGCAATCCTCGCGCCGTCAGAAGATGACCCAGGCTTGCGGCTGTCAGGCCCTTGCCCAATGAAGAAACGACACCACCGGTCACGAAGATGTGTTTGGTGATGCCGTCTGAGATGCCCGCGCTAATGTCTGCCACGGGCTTCCACCCTACCATGTGCATCCTCGTCTTCGACCGTGCCGGCGAGCTCGATGAGCTCGCGCGCGTGTGCGAGGCCGCTCTCGGAGTCTGCCAGTCCCGACAGCAGTCGCGCCATCTCCGCGATGCGCGCGTCTCCGGAGAGCCGTTCGACGCTCGATGCCGTGACGGCGCCCGACCCGTCCTTCGCGACGCGCAGGTGGTTGGTCGCGAACGCGGCCACCTGTGCGAGGTGCGTCACGACGATCACCTGGGAGGTCTCGGCGAGCCGGCCGAGCCGGCGGCCGATCTCGATGGCGGCAGCTCCGCCGACACCGGCGTCGACCTCGTCGAAGACGAAGGTCGGCACCGGGTCCGTCGCGGCGATGACGACCTCGATGGCCAGCATCACCCGCGACAGCTCACCGCCGGACGCTCCACGGCCGAGTGGTCGGGGCTCGGCACCGGAGTGCGGCTTCAGCAGCAGGGACACGGCGTCGCGGCCGGTGAGGGTGTACTCGTCGCGCTGCTCGAGGGTGACGACGAGTTCGGCATCGGCCATGGCGAGGGCGGAGAGCTCTTCGGTCACCGCGGCGGCGAGACGGCCGGCCGCTTCCGTGCGGATGCCGGTCAGCCGGTCCGCGAGGTCCTGCACGGCCGCCTCGCCGGCCGCGGTGCTCTCGGTGAGGGCGACGATGCGGTCGCCGTCGTCGTCGATGTCGAGCAGGCGCATGGCGCCCTCCTCGGCGAAGGCCAGCACGGCGTCGAGGTCGGCACCGTGCTTCCGCACGAGCGCCGACAGCACGGAGCGGCGTTCCTGCACGATCTCGAGCTCGCGGGCGCCGTCGGCGTCGAGTCCGGCGAGGTAGCTCGAGAGCTCGGCGGCGATGTCGGCGATGAGGAAGCTCACGTTCGCCAACGACTCGACGATGGGCGCGAGCGCCGGATCGTGATCGACGACGCGTTCGAGCGCGCGACGAGCTGCGTCGACCGCGCCGACGGCGTCGATGACCTCGTCGGTCTCCTCCGCCGAGACGCGCTCCCGCGCCTGGGCCGCTGCGAGGCGGAGCTCCTCGAGGTTGCCGAGTCGTTCGGCGCGTTCGGCCAGTTCCACGTCCTCGGCCGGCTGCGGATCGGCCTCCTCGATCTCGGCGAGGGCGATCCGCAGGTCGTCGGCTTCGCGCGCGCGCCGGTCGCGATCGCGTCGGAGCGACTCCAGGGCGTCGAGGTCCTCCCGCCACCGCACGAACACCGTTCGGTACTCCTCCAGCACCGCGGCGAGGGGGGCGCCGGCGAAGCGGTCGAGCGCCTCGCGCTGGGCGCTGGCCGAGCGCAGCCGGATCTGGTCGGACTGCCCGTGCACGACGACGAGTTCGTCGGCGAGGTCGCTGAGGACTCCGATCGGTGCGGCGCGGCCGCCGACGATCGCTCGGCTCCGGCCCTCGCTCGACACCGATCGTCCGAGCAGCAGTTCCTGGCCGTCGAGGTCGCCCCCTGCGTCACGAACGCGTTCGGCGACGGGGCCGTCCTCCGCGACGATCCAGCGGCCGTCCACGCGCGCCTCCGGCTGGCCGGCGCGCACCGCTCCGGCGTCGGCTCGGGCTCCGAGCAGGAGGCCGAGAGCGGTCACCACCATGGTCTTGCCGGCACCGGTCTCACCGGTCACGGCGGTGAATCCGGGGCCGAGCGGCAGGGTCGCATCGGCGATGACGCCCAGGTCGCGGATGCCGAGTTCCTCAATCACGGGTCTCGGGTCCTCGCCATCCGCTCACGGGGAGCTGGAACTTGTTCACGAGCCGATCGGTGAACGGGCCGGGGTGCAGTCGGGCGAGGCGCACGGGGACGCTCGAGCGGCGCACCACGACGCGGGCGCCCGGTGGCAGGTCGAATGATCGCCGGCCGTCGCACCACAGCACTCCTGCACCCGCGGTGCGGCGCAGGAGCTCCACCGCGAGGGCAGAATCCGGGCCGACGACGATCGGACGGGCGAAGAGCGCGTGGGCGCTCAGCGGCACCATGAGCATCGCGTCGAGGGTCGGCCAGACGACCGGGCCCCCTCCGGAGAATGCGTAGGCCGTCGAGCCGGTCGGGGTGGAGAGCACGACGCCGTCGCAGCCGAAGGTGGAGAGCGGCCGGCGGTCGACCTCGATCGCGACCTCGAGCATCCGTTCCCGACTGGCCTTCTCGACGGTGGCCTCGTTGAGGGCCCAGTCCTCGTGGATGATCTGCTCGCCCTGCTTGACCCGCACCGAGAGCGTCATGCGCTCCTCGACGACGTAGTCGCGGGCCAGGCCGCGCGCGATCGCCTCGCCGAGGTCGTCGCGCTCGCTCTCGGCGAGGAAGCCGACATGGCCGAGGTTCACGCCGAGGATGGGCGTGGCCGCGTTCCGCACGAGCTCGGCGGCACGGAGGATGGTCCCATCGCCGCCCAGCACGACGACGAGCTCGAGGTCATCCGGCTGCACCCCGACGCCGAGCCGCTGCGTCTGCCCGTCGAGTTCCGGGGCGAACTCGTGCAGGTCGTCCCATTGATCGCCGGGGAGCACGGGTACGGCACCGGCCGCGGTGAGCTGCCGGCAGGCGTCGAGGGCCGCCTCGAGGGACGCGGTGCGTCCGGTGTGCGCCACGACGAGGATCGGGCGGATGGTCGCCACGGCGGTCACGCTCCCGTCATCGAAGTGATCAGATCCAACCATTCTGTCGGATTGCTCCCCTTGGTCGCGCTCATCCAGACGAGATACTCGTGGTTGCCCGCTCCGCCGGCGATCGGTGAAGGAGTGAGGCCGGCCGTCCCGACGCCGAGGTCGAAGGCTGCCCAGAGCACGTTCGCGACGGCATCCGCGCGCCGCCCGGGATCGCGCACGATGCCCTCCCGGATGCCGGACTTGCCGACCTCGAACTGCGGCTTGATGAGGAGCACGAAGTCGGCTCCGTCCGCGGCGGTCGCCACGAGCGCGGGGAGCACGAGCGGCAGGGAGATGAAGGACAGGTCGGCCACCACGAGGTCGGGGCGGTCGTCGATGCCGGATGCGCCGGCGAGCGACTCCTGCGTCATGTCGCGGACGTTGAAGCCCTCGACGACGGTGAGTGCCGGCTCCGGCGCCAGGATCGGGGAGAGCTGGCCGTGGCCGACGTCCACGGCGATCACCCGCGCAGCACCCCGTTCGAGCAGCACCTGGCTGAACCCGCCCGTCGACGCCCCGGCATCCAGGGCGATGCGGCCCGCGACGGGGATCGCGAACGCGTCGAGGGCTGCGATGAGCTTGTGCGCGCCACGGCTGACGTAGTGGTCGGCCCCGGCGACGGTGAGTTCCTGGTCGACCCGTACCTTCGCGGACGCCTTCAGCACCGGACGACCGTCGACGCTGACCAGGCCGGCCGCGATGAGCGTGGCCGCGTGCGAGCGGGAGCGGGCGAGTCCGCGCTCCGCCAGGGCGGCATCCAGACGGCTGTCCGTCATGACTGGCTTCGACCGCGCCCGACGTCTCCGCCCTCGAGTCGATCGCGCAGCTGGTCGTGCAGTTGCACGTAGGCACTCGCCCTCTCGGCGAGCGGCTGATCCTCGATCACACGCAGGCGCGGCAGCAGTCCGTCGTCGTTCGGTGTCTCGTCGGCATCCACTGTTCCAAGGTACAGCGTCGAAGCTCCACGACCGGGCCGCACGCGGTGGGTACGGCGAAGAGGGCCACCCGCCGGGTGTGTCCTTAAAGCAGAAAAGGCCACCCGTGGGGGTGGCCTTTTCTAAAGTAAGTCCGGCGGTGTCCTACTCTCCCACAGGGTCTCCCCTGCAGTACCATCGGCGCTGAGAGTCTTAGCTTCCGGGTTCGGAATGTGACCGGGCGTTTCCCTCTCGCTATGGCCGCCGAAACACTAGAGATGTATCTAGTTGTTCCGAACAGTCACGCGTTAGCGTGTGTGTTCGGGTTCTCGACCGTACATCGAGAACCACATAGTGGACGCAAGCATTCATGTTTCCCCCCATACC
>JBEVEO010000189.1:0-30659 GCA_040512695.1 Leifsonia sp. | reverse complement strand
TCCGCGTCGTTGAAGCTGTAGGCCATGGACACGCCGTGCATCGGCACCTGGGTCACACCGTTGACGGTGTGCGGCTGCGCGAGGCCGGCCAGGTCGAGGATGGTCGGGGCGATGTCGATCACGTGATGCCACTGGTTGCGGATCTCGCCCTTGGCCTCGACGGTCGCTGGCCAGTGCAGGATGGTGCCGTTGCGGGTCCCGCCGTAGTGCGATGCGACCTGCTTGGTCCACTGGTACGGCGTGCACATCGCGTGCGCCCAGCCCACCGCGTAGTGGTTGTAGGCCTCCGGCCCGCCGATCTTGTCGAGGTTCTCGGTCCAGAACTCGGTGGTCTCGTACTCGGCGCCGCCGTTCGCCGCGGTCGAGAGCATGAAGGCACCGTTGAGCCCGCCCTCCGCCGACGCGCCGTTGTCCCCGATGATGTAGAGGATGAGGGTGTCGTCGAGGAGCCCGAGGTTCTCGATCGCGTCGACGACGCGTCCGGTGTGGTGGTCGGCGTACTCGAGGAAGGCGCCGTAGACCTCCATCTGGTGCGCGAGGATCGGCCGCATGGCCTCCTCGGTCTCGTCCCAGGCGGGGATGCCGGCGCTCCGCTCGGTGAGGACGGCATCGGCGGGAATCACCCCGAGGGCCTTCTGGCGGTCGAAGGTCTCCTCGCGGAGCCTGTCCCAGCCTTGGTCGTACCTGCCCTCGTGCTTGGCGATCCACTCCTTCGGCACGTGGTGCGGAGCGTGGGTCGCCCCGGGAGCGAAGTAGATGAAGAACGGCTTGTCGGGTGTGAGGGCCTTCTGCTGGTTGATGTACTGGATCGTCTTGTCGGCGAGGTCCGGCATCAGGTGGTAGTCGGGATCGCTCGGCGGTTCGATGAACCCGACGCCGTCGATGAGGGCGGGCGTCCACTGGTTGGTCTCGCCGCCGATGAAGCCGTAGAACTTCTCGAAGCCGCTGAAGGCCGGCCAGTGATCGAATGGTCCCGTCGGGCCGCTCTCCCAGACGGGCACCTCGTGGCACTTGCCGAACTGGGCCGTGTTGTAGCCGGACTGGCGCAGGATCTCCGGCAGCGGCACGCACGAGTTCGGACGCGTCGAGCGGTAGCCGGGCGATGGCGTCGCGGTCTCGGTGATCTGCCCCATTCCGACCTGGTGATGGTTGCGGCCCGAGAGCATCGCCGCACGCGTCGGCGAGCAGATGGCGGTCGTGTGGAAGCGGCTGTAGCGGAGGCCTCCGCCGGCGAGGCGCTCGGCGGTCGGCATCGGGACGGGGCCGCCGAAGGCGCTGGACGCACCGAACCCGACATCGTCGAGCAGGACGAGGAGCACGTTCGGGGCCTTCTTGGGGGGCCGCTTCATCTCGATGGGAGGGAGCTTCTCCTCCATCTTCTTCGCATCCATCACCATCGGACCGGTGTACGCCTGGTCCGGAACGGGAAGCACACTTCCCGGAAGCACCTCTGACAAATCTCTCCCCATTCGACGACGGGGCCGTCGACCCCGATTCCGACCCTCCCACATCGACGGAGCGGCCACAACGATGCCGATCGGATGGCGCCGAACCGGGCCGGCGAGTCTCAGCGTCCTCACAGGTGCGCTACATTGATCGCGACTATCAGTGCCGGGCTGGTCGCCGGTTGACACCTGAATCATGCACGGGAAAGGACTCCCATGAACTTCTGGGACAACTTCTGGAACATCATCTGGATCTTCTTCTGGAGCTTCGCGTTCATCGCGTACCTGATGGCGCTCTTCGCGATCATCGGCGACCTCTTCCGCGACCACAAGCTGAACGGCTGGTGGAAGGCCGTCTGGGTCATCTTCCTGCTCTTCGTGCCGTTCCTCACGGCGCTCGTCTACCTGATCGCTCGCGGTCAGGGCATGGCGGAGCGTGCGCAGCGGGATGCGAAGTCGGCTGAGGCGGCCAGCGCCGCCTACATCCGCACGGTCGCAGCGACGGCGGGCACGCCCTCCGACGAGATCGCCAAGGCGAAGGCTCTGCTCGACAGCGGAACCATCTCGGCCGACGAGTACGCGGCCCTCAAGGCCAAGGCACTCGCGTAACGACGCAGCACCACGGAAGGGGCGATCGGCGGGCAACCGCCGGTCGCCCCTTCTCCGCGACAGGATGCGCGGGTCGCCCGCTGCGGCTCAGCCGCGCTCGGTCAGCGCCGCGCGCAGCCGCTCGGGGTCGATGCGCCAGTAGGCATGCATCCGGCCGTCGATGAGCAGCACCGGGATCTCCTCGGCGTAGCGGGCGCGCAGGACGTCGTCGTCGAGGATGGACAGCTCCTCGAGGGCCGCATCCGGGAACTCGGCCATCGCCGCTTCGACGACGGACCTGGCGTCGTCGCAGAGGTGGCAGCCGGGCTTGCCGATGAGGGTCAGGCGGGTGGTCATCCATCCACCCTAGACAGCGCAGAAGGGCGTCAATGCAGAAAGCGCCCGACCATGACGGTCGAGCGCTCGTGCAAGTAGGAGCCGCAGGCTCTACTTCTTGTTGCGACGCTGGTGGCGAGTCTTGCGAAGCAGCTTGCGGTGCTTCTTCTTCGCCATGCGCTTGCGACGCTTCTTGATTACAGAACCCACGCGAACCTCACACAACTCGGGGGCGACCGGCGGATGCTCGGCCACACGAAGTGCCCAGTCTACCGGATGGAACGGCGCCCCGTCGCCACGAGCACGATGACGGACTCAGGCGGTGTCGGCCACGTGGTTCTCGACGGCGGCGACGACGGCCGATTCCGGGACCCGGAACGACCGGCCGAAGCGGATGGCCGGCAGATCTCCCGAGTGCACGAGCCGGTAGACCGTCATCTTGGACACCCGCATCATCTCGGCCACCTCGGCCACCGTCAGGAACCGCACGTCGGAGAGATCGCTCGACATGATGGGTACCTCGTCTCGGGCCGGCGCCACACGAGTTGCCCGTGTGACTGGAGTGTCTGAACGAGACTCTAGAACTCCGCAGGGTGCGCCGTCCAGCCCTCGCGCACACCCCTTTAAGGGCAGAGGGGTTGCCGTCGCCCGAGGCGACGCGCTCCCGCGGGTCGGGGAGAGCGAGCGCTACTTGCGCCAGCTCTTCGAGGTGACGTCCTTGACGGCGCTCGTGACCTGGTGCGACGCGTCGGCGAGGGACTTGCCGATCGCCGCGGCGAACGCCTTCTGCTCCTCTTTCAGGCCCTCGGCCAGTGCGGCCTCCTCCTCGGCGATGGCCGACTCGAAATCGACGCTGAGGAAGGGGATGAGCCAGTCCTCGATCTCCTCGAGCGGGGCGTAGACGAGGTGGTAGTAGCGGTGCTGGCCTTCTTCGCGCACGCCGACGAGTCCGGCCTCCCGCAGGACCTTCAGGTGCTTCGACACCGTCGGCTGGCTGAGTCCGAGCTCGGCGACGATCGCCGAGACGCTGATCTCACTGGGCCGGTCCGATCCCTCGGTGTGGTGTGCGAGGAGGGTGCCGAGGATGTCACGTCTGGTTGCATCCGCCACCACGTCGAAGATGTCCGCCATGGTGCAAGGTTAGTCAGTCCGACCGGGGAGTACCATGACATTTCGAATCGCAGCCCGAACAGACCCGTTCGCTGGGAGCTAGGGGAAGCCATGCAGCGCAATGTCGCGACGGGCGGTTTTCCGTCCCCGGGGCGCAGCTGGCTCGGCCGCGTCCGCGACGGCGCCGACTATCTCGCGTCCCGGTCCCCCGCGCGGTTCGCGATCCTCATCTTCACCTCGCTCGTCCTGCTCTGGACGCTGCTGCTCTCGCTGCCGATCGCGAGCGCCGAGCTGAGCGTCACCCCACTCGCCGACGCCCTCTTCACCGCCGTCTCCGTCATCTGCGTGACCGGCCTGACCACGGTCGACATGGCCACTCACTGGTCGCCGTTCGGCAACGCGCTCATCTTCATCGGCGTCAACATCGGCGGTATCGGCGTGCTGACGCTGGCGTCCATCCTCGGGCTCGTCGTGTCGCGACGACTCGGGCTCCGCACGCGACTGATGGCAGCGAGCGACAGCAATCCCTCGCGCATCCACGTCGGCCCGGTCAACGAAGGGCAGGCGGTGCGGCTGGGCGAGGTCGGAAGCCTGCTCGCCACCGTCGCGATCAGCGCCCTCGTGATCGAGGCGGTCACGGCCGTCGTGCTGTTCCCGCGGATGCTGACGGCCGGCTACGGCCTGCTCGAGTCGATCTGGTACAGCTTCTACTACGCGGCCATGGCCTTCACGAACACCGGCTTCACTCCCAACGCCGAGGGTCTCGCGCCGTTCGAGCACGACTACATCTTCCTCACCGGGCTCATGCTCGGCGTGATCGCCGGCGCCATCGGCTTCCCCGTGATCTACGCGCTCGTGCGCCTGTGGCGGAACCCCCGCAAGTGGACCGTGCACGTGAAGCTCACGCTGTTCACCTTCGCGGTGCTGCTCGTGGCCGGCGCCGCGCTCTACATCTGGCTCGAGTTCGACAACCCCGAGACCTTCGGCGGGCTGGATGCCTTCGACACGGTCTTCCAGTCGTTCTTCCTGTCGGTCATGACGCGCTCGGGCGGATTCTCCACGATCGACATCGCCGACCTCCACGGTTCCAGCCTCCTCGTCACCGACATGCTCATGTTCATCGGCGGCGGATCGGCATCGACGGCCGGTGGGATCAAGGTCACCACCCTCGCCGTGCTCTTCCTCGCCGCCTTCGCCGAGGCCCGCGGCCGCGACGCCATGGAGGCGTTCGGGCGCCGCATCCCCCGCGACATCCTGCGCCTGGCGGTGAGCGTGGTGCTCTGGGGCGCGACGACCGTCGCGGTGTCGAGCATCCTGCTGCTGCACATCACGAAGGCACCCCTCGACATCGTGCTGTTCGACGTCATCAGCGCGTTCGCCACCTGCGGGCTCTCGGCCGGCCTCACCTCCGACCTGCCCACCGCGGGCATCTACGTGCTCTCGGCGACCATGTTCATGGGCCGCGTTGGTACAGTGACACTCGCCGCGGCGCTGGCTGCCAGCCAGTCCCGACAGCTGTTCAAGCGTCCGGAAGAGAGGCCCATCGTTGGTTGACCGCATCAGACACGACGCCCCGGTCCTCGTCATCGGCCTCGGTCGATTCGGGGCGGCCACCGCGGGCCAGCTCGACCGCCTGGGCCGAGAGGTGCTCGCCGTGGACGACAACGAGCAGCTCGTGCAGAAGTGGTCGGAACGGGTGACGCACGCCGTCGTCGCCGACGCCAAGTCGCTCGACGCGCTCCGGCAGATCGGCGCCCAGGACTTCTCGGTCGCCGTGTGCGCCGTCGGATCCTCGATCGAGGCGAGCGTGCTCATCACCGCGAACCTCGTCGACCTCAAGATCCCGCAGATCTGGTCGAAGGCCATCTCCACGTCGCACGGCAAGATCCTCGAGCGCATCGGCGCCAACCACGTGATCTACCCCGAGCGCGAGGCCGGAGAGCGCACGGCCCACCTCGTGAGCGGGCGGATGCTCGACTTCATCGAGTTCGACGACGACTTCGCACTCGTGAAGATGTACCCGCCGAAGCCGATCCGCGGACTCACGCTGCGGGAGTCCCAGGTGCGCGGCAAGTACCGCATCACGGTCGTCGGTGTGAAGAGCCCCGGCAAGCCGTTCACGTACGCCACCCAGGAGACCGTGGTGTCTGACCACGACCTCATCATCGTCTCGGGCACTGAGGGCGACATCGAGCGGTTCGCGTCGCTCGGCACCTAGCCGGGGGCCTCGTCTCGATACGCCTGCTCGCTTCGCTCGCGGGATGCTCGACCGGCGGATCACGCCACCGATCGGATCACGCCCCCGCCGCGAGCTCCTTCGCCCGCGCGAGGGCCGCATCCGTCGCCGCCACGAAGACCGGGCCCAGGTCGGCCTCCTCGAACACCCGGATGGCGCGCTCCGTCGTGCCGTTGGGGCTGGTCACCCGGCGGCGCAGCTCCTGCGGCGTCTCGCCGGACGCGACGAGGTATTCGCTCGCCCCCAGGAACGTGCCGTTCACGAGGAGGGCGGCCTGCTCGGGCGTGAAGCCCTTCTGCACCGCCGCGGCGGTGAGCTGCTCGATGAGGTAGAAGACGTAGGCCGGCCCGGATCCGGAGATCGTGGAGAGCGCGTCGATCTGCTCCTCGGGCACGACGAGCACCGATCCGACCGTCTCGAACATCGCCACGGCGAGCGCGAGGTCCTCGGCGCTCGACCGCGTGCCCGCCGCGATGCCCGTGACGCCACGCCCCACGACGGCTGGGGTGTTCGGCATCGAACGGACGACGGCGACGCCGTCGGGCAGGAGGGACTCGAAGGTCGCGATGGTGACGCCGGCGGCGACGCTCACGACGATGGTGCCAGGCTCGATGGCGTCCGCGATCTCCCGCAGCAGGTCGGGCACCATGGCGGGTTTCACGGCGACGACGACGATCCGCGCTCCGCGAACCGCCACGCGATTGGCATCGGGATCCAGCTCCGTCGAGCCGGCGGTGACGCCGTCGAGCGCCGAGAGCTCGGCCGCCTTCGCTGCCGAGCGATTGGTGGCGCGGATGCCGCCAACCACCGTCACGCCGGGGGCGAGCAGGCCCTGGATGATCGCGCCGGCCATGGAACCGGCTCCGAGGAAGGCGATCGCGGGGAGTTCTGTGCTCATGCGACCATCCTAGGATTGACCCATGAGCGCAACCGGTGGGACCAAGGCGATCGTCGCAGCACTTCTGGCGAACCTGGGCATCGCCATCACCAAGTTCATCGCGTGGTTCTTCTCCGGGTCGTCGTCGATGCTGGCCGAGGGCGTGCACTCGCTCGCCGACTCCGGCAACCAGGTGCTGCTGATCATCGGCGGTCGCAAGGCCCAGAAGCGCGCCGACCTGTCGCATCCGTTCGGCTACGGGCGCGAGCGCTACGTGTACGCCTTCGTCGTCTCGATCATCCTGTTCTCGGTGGGTGGCGTGTTCTCGCTCTACGAGGGTATCGAGAAGCTGCAGCATCCGCACCCGCTCGAGAACGTGTGGCTGCCGATCCTCGTGCTGGTCATCGCGATCGGCCTCGAGTCGTTCTCGCTCCGCACCGCCGTGAAGGAGTCGCGCCCGCACAAGGGCAAGGAGAGCTGGGTGGCGTTCGTGCGTCACGCCAAGGCCCCCGAGCTGCCCGTCGTCCTGCTCGAGGACGTCGCCGCCCTCTGCGGACTCGTCTTCGCCCTCATCGGCGTCGGGCTCACCGCCATCACCGGCAACAGCGTGTTCGACGCCATCGGCACTCTCCTGATCGGCACGCTGCTCATCGTCGTCGCCGTGATCCTCGGCATGGAGACCAAGAGCCTGCTCGTGGGCGAGGGGGCGAACCTCACGGATGCAGCGGCCATCGAGGATGCGATCCTCGCGGGCGACGAGACCGACCGCATCATCCACATGAAGACCCTGTACCTCGGTCCGGACGAGATCCTCGTGAGCGCCAAGATCGCGGTGGATGCCGACACCCGGTTCTCCGAGGTGGCCGCCGGGATCGACGCGATCGAGAAGCGCATCCGCGCTGCCGTTCCCGCTGCCCGCACCGTCTACCTCGAACCCGACGTCTACCGGCCGCACGCCGATCCGGCACCGCCCACCGACACCATCGTCATCAAGGGCCTCGAGTGACGCGCACGGCTCTCGTGCTGCGGCACGACCACGGGATCGGACTCGGCAACCTCGAACCCGTGCTCATCGAGAACGGCTACACGATCGAGTTCGTCGACACCCCGTCAGCGGATCTCGCAGCCATCGACATCGTCGCACCCGACCTGCTCGTCGTCCTGGGCGGCGATGAGGGCGCCTACGAGGGAGACATCCACCCCTACATCGACACCGAGATCGACATGCTCCGCGCCCGCATCGCCGCGAAGGCCCCGATCTTCGGCGTCTGCCTCGGCGCCCAGCTGCTCGCGGAGTCGCTCGGCGGCTCGGCCTACAAGGGTCCGACGAAAGAGGTCGGCTACCTGAGCGTCGAGCCGACGGCCGAGGGCGAGGACTCCCCCGTGCGCCACATGAAGGGCGTCCCCGTGGTGCAGTGGCACGGCGACACCTTCGACCTGCCTGCCGGCGTGACGCGGCTCGCGACGAGCGAGCAGTACGGCAACCAGGCGTTCGGGATCGACGACTGGCTCCTCGCCGTGCAGTTCCATCCCGAGGTCACCGCTGAGATGCACGAGGAGTGGGTGCAGCGCTGGGGCGACGAGCTGCCCGACTACGGGATCACACTCGACGGCATCCGCTCCGATCGCGACCGCTACTCCGACGACATGCAGCGGGCATCGCGGGCGCTGCTCGGCGAGTACCTCGACGGACTGCCCCCGCGGGCGTCGTCCGTCTAGCGCCAGCCCAGCACCCGCCGATCGGCTAGCGCCGCCGCTTACCCCGCCGAGCGAGTAGCGCCCGACGGAGTCGGACGCGTATCGAGATCACCCCCGCCGCTGCTCGAAGAAGTCGAGCAGCAGGCGCGAGCACTCGGCCTCCTGCACACCCGCGAACACCTCGACGCGATGGTTCAGCCGGCGATCGCGCAGCACGTCGTAGAGCGACCCCGCCGCGCCCGCCTTCTCATCCCAGGCCCCGAACACCACCACCGGAATCCGGGCGGCGATGATGGCGCCGGCGCACATCACGCACGGCTCCAGCGTGACCGTGAGGGTGCAGCCCTCGAGGTGCCAGTCGCCGAGCGCGGTCGCCGCCTGGCGGATCGCGACGATCTCGGCGTGCGCGGTCGGGTCGCCGACCAGTTCCCGCTCATTGCGACCGCGTCCGATGACGGCACCGGATGCGTCGGTGACGATCGCACCGACCGGCACGTCGCCCCCCGCGAGCGCCACCCGCGCCTCGGCGATGGCGAGGCGCATGGCATCGTCGTGACCCGTCGCATCCGCCATGGGGCGCCCTCCCGCTCGAACTAGGATGAGCCTATGCGAGTCCACGTTGCCGACCACCCGCTCATCACCCACAAGCTGACGGTGCTCCGCGACGTGAACACCCCGTCGCCCGTGTTCCGTTCCCTGGTCGACGAGCTCATGACCCTGCTCGCGTACGAGGCCACCCGCGACGTGCGCGTCGAGCCGCACACGATCCAGACCCCCGTCGCGGAGACCACCGGCGTGCGCATCAGCGAACCGCGACCGCTCGTCGTGCCCATCCTGCGCGCCGGTCTCGGCATGCTGGAGGGCATGGTCAAGCTCCTCCCCACCGCGGAGGTGGGCTTCCTCGGCATGGCGCGCAACGAGGTCACGCTCGAGCCGACGACCTACGCCGAGCGCCTGCCGGAGGACCTCTCCGACCGCCAGTGCTTCGTACTCGATCCGATGCTCGCCACCGGTGGATCCCTCGCGGCGGCGATCCAGTTCCTGTTCGACCGCGGCGCCCAGGATGTCACGGCGATCTGCATCCTCGCGGCCCCCGAGGGCCTCGCCGCCGTGGAGAAGGCGTTCGAGGGTCACGACGTGACGATCGTGCTCGGCGCGGTCGACGAGCGCCTCAACGAGAACGGCTACATCGTGCCCGGTCTCGGCGACGCGGGCGACCGCCTCTACGGCCTGGTGTAATCGACGAAGCTTCTTCGGCGGTCGACACGCCGCCGCCACCTCCGTTCACGGAAATCCGATGAAATCGGCCTTCATCGGATTTCGTTCGATGAAATCGGGATTCTCCCCGGATGCTGCCGCCGGCCGGGGCCTTCGACGCACGTGGTGCGGCCCGCGATCCGTCACGCGGGGACATCGAATTGACACAACTCGTCACACTCGGTTTTACTGACGACCATGACGAACAGCGCACACCCCCTGACCTCGCCCGAGGCCCAGAGGCATGCCGGCATGATGATGCCCGGCCGTGCACCCCTGTCCTGTCGAATGTGCCGCTGACCCGCAACCCTCGCCGAGTCGCCGCCGCCCGACGCACCAGTCGGCGCCGGATGACAGGACTCCCCGGATGGACCGGAACGGTACGCATCCGATCGGGCGATCCGCCCGCCACACTCTCGAACCCGCTCATCGTCGCCTCTCGCGACCGGGTTCACCCAGCATCATCGTCTGAAGGACAATCCCATGTCGATCGCCCAGCTCTCCACTCCCCCCACCCCCGTCGCTGATCGCACGGCCGAGACCGCGACGCCGTCCAGGGTCCGCGCGGTTCCCGATGGAACCGAGGCCCGCGGCTTCGTCCTCTACGTCGGATTCGACGAGGCGAAGGCCGCTGCGTCCGGCACCACGCTTCACCGCGTCGTCGAGGCCCTCAAGGCACTGGCCGCGGAGGTGGCGCCCGGCTCCGAGACCTACGCCGCCGTCGCCCTCGCCCCGCAGGGCGCGGGCGGGCGCGACGTCGACGTCGTCCGCCTCGCCCTCCAGGACCCCGCCGCGTTGGCCAAGCACCGCCAGCTCCCCGACGCCGCAGACCGGCACCCTGCCGGGGTCATCGTCGACATCTCGCGGAAGCGCGTGCTGCTCGACGGCGAATCGGCCGGGCTCACCTACAAGGAGTTCGAGCTGCTGCAGTACCTCGTCCTGCGCGAGGGCAGCACGATCGCACGCGCCGAGCTCATCTCGTCGCTGTGGGACGACGCCGACGAGGAGGACGTGCCTAACGAGCGCACGATCGACGTGCACGTCCGTCGACTCCGCGCCAAGCTCGGGGCCTACGAGGACATCGTGCGCACGGTGCGGGGCGTCGGCTACCGCTTCGACCGCCACGCGGACGTCTCCATCCGCCAGGCGTCGACGCCGAGCCCCGACCTCTACTGATCGGGACCCGCGCCGACGGGGTGCGCTCCGGCGAGTCCTAGTGCTGGTGCGCTCCGGCGAGTTCGTGCGTTCCGGCGAGCTTGAAGGCGAGTCGTCCGTGCGTGTAGCCGCCGCCGGCCCGGATGGCCGTCGCCACCCACGCGGCCTCGGCGAGCTCGGCGTCGTCCGCTCCCGCTGTGACGGCGTTCTTGCTGTGCCCCTCGATGCAGTAGACGCACTGCGTGGTGATCGACACGGCGAGCGCGATCAGCTCGCGGTACTTGAGCGGGATGGCGCGACCCTCCGAGGCGAACACGGCGTCATCGAAGGCGGCGAACGCCGCGAGGATGTCGGGGGTGTGCTCCTTGTACACCTTGGTGAAGCTGCGGTCGGTGCTCTCGAAGTACTCGCTCATGGTGTCCTCTCGTCCGGGCTGCCGGCGCGCTCGCCCGTGGCGCCGTGACTGTCACGGCCCCTCCCAGTCAAGCCGACACCGAGCGGCCGGCCGGGACTCCGTGACGTCGTGTGACCGCCTCCTGCCGAATGCTGCCCAGCATTACACCGGCGTTTGTGCCTCGCCCGGGGCTCCTTCCAAGCTGGGCCGACGGAGTCGTCCGTCGAAGAAGGAGTCCAGTCATGACCAGAACCATCGCCGTCGCCCTCGATGGGGCCGGCTGGCACCCGGCGGCCTGGCGTGAACCCGACGCCCGCCCGCTCGAACTGTTCCGTTCGAGGTACTGGGTCGACCTGGCGCGCACCGCGGAGAGCGGCGGAGTCGACTTCGTCACGATCGAGGACTCCCTGGGCCTCCAGTCGGCGGCCTTCACCCGACCCGACGAGCGCACCGACCAGGTGCGCGGCCGGCTCGACGCGTTGCTCATCGCCTCCTTCGTCGCCCCGCTGACGAACCGGATCGGCCTCATCCCGACCGTGACGACGACGCACACGGAGCCGTTCCACGTCGCCACCGCCCTGCAGACGCTCGACTACGCCAGCCGGGGACGTGCGGGCTGGCGCGCCCAGGTGTCGGGCAGCGCGACGGATGCCGCCCTCATCGGCCGCCGGGCCCTCCCGCAGCTCACGATCGAGCAGCTCCGCTCCGAGGATGGCATCGCCCTGCAGGAGCTGCTGTTCGGCGAGGCCCGGGACGTCATCGAGGTCGTGCGGAGGCTCTGGGACAGCTGGGAGGATGACGCCATCATCCGCGATGCGTCCACCGGGCGCTTCATCGACCGGGACAGGCTGCACTACGCCGACTTCGTGGGCGATCATTTCAGCGTGAAGGGGACCTCCATCACTCCCCGTTCTCCGCAGGGTCAGCCGCTCGTGACCGTGCTCGGTCACCAGAGGATCCCCTGGGAACTCGCCGCGACGAGCGCCGACATCCTCTACCTCACCCCGCACGGGGACGCGGATGCCGCGACCCTGCTCGCCGAGGTGCGCGCTGCGGAGCAACGGGTCGGTCGCCGCGGTCGGCCGCTGTCGGTGTACGCGGACGTCATCGTGCTGCTGGAGGACTCCCCTGCAGCGGCCGTCGCCGCCCTCGAGCGCCTCGACGCGCAGAACGGCGACCACCTCGTCTCCGACGCCCTCGTCTTCGCCGGCAGTCCCGACGAGCTCCACGACCGGCTCGACGCCTGGACCGCGCTCGGCTACGACGGCTTCCGTCTGCGCCCGGCCCGCCTGCCGCACGACCTCGTCGCCATCACAGAGAAGCTGCTCCCCCGCCTCGAGCGCGGCACGGAGGCGAACTCCGAAACGGCAACCCTGCGGGAGCGGCTCGGTTTCGACCGGGTGACGAGCCGCTACGCCCCGGGATACGTGCCGCCGTTCACGATCACCCCCGAGGAGACCGCAGCATGAGCACGACGAAGCGCCAGGTCCACCTGGCCGCCCACTTCCCGGGCGTCAACAACACCACCGTCTGGAGCGACTCTCGCTCCGAGAGCCAGGTCGACTTCTCGTCCTTCGAGCACTTCGCCCGCAATGCGGAGCGCGGCCGGTTCGACTACCTGTTCCTGGCCGAGGGGCTGCGGCTCCGGGAGCACCGCGGCCTCATCCACGACCTCGACGTCGTCGGCCGGCCGAACACGCTCGCGATCCTGGCTGCGGTCGCCGCCGTCACCGAGCACATCGGCCTGGTCGGCACCCTGAGCTCGACGTTCAACGAGCCCTACGAACTCGCCAGGCAGCTCGCCACGCTCGACCACCTCTCGAGCGGCCGCGCCGGCTGGAACGTGGTGACATCATCCGATGCGTTCCACGGGGCGAACTTCCGCCGGGGCGGCTTCCTCGAGCACGCCGACCGCTACAACCGCGCTGCGGAGTTCGTGGGCCTGGCCAAGGAGTTCTGGGACAGCTGGTCAGACGACGCCGTCGTGGCGGATGCGGCCTCCGGCCGGTTCCTCGCCGACGACGCCATCGAGACGGTGCGCCACCACGGGCGGCAGTTCGACGTGACCGGGCGCCCCACCGTTCCGCGCAGCCCCCAGCGCTACCCGGTGATCGTGCAGGCGGGCGACTCGCCGGACGGCCGCGACTTCGCTGCCCGCCACGCCGAGGTGATCTTCTCGCTGCACAGCAGCTTCGACGACGCCCGCACCTTCTACACGGATGTGAAGGGCCGCCTCGCCGGATGGGGGCGCACCGAGGACTCGCTGCAGATCCTGCCGGGAGCCACCTTCGTGATCGGCGACTCCGCAGCGGACGCCGCCGAGAAGGCCAGGCAGACCACGCTCGCCCAGGTGAGCCACCAGACCGCGATCTCGACGCTCGAGCAGGTGTGGGGGCGCGACCTCTCCGCCTACGACGCCGACGGCCCGCTGCCCGACATCGAGCCCGATCTCGACGGCCCGGGCGTCACGCGCGGCCGCGCCCGCCACACCCGCGACGTGGCGCCGATCATCGCATCCTGGCGCGAGCTCGCGGCCGCCGAGAACCTCAGCATCCGCGAGCTCGTGATCCGCACGTCAGGACGCCAGAGCTTCGTCGGGACTCCCGAGCACATCGCCTCGGAGATCGACCGCTACGTGCAGAATCGCGCGACCGACGGCTTCGTGATCGTGCCGACGACGAACCCCTACGGCCTCGACGAGTTCGTCGACCGCGTGGTGCCGCTGCTGCAGGAGCGCGGCGTCTACCGCACCGAGTACGAGGAGGGGGCCACCCTGCGCGACAACCTCGGCCTGCCCGAGCCCCCGTCCGTGCGCGGTGAGGCTCGCGCCGTCGTCTGACCCCATCGCCGTCCAGGCCGCGGAGATGCCTCCCCTCGAGCGCGGCTGGGTCCGCTCCGAGATCGGCGCCCGGTCAGCCGGCGGCCATCGAGGCCAGCCGACGCGGGGCGCGGGACGCCTCGTCGATGACGGCTCGAGCGATGGCGTCGTTCTGCCGGAATGGCAGAGCGTTGGAGTTCGGCCGGGTGAAGGCGCCGGCCTCCATCGACGCGGTGAAGTTGCCCACCGCGAACAGCGTCGGATGCGCGTGGCCGTCGGCATCCAGCAGGC
This sequence comes from Leifsonia sp., assembly GCA_040512695.1. GTDB lineage: Bacteria > Actinomycetota > Actinomycetes > Actinomycetales > Microbacteriaceae > Orlajensenia. The sequence goes on along the minus strand of JBEVEO010000189.1, from coordinate 16,454 downwards.
GGGCGTCCTCGGGCCTGACCCTCACACGACCGGTGGTGCCGGTGAAGTCGGCGTCGCTCACCGAGAGCTCCGCGGCGGTGCCGCTCTCGACGAGCTGTCTCAGTACCGGATTGAGGCTCTCCGATGCCCGCGACTCGGGCAGCCAGGCGTCGACCAGCGCGGTCGCCGTGACGGCGTCCGGCAGCCGGGGGCTGTCGGCGACGAAGCCGACGCCGTCCTCGGCACGCACGCGCACGTCGGGGCCGAGGAAGCGGACGACTCCGGCCTCCGAGAGGGCGAGGAGCTCTTCGAGGCGATGCCCGGGCGGGCCGCTGGCCAGATAGGAGAACGATGCATGCCAGTCGCGGGGCAGGGAGACGGCGCGCGAGCGGGCGTTCCACGCTCCGTGCGGGATCTCGGCGACGGCCATGAAGGCGAACAGCGTCGTCAGGAAGAGCGCCTGCGTCGCGCTGTGCTCCTGACTGGTGCGAAGGTCCAGGTCCTGCCTGATGTGAGCCCGGATGCGCTCCTGGAGGGCGTCGGCCGACGCGAAGGACTCTGCGCCGAGCGGGCGATCGAAGCTCTGCAGGTCGAACCGGTCCTCTGGGCGCGGCACCGCCCGCTCGATCAGGTCGAGCAGCTCGTCGGAGTGGCTCGGCAGCTCCCGGACCCGGCGCGCGAACTCCGGCCAGCCGCCGAGCACCCGGTCGGGATGGCCGGTGAACAGCTCGCGGTAGTAGCCGAGCAGCTGCTCGGTGGCGACGAGCGGCCAGACGTCCCGTTCCAGATCGAGGTCGCCCGCCGCCAGTCCCAGCCGGGCGATCGCCTCCGGCGTGAGCACCTCCAGCCGGGGTGGGTCGCCCTGGGGTACCGACGTGATCTTCGACCGATACGGCACGCCTCTCCGCGAGCCGAGGTGCACGCGCGGCTCTGCACCGGACGGCACGTACCTCAGTCGACCGTCGACGCCTCGCCGGAAGGCGCCGCCGCGACCCTCGAACAGCAGCACGAGCAGGTCGGTCGCGGCGAGGCCCATGCCGCGGACGACGACGTCGGAGCCGGGCCGGAGCCCGGACAGGTCGGCATCCGCCGTGAAGTCGGGACCGATGTAGCTGAGGCCGTTGCGTTCGGCGAACGCCGCCAGCTCCCGTTCCCGCGGCCCGGCGGCCCTGGCGTTGTGGCCGACAGCGTAGACGACGATGTCGGCGTCGAGCTCCGCCCCCGTGTCGAGCAGGAGGCGATGCCCGTCACCACCCGGCCCGGGCTCGACCGAGAGCACCGACGCCTGCACCACCTCGATGCCCAGGTGTGCTGGAGCGGCGCGGACGATCCAGTCGTGGAACCAGCCGAGGTAGTGGCTGTTGAGCCTGCGCGTCGGGAAGCTCTCGCCGTCGAGCCGCGCGATCTCCTCGCGCACGTCGGCATCATCGATCACGACCTCCGGCCGCAGCCCGGAGCGCACCTCCCTGGCCCATTCGAGCAGGGAGGGACCGGCGACGACGGGCCCGGAGATCCGGCAGGAGTCGTCGGTGAAGACCGTCACGTCCTTCGCCATGGAATTGAGCTTCAGCAGCGGGGACTGGTCGCTCCGCCAGATACGGCCAGGCCCCGGCCGATGCGGATCGATGAGGGTGACGGAGAGGGCGACAGCGGAGTCGGAGGCCTGCAGGTTGGCCGAGAGGCGCTCGAGCAGCATGACGGCTCGCGGACCGGCGCCGACGACAGCGATGCGCACCGTGCGATCCATGCGTCCTGATCCCCCTCCCGACCCGCGGCGGTTCCACCGGTCGTCGCGAGTGAAGCTATGCGAGCCGGAGGCTGCCGACAACGCGGGCCGGACACCGGCGTAACGGGTCGACACGGCACGTAATACAGTTCGCGCCCCGAGCCGGAACCTCCGACGCTCGGGGAGGAGTTCTCGCCATGCGGCGCATCCGCAGCCGTCGACGGGGAGAATCGATGGAGACCGAAAGGACCACCGCGTGACATCCCCCACCCCGACGACCGACTCGATCGAGATCCGACCGGCGCGACCCGACGAGTACGACAGCGTCGCCGCGGTGACGGAGCGGGCGTTCGCGGCAGGACCCTACGGCCACCTCCCGGTCTCGGAGGAGCGTCGGCGTCTCGTGCGCGACGTCGGTGCTCGGGCGGCTTCCGGCGCCGTCCTCGTCGCGGTCCGCGGCGACGGCACCGTGCTCGGCACCGCGACCGTCCTGCACGCCGGTGCCGCGCAGGCGCGGCTGGCCTCCGGAGACGAGAAGGAACTGCGCCTCCTCGCCGTCGCTCCGGAAGCCAGGGGACTCGGCCTCGGTCGTGCACTCGCTCTCGCGGCGGAGGAGCTCGCGCTCACCTGGGGCGCGCCTGCCGTCGTGCTCGACACGGGTGCGCGGAACATCGTCGCCCAGTCGCTCTACGAGAGCCTCGGCTACGCGCGCATCGCGGACGTCACCGCGACGGCCTCAGACCCGATCGCCCACGTCGACTACCGGCGAGCACTGCACCAGCGGGTCGACGTGGTGGTGCGCCTCGCCAGACCCGACGAGTACGAGGCGGTCGGCGCTCTCACCGAACGCGCCTACACGCTCGACTACGACCTCACCGACGGCTACCGGTCGTCGTTCCGTCAGGTGGCGGAACGCGCGGCAGAGCACCAGGTCTGGGTGGCGGAGGATGCGACAGGACACGAGCTCCTCGGCGCGGTCGTCACGCCCCGGCGGGGACGGAGCATCTCGCCGCTGGCACGCCCAGGGGAACTGGACTTCCGGCTCCTGGCCGTCGACCCGCCAGCCCGCGGCCGCGGCATCGGCGCTCTCCTCACCCGGCACGTGCTCGTGCTCGCCCGGCTGCGCGGCCTCGACGACGTCGTGATGAACAGCGGCGAGCAGATGATCGGCGCGCATCGGCTCTACGAGAAGCTCGGCTTCACGCGGATGCCGGAACGCGAGTCCGCCATCCGTGACGGCGACCGCACCATCCGGCTGTTCGCCTTCACCATTCCGGTCGGACGGGCGCGCGCGGACGCCACGCTCGGGGATGCGTCGACGGCGCAGTCCGAGGAGAAGGTCGCGTGAGCACCGTCGACACCGACGTCGTCATCATCGGCGGCGGAGCCATGGGCTCGGCGACGGCGTGGCAGCTGGCGAGCCGGGGAACCTCGGTGACACTGCTCGAGCGCTTCTCCCCCGGCCACGTGATGGGAGCCTCGCACGGTGCATCGCGCAACTTCAACGTCAGCTACGCCGACCCGGTGCACGTCGCCCTGCTCGTCGAATCGCTGCGACTCTGGCGGGAGCTCGAGGACGAGACGGACACCTCCCTCCTCGCCCAGGTCGGCATCGTCAACCACGGCGACCACCCCGACATCGACGGCGTGCACGACGCGCTCGCCGCGGTCGGCATCCCGAGCGAGTTCCTCCCCGCCGAGGAGGCGGCCATCCGGTGGCCCGGCCTCCGCTTCAGCACCCGTGTTCTGCACACGCCGACAGCAGGACGGCTGAACGCCGACGCCTCCGTGCTGGCCCTGCAGGCGGCCGCGCGAGCGCACGGCGCCGAGGTCCGGCACGACACCCGCGTCCTCGGCATCGAGGTGCTCGGCGACGATCGGGTGCTCGTGCGCACCGAGGCCGGCACCATCACGGCGCGGCGCGCCGTGGTCACCGCCGGCGCCTGGACGCGGAAGCTGCTCGGCGACGTCATCGACCTGCCGTCCCTCGTCGTCACGCAGGAGCAGCCGGCCCACTTCGCCGTGCTCGACACGTCGTTCGAGTGGCCGGGCTTCAACCACCGTCCCGGTCCGGACGACTCGTGGTGGTACTCCGGCGTCTACGGCATGCACACGCCGGGCGAGGGCATCAAGGCCGGCTGGCACGGCGTCGGGCCCGTCGTCGACCCTGATGCGCGCGACTTCCGGTCCGAGCCCGTTCAGCTGGCGGCGTTGCGGCGGTACGCCCGGGAATGGCTGCCGGGCGCGGATGCCGATGCCGCGGTGGAGATCAGCTGCACCTACACGACGACCCCCGACTCGACGTTCATCCTCGACTCCGTCGGTCCGATCACGATCGGCGCCGGCTTCTCGGGGCACGGCTTCAAGTTCACGCCGTCCATCGGCCGGGTGCTGGCCGACCTCACCATCGGGCGCGGAGCCCCCGACGTCTTCTCGCTGCGTCGTTTCGCGGCGGGCCCCCACTGGCGAAGGATGCCATGACGCGAATCTCGACCTCGAGATGCGCGTCATCGCACCCGTGACCACGCGTGACAAGGAGAGCGGCATGGCGGAGACCCCGTCGATCACGATCGAGCCCGTCGACTGGAGCGACCAGCGCGCGGTGGCGCTGCGCGCGGCGATGGATGAGGAGATGGGTGCCCGCTACGCCTCCGCCTGGGACGGCTGGGACCCCGAGGCGGCCGTGCGGGCGCAGGCGGCGCTCGCGGTCGATCCGGCCGACATCGCGGCCACATTCCTGGCCGTCGTCGATGGCCAGGCCGTGGGCCACGCCGCCCTCCGCCGCCTCGGCGACGAGTGGGAGCTGAAGCGCGTCGTCACCCTGCCGGGCCATCGCGGCCATGGCATCTCCCGTGCGCTCATCGCCGCGGTGGAGGCCGCAGCCGTCGCCGGTGGTGCCGAGCGCATCATCCTGCAGACCGGCGATCGCCAGCCCGACGCCGTGCGCCTCTACGAGTGGCTCGGCTACCGGCCCATCCCCATCTACCCGCCCTACGACGTGCTGCCGATGTCGCGCTGCTACGCCCGCGAGCTCCTCCGCTGATCGAGCCGCGACCGAGCGCAGCGAGCAGCCATGCCCGACCGGCGACGGGAGCGGTAGCATCCTGTCACCGAGCAGAACGGAGTTCCCATGACGGACAAGACGCCGGAGGAAGAGCAGATCCAGAAGGAGCAGGAGCGCCGTGACGCCGAGAAGGCGCGCGCCGAGGCTGCCGAGGAGCGTCGGCTGGAGTAGGCGCGGCACACGACGGAAGAGCCCCTCACCCCATCACGGGCGAGGGGCTCTTCCGTCGGTGGCAGGCGCTCAGCCGCGCGGAAGGCCGGCCGGGTTGACCTCGCTCTTCTCGATGGCCTCGGACTCGAGGCCCCAGCGCTTCAGGATCTCGTCGTATTGGCCGTTCTCGATCGCGTAGTTCAGCACGATGTCGACGGCCTCGATGAGGCCGTTGCCCTTGGCCGTGCCCGCTGCGATCTGAGCGTGCTCGGGGAAGCCGCCGTTCACGAGACCGACGAGCTTGGTCTTGCCGTCGACGGCCGCCTTGTACGCAGAGGTGGCGTTCGGGCCGAACGTGGCGTCGACGCGGCCGGACTGCAGCGCGAGCGTTCCCGCGGCGTCGTCGTCGTAGTACTGGAAGTCGACGGGGTCGAGCCCTGCGGCCTGGTTCTCCTCATCCCAGGCGAGCAGGATCTTCTCCTGGTTGGTGCCGGAGCCCACGATGATGGAGAGGCCCGCGACGTCCTTCGCCTCCGTGATGGAGTCGATCGTGCTGTCGCTGCGCACGTAGAAGCCGAGTTCGTCGTTGCGGTACGAGGCGAAGTCGAACAGGTCCTTGCGCTCCTCGGTCACCGTGACGTTCGAGGTGATGAGGTCGTACTTCCCCGACTGGATGCCGAGCGGCCAGTCGGCCCACTGGGCGACCTCGTTCTTGAGCTTCAGGCCCAGGCCGTCGGCGATGAGCTGCGCGAAGTCGGGCTCGCTGCCGAGCAGCGTGGCGTTGTCGTCCTCGGCGAGGAAGCTGAGCGGCGGGATGTACGCGCTGCCCACCACCGTGAGCTCCCCCGGGTTGACCGGCGTGAAGCCGCTGGCCTCGAGGGCCGCCACGGCCTCGGGCACCGGATCGATCCGCGGACGCCCGTCGACGTTCGCGCTCGTGAGGTCGAATCTGATCGCGTCGGACGTCGCGGCGGGTGCCGGAGCGGCCTCCGCCGCGCTGCCGCCGTTGTTCACTGCGACCGCGGCGATGATGCCGCCGACGATCGCCACGACGGCGACGCCGCCCACGATCACGCCGACCTTCTTCTTGTTGACTGCCATGATGTGCCTCTTCTTCTGGTGGTGTCCGATGCGCCCGGGAGGGCGGACGGGGTCAGTCCTGCCGGCGATGCGGTGCCGGCGGGAACGTTCTCGGGGTGAGGTCAGAGGACCTTGCGGAGGAAGTCCTGGGTCCTGGGATGCTGCGGATGCAGGAGTACGCGGGACGGGGGTCCCTGCTCGAGCACGCGGCCGCCGTCGAGGAAGACGACGCGGTCCGCGACCTCCCGGGCGAATCCGATCTCGTGGGTCACGATGAGGAGCGTCGTGCCGAGCTTCGCGAGTTCGCCGATGACGGCGAGCACTTCGCCGACGAGCTCCGGATCGAGCGCGCTGGTCGGCTCGTCGAACAGGAGCACCTTGGGTTTCAGCGCCAGCGCCCTGGCGATGGCCACGCGCTGCTGCTGCCCTCCGGAGAGCTGGCGCGGGTAGTGATCGGCCTTGTCGGCGAGTCCGACGCGGGCCAGCAGTCCCTCCGCCTGTTCGCGCGCCTCGAGCCGGCTCGCCCGTCCGAGCGCGATGGGCGCCTCGACGATGTTCTCGATCGCGGTCAGGTGCGGGAACAGGTTGAAGTTCTGGAACACCATGCCCACCTGGGTCCGGCGCTTCAGCACCTCCTTCTCGTGGAGCTCGTAGAGCCGGTCGCCGCGCCGCTCGTAGCCGATGTACTGGCCGTCGATGGTGACCGAACCGCGGTCGACGCTCTCCAGGTGGTTGATCGCGCGGAGCAGGGTCGACTTGCCGGAACCCGAAGGACCGAGAAGCGCGACCACCTCTCCCGGCTGGATCGTGAGGTCGATGTCGTGCAGCACCTCGTGGGCTCCGTACGACTTGCTGACGCCGTCGATCTCGACCAGGCCGTCGCTGCGTCGCCGCGATGCCGCGGGGATGACGTTCTCATCGAACGAGGGGGTCAGGCGGGTGGCGGCGCTCATCGGTCCGCTCCTCTCGTCGCGTCGATCGCGGAGATCCGCTGGGCTGCAGCGGCATCCGATGGGATGTCGTCGAGCCGCGCCCACTGCGTGCGCACCCATCCGGTCGCCCGCTGGATCGGGGTGGGCGGCAGGACGCGCAACGCACCCCGGGAGAAACGCCGCTCGATGTAGAACTGCGCGATGGAGAGGATCGTCGTGATGATCGTGTACCAGACCACGGCCACGAGCAGCAGTGGGATGACCAGCTGGTTGCGGTTGTAGACCACCTGCACGGTGTAGAACAGCTCGGGCAGCGCCACGACGAAGACGACCGACGTGCCCTTCACGAGCCCGATCACCTCGTTGAAGGCGTTCGGCACGATGGCCCTGGCCGCCTGCGGAAGGATGATGCGGAAGAACCGCACCCGCCTCGGCAGGCCGAGGGCGGCGGCCGCCTCGAGCTGGCCCTGATCGACGGACAGGATGCCGGCACGGATGATCTCGGCGGAGTACGCCGCCTGGTGCAACGAGAGACCGAGGACGGCCGCCGCGAACGAGGAGATGATCGTCACGGTGTCGAAGGACGCCAGCCAGAAGTCGGTGGTGAACGGCCAGCCCAGCCCCAGCTTCGGATAGAGGTAGCCGAGGTTGTACCAGACCACCAGCTGCACGACGAGCGGCACGGAGCGGAAGAACCAGATGAAGCTCCACGCCAGGGAGTTGAGCAGCGCCGACTTCGACAGCCGGGCCACGGCGAGCAGGCCGCCCAGGACGAAGCCGACCGTTCCGGAGATGAGGGTGAGCCACAGTGTGAGGGTGAGGCCCTTGAGAACCGCGTCACTGAAGAAGTACTGGGCGAACACGTCCCACTGGTACTGGTTGTTGCTCACGAGCGACCAGAGGAACTGGGCGACGAGGACGACGGCGAAGGCGCTCAGGATCCAGCGGGCCCAGTGCTTCGGGTGCACGACCTGCAGTCGATCCGCCCGCCCGGGATCGGCGGCCGACGCGGCCGGCGACTCGACCGCGGACGCCACCGCGATGGCTGAGGGAACGGAAGCGGCTGCGCGCCCGTCAGCGGGGTGAGGAACGGCCGTCTCGCCGGCCGTGGGGCCGGCGAAACGGGTACCGGCATCAGGCGGCGTCATGGCGCACCTCCCGGGAGGAGTCGCCCTCGGCCGCCGACCGCGCGGCGTCGCGCCTGGCGACCTCGTCGCGCACCAGCGGGATGACGTGGCGACCGAAGTCGATGGTGTCGTCGACGAAGTCGTAGCCGCGTGCGGAGATGATGTCCACGCCGAGGTCGACGTAGTCGAGCAGCGCAGCCGTCACGGTCTCCGGGCTCCCGACGAGGGCGTTTGAGTTGCCGCGGCCGCCCGTCAGCTGCGCCGGCTTGGTCCAGAGGGCGCGGCCGAACCGGTCTCCGCGATCGGCGATCTCGAGAAGCCGCTGCGATCCGGCGTTCTCGGCGGGACCGCTGAAGAGGGCGGGGGCCGTGCCACGGATGCCGGCCGCCCGTTCCTCGATCCGTCCGAGGATGCGTTCCGCCTTCTCCCAGGCCAGGGCATCCGTCGGCGCGATGATCGGCCGGAACGCCACCTGGATGCGTGGCGGCGTCGCCCGGCCCGCCGCTCGCGCGGCCACCCGGATGGTCTCGATCTGCGCGGCGGTGTCGTCGAGCGGCTCCCCCCAGAGGGCGAAGACGTCGGCCTCGGCCGCGCCGACGGCGTAGGCGGCGGCCGATGATCCGCCGAACGAGATGGGCACCCGCGGCTGCTGCACCGGGAAGATGTCGCTGACGAAGTTCTCGAAGCGGTAGTGCTCGCCGTCGTGGTCGAACGGCGTGCGGCTGGTCAGCGCCTGCTTGACGATGCGGATGTACTCGCCGGTGCGCGAGTAGCGCTCATCCTTCGTGAGGAAGTCGCCCTCCGCCGCCTGGTCGGCCGTGCTTCCGCCCGTGATGAAGTGCACGCTGAGGCGCCCGTCACTGATCTGGTCGAGGGTGGCGAACACCTTCGCCGCGTACGTGGGGTACGACACGTTCGGACGGTGGGCCAGCAGGATCTGGATGCGGTCCAGTCGGCTGGCGATGAACGCCGCGGCCGCCGCCGGGTCGGGCGAGCCCGAGTGGTAGGCGAACAGGATGCGGTCCCAGCCGTTGTCCTCATGGGCACGGGCGAAGCGCAGCGTGTAGTCCTTGTCGAAGCTGGCCCCGCTCCTGGCCTGCGTCTCGCCGCCGTCGTTGAGACCGGCGATTCCGAGGAATTCGATGGGCATGACTGGTTTTCCCTTCTTCTCTGGCGGCGGGTGGAACGCGAAGCTCTCGCCGGGCCGGATGCGGCCATGGCGGCGACGTTATGGCGCGGCGGCGCCCCGTGGCCATCGGCGGGTTTCACAGTTCGTCACCTTCGTCACCGTGCGTCACAGTGGGGGACACCGGCTCGACCCGCGCGGACGGCTGTGCAATGAGGGCGCGCGACGACGGCCGCACCGGATGGGACGCCGGTGCGACGGGTGAGCCGGACGGCCTAGTCCGAGCCGTTCTCCGGCGCGCGCAGTTCGATGCTGATCTGGTCGGCGTCGAGCGATTCGAGCGCCCACGTGAGGGTGCCGGACGAGTAGGTCCCGGCCCGCTGGAGATCGAGCAGACGCGATCGCTGCGCCTCGATCATCGCCAGCCGGATGCCGCGGAACCTCTCCATGTCGGGTTGCGGCGTCGGCACGTCCTGGTCGTCGTCGTCGTCGGAGAACGAGCGGGCGAGCGCACGCATGTCGATGCCCTCGCGCTCCACCACGCTCATCGCGGCGACACGGAGCTCATCCGAGAGGCGCTGCCGTTCCTCCTGGTTCACGGCGATCCCCGTGATGCCGAGTCGCCGCGCGACGGCCGCGATGGTGCCTCCCTGGATGAGCAGCGACGCGGCGGCGACGACGAAGGCGATCAGCACGAGCATGGAGCGTGATGGCGTCTCCTGCGGCAGGGTCTGGGCGGCCGCGAGGGTCACCACTCCGCGCATCCCGGCCCAGACCACGACGACGCCCTCACGGACGCCGAGCGGAGCGGCCTGCAGGTACTCGACGTCGGCGACGAACCGCACCGCACGCTCACGGAAGCGCGCTGCCGCTTCGGGGCTGACGCTCCGCATCCGGCCACCGGGTCCACGGGGGATCTCGTCGCCGGTCTTCGTCCCGGCCTGCTGCATGCCGTCGAGGCGCTCCTGCAGTGATGCGAGACCTTCCCGCCTGCGCGCGGCCTTGGCCGCCGATCTCGACAGCCCGTACAGCAGCGGGACCACGAAGGCGGCGCGGATGAACACCAGCGCGACGAAGGCGATGGCGGCCACGCCGATCGAGGCGGCGAAGCGGGAGCCGTCGGCGCTCACGTCGTCGAGGATGGCCGAGAGCTCGAGGCCCATGACCAGGAACACGGCGCCCTCGAGGAGCAGCTCGACGGTGCGCCAGTTCTGCACGTCGGACAGGCGATGGGACGGCGTCAGCCAGCGCGCAGCCCCACTGCCCGTCACGAGTCCGGCCGCCACCGCAGCCACCAGTCCCGATGCGCCGAGGGCCTCGGCGGGGATGGAGGCGATGAAGGGGATGGTGAACGAGATGGCGGTGTTGACCGTCGCATCCTTCACCCGGTGCCTGATGCGCAGGTTCGCCCAGCCGACGACGACCCCGATGACGACAGCGATCGCCACCGCGTACGCGAACTGGCCGATCACGCCCCAGAACGACACCGCGGTGGCCGTCGCCGCGATCGCCGTGCGCAGCAGCACGAGCGCCGTCGCGTCGTTCAGGAGGCTCTCCCCCTCGAGCACCGTCACGATGCGGGGCGAGACCCCCAGCTTCTTCACGATGGAGGTCGCGACCGCGTCGGTCGGGCTCACGATCGCGCCGAGGGCGATGCCGATCGCGAGGTCGAGCCCGGGGATGAGCCAGGCGAAGAGGAGGCCGAGCAGCACGGAGCTGAGGACGACGAGGATCACCGAGAGGCCCGCGATGGCCCGGAAGTTCCTCTGGAAGTCCATGGTCGGCATGGAGACCGCCGCCGAGTACAGCAGCGGGGGCAGCACGCCGGCGAGGATCCACTCGGGCTTGATCTCGAAGTCCGGCACGAACGGCATGATGCTCACGCCGATCCCGAGCAGGACGAGCAGGAGCGGAGTGGCGACGCCGACCTTGGACGCTGCCTGCGATGCTGCGGCGATCGCGAGCACCCCGAGCACTCCGATGACGATGAGCTCCATCCCCGCCCTTCCGTCGACCGACCCGTGAGTCCAGCGTGGCATCCCGCGCTCGCCGGGCAAAGCTGATGCGGCGGATCTACGCGCATCGTCGGCCGATCTCCCGGTGAGCCGGGGTTCCCGACCGCCACGCCGTGCCCCAGGCACTGTCCCCCATGTCGCCGTCGGAATTGTTTTCTGAGAATTCCCGGTGGCAGCACTAGCGGCCGTTACCTCTTCGTTATATATTCGGAGAGCGTCAGTTGTTTGCTGTGGCGGCTGACGCGGAATGTGATTGCAGGACACTCTTGGTGCAAGGGAGAGGGCCGGTCGTTAGCCTCAACGACCGGCCCTCAATCACGTCCGGGGTACCCCGATGACCGGGTCCGGGGCGCCCGAGGAGCACGGCCGGAGCAGGCCACGGCACCCCGATTCGTGCACTCGCCGCCGGTGCTCCGAACGCGTCGCGACGACCCCCTATCCTTGTAGCTCAAAGGGAGGGGTGCGATGTCGCAGAAAGCAACCGCCGTGGGGGCATGGGAGTCGTTGTTCCGCGCCCAGGTCGCCGTCATGCGCACACTGGCTCACGAGTTCCCGTCACGGGACATCTCGTTCAACGAGTACGACGTGATGTTCAACGTGAGCCGGCAGCCGGGACGCAGCCTGCGTCTCAGGGACCTCAACAAGCACGTCCTCCTGACCCAGCCCAGCGTCAGCAGACTCGTCGACCGTCTCGTCGCGAAGGAGTACCTCGAGAAGATCGCCGATCCGAGCGACGGCAGGGGCGCCATCGTCCGGCTGACGGAATCCGGATTCGAGGCCTACCGGCTGGTCGCCGTCGAGCACGCCGAGTCGATCCGCCAGCGCGTCGGAACGCGCCTCGAGATGGACGAACTCGCGGAGCTGTCCCGTCTGTGCGACAAGCTGCGCGGCAGCGACTACTGAACCGCGACCCGCGGCCGCACCGCGCGGGAGGGAAGACGATGGGGCGGAGACCCTACTCCCCGCCCCATCGCGGCAGTCCCTCGCAGGATTGCCTATCTCGGCCGGGCTACCCGAACATGGCCCGTCGAGAGCACGCCGATCGCGCATCACACGAACGTCGCGTCGTCGCGCTGAGCGCGTTCGCGACGTGACCGAGCACCGCCGGAGCATTGCGTTCCGGTGTGGGCAGCAGGAGTTCGGGCTCCATGTCCACGGGCCTTTCGGGTCGGCTGACGTGTTTCGTCACTGGAACCGCTCGCATGCAGGCTCGGTGGTGACGCGTGATCGGGTATCGGGCATCCGTGTGACGGATACCTTGCGCTGAGCCTAGTGTGCGGTAGGACACGCTCAAAAGTACCCCGAAATGGGGGCGCGGGCGACCCCCCGGGGCGCGACGATCCCCCATTGGCGTGCCACCCCAATTGGGTGGCATGAATCGGGGTACAGCGGTGTGTCGGTCGTTATGAGGACCTGTACACTCGAACCGAGGTACACACGCCGACGACTGCACGTCGAACGGCACGGCACCCACGGGAGGAGGAGTTCATGCGTCATCCATCGTCGCGACCCGAACCGACAGGGACGCAGCCTGAGAGCAGCTCCCCCTCCCGGCCGGGCCTCATGGCCACCTGAGTTGGGATCCATCAGGAACGCAGACCGCCTCGAGCGGATGCGGACGCTCGTCGTCGTCCTCGGACTGGGCGTGCTCGGCCTTCTGCTCGTGCTCGGCGTCGCACTCGCCGTCCAGCAGGGAGCTCCGGGCGAGTCCGTACTCTCGGCACCCGTCAGCCGGCTCATCGACGAGGCGTCGGCGTTCCGCACCCGGTCCTGGCTGGTCCCCGTCGTCGTCGTCGCGCTGGTGGCGTACGTCGCGTTCATGGTCGGTGCCGGGGTCGTCCTCTCGATCCGGCGCCGGCGCAGGATCCCCGCTCCGTCCTCGACGATCGAGGAGATCTGACCTCAGGCGGTGGCCTCCGTCACGTCGGGCCGGAGAGCACCCGTTCGAACGACTCGGGCAGCACGACGTTGAGGGTGGCATCGGAGAAGAGGGGTGCGATCTGGGCCGGCCGATACCCGGCGATGCCGCATCCGATCTCCGTGACGAGGAAGCGCAGCTCCGGATGCGCGACCGCGAATGCGAGGAATGCCTTCACCTCCTGCTCGATCGTCGGCAGGCCGCTCATGGTGTCGATACCGTACGAGCGTCCCTGCAGACCGCTGGACTGGCCCCAGACCGCGCCGAAATGATCGGCCGCATAGCGCGCAGCACCGCCAGCGTGAGCGCCGGCGGCATTCGAGCCGAAGACGAAGATCTCGCCATCGGCGAGTTCGGTGATCATCGCTCCACGATGCACCCTCGACCGAGGGCGGGCAAGGGGATGGGGTGAACCCGGCCCGCTGCACGACGCGCTCTCCGGCGCAAGCCCGTTGAGCGGAGAGCATCCCCGCCGTACCGTCGCTCCATGACCTCGCTCTGGATCGATCGCGCTCCCGCCGTCCCCGTGGACGGGCCGGACGGTCCCCGACGGTTCGACGAGATCGTCGTGGGGGCCGGCATCACCGGGCTCATCACTGCCCTGCTCCTCGTGCGCGCCGGCCGCCGGGTCGCGGTGCTCGAGGCGCGGGAGGTGGGAGCCGTGGCCACCGGGAACACCACGGCCAAGCTCAGCGTGCTGCAGGGCGCCCACCTGCAGAAGGTCGCGGCCCGGAACACGCGCGATGTGACCCAGGCCTACGTCGATGCGAACATCGCAGGCAGGGAATGGGTGCTCGGCTTCGCCGCCGATCACGGGGTGCCGGTCCAGCGGCGCAGGGCGGTGAGCTATGCCGCGGCGTCGACGGGGATGGACACCCTCCTCCGCGAATACGACTGCGCACGGGGCGCCGGCCTGCCCGTGACCTTCGCAGAGGACGCCGGCCTGCCGTTCGCGACCGCCGGCGCCGTCATCCTCGACGATCAGGCGCAGTTCGATCCCATGGCCATGCTCGCCGCCCTCGCCGCGGAGTTCCGCGGCCTCGGCGGGGTGATCCGCACCGGGGTGAGCGTGCTCGGGCTGCGGGCCGTGCGACCGGTGACGGTGCGCACGACGGGGGGCGAGTTCGAGGCCGAGCGCGTGGTGCTCGCCACCGGCACGCCCGTCCTCGATCGCGGACTGTACTTCGCCAAGCTCCGTGCCCTGCGATCCTTCGCTGCGGCGTTCCGGCTGGGCGGATCGGATGTGCTGCCGCGCGGCATGTACCTGAGTGTCGACGGTCCGACGCGGTCGATCCGCAGTGCACCGGACCCGGACGGCGACCTCCTCCTCGTCGGCGGCAACGGCTACGAGGTGGGGCGTCATCCGTCGCCCGCCGCGCTGGCCGCTGACCTGCAGGACTGGACGACGACGAACTGGCCGAGCGCCGAGCGCACGCACGCCTGGAGCGCGCAGGACTACGAGACGCCGCACGGCGTGCCGTTCGTGGGCTGGCTCCCACGCGGTCGAGGGCGCGTCTACCTCGCCACCGGCTACGACAAGTGGGGGATGACGAACGCCGCCCAGTGCGGCCTCACCCTCGCAGCCGACCTGATGGGCGAGCTTCCGGACTGGGCGGCCACGCTCCGCCGCCGGGCCACGCTCCCCGCAGCGATCGGTGCGGGTATCGGCATGAACGCCGCCGTCGCCAAGCACTACGCCGTCGGCTACGCGAGGGCGCTGACCCATCGGCTGCCCGACGTCGCTCCTGAGGACGGGGCCGGTGCGGTGGGCAGGGTCGGCGTCGTGCCGACGGCGGTGTCGACGATCGACGGCCGAACCTGCCGCCTGTCCGCCGTGTGCCCGCACCTGGGCGCCGTGCTGGCGTGGAACGATGCCGAGGCGAGCTGGGACTGCCCCGCGCACGGATCGCGCTTCACGGCGTCCGGGGATCGGCTGGAGGGCCCGGCCGCGCGCGGTCTGCGGGCACGCTGACGGGCAACGAGGTACTTGACTTGACGCCCTGATTCTGGGACGTTCACCACAAGGGTGAAGGGAGTCAGGATGTCCACGAGTCCGGGCGTACCGGTCGGCTATCGCGCCAGAGGCCGACGCAGTCCCAGGAAGCCGGCATCGGCGCTGGCGGAGCGCTGGACCACGATCGACGGGATCGACGTCTTCTACCGCGAGTCGCCCGTCCCCCTCCCCGCTGATGCACGGGTGATGATGCACCTGCACGGCTTCGGCCTCTCGGGCCGCTATCTCCTGCCGACGGCCGAGCGCCTCGGCGACGAGTTCCACACCTTCGTGCCCGACCTGCCCGGGTTCGGGCGCAGCGGCAAGCCGGCCGACCCCCTCGACGTCCCCGACCTCGCGCACGCGGCGGCCCGCTTCCTCGACGACCGCGGTGTCGAGAAGGTCACCCTGGTCGGCAACTCGATGGGTTGCCCGGTCATCTGCGAGTTCGCCCACCACTATCCCGAGCGTCTCGAGCGGGCGGTCCTCGTCTCGCCGGCCGGCGGTATCGCGAACCAGCCTCTGCGGCGGGCCATCCGGCAGCTGGCCACCGACGGCGGGCGGGAACCCCGGAAGATGATCACCGTCGCGACGCCCGACTACCTGCGGTTCGGCGTGCCGAGCACGATGCGGATGTTCCGGGCGCTGACGCAGTACCCGTCACTCGAGCGGCTGCTGGCCCTGACTCTCCCGACGCTGGTCGTGCTCGGCGATCGGGACCCGCTGATGCCGGGACCCGACCGGGTGCGGGAGGTGGCGAGCCAGAGCGACACGCATGTGCTCATCGTGACGATCGAGGGTGCCGCGCACGCCATCAACTTCAGCCACTCGGGCGAGCTCGCGCACGTCATCCGCCTGTTCATGGACGACAAGCCGATCGTCGACGACCCGGACTCCCCCGGCCTCGCCAAGATCTACGAGGTGCACCGCGGCGTCCATCATCCGCCGGCGAAGGCCTGAGCGGACGGCCGGAGCGGGCCTCCGGGGCGGGCGAGCAGGGAGATCAAGGCCCGGAAACGACGAAGCGGCCCACCGCAGTGGACCGCTTCCTGATCGTGCGCCCGGAGGGATTCGAACCCCCAACCTTCTGATCCGTAGTCAGATGCTCTATCCGTTGAGCTACGGGCGCAGTTGCCGTTGCATCCCAGCCGAACCGGCCGGAAGCAACCTACAGACTATATCCCAGGGATGGCCGTCCCACCAATTCGAGGGCCGTCGTGGCTACCCCTTGACCGCGCCGCCGAGGCCGGCGCTGCGCAGGAACAGACGCTGGAAGACGAGGAACATGGCCACGGGGATGATCGTCGAGATGGCGAGCGCCGCGAGGAACACGTCGAGCTCGGT
>JBEVEO010000182.1:0-3137 GCA_040512695.1 Leifsonia sp. | reverse complement strand
ACCTCTGTCGAGGCGCTCGCCTCGTTGTTCGAGAGGTCGGTGTCGGTCGTGGACGAGCTGACGGTGGCGGTGTTGGTCGCCGTTCCGATGGCGGTGTCACCGTCGGCGACGGCCTGGACGGTGATGACGGCCGTGGCGCCCGGCGACCCGCCGATGCCCGCCAGCAGGGTCGGGATGCTGCATTCGACCGAGGCGTCGACGGTGCAGGTGCCGCGCGTCGTGGCCACCGAGGACGCGACGATTCCGGCCGGCAGCAGGTCGGACACCTGCACGTCGGCGGCATCCGACAACCCGTCGTTGCTCACGGTGATGGAGTAGGTCAGGGTGCGCCCGGCGACCACTGTGGCGGGCCCGGTCTTGGCGATCGAGACGTCCGTCTCCGGCGTCGCGGCGGTCACCGTTGCCGTCGCCTGGTTGTTGTCCACGACGGGATCAGGGGTGACCGAGCTCACCGTCGCCTGGTTCGTGACAGTCGCGCCCGCAGCTGTTCCCGGCGTCAGCAGTCCGTTGAGAGTCAGCGTGACCGACGCCCCGGGTGCGAGTTCGGCGATGGAGCACTGGGCGGCCGGCGCGGGTTGCGAGCAGGTCGCGCCCGTGCCGGCGGCGTCGAGCAGCGCGAGGGCAGCGGTGTCGTCGACGGCATCGTTCACCGTCACGGTGCGGGCGGTCGAGGGGCCGTTGTTGGTCACGGTGACCGTGAACGCCGTGGTGCCGCCCGGGACGACCGTCGTCGGAGCAGCCGTCTTCGTCACGACGAGGTCGGCGGCCTGGGCGAGCTGCGCCGTCGCACCGGCGGTGTTGTCGCTCAGGTCGGGATCGGAGGTGCTCGAGGTGACCGTGGCGATGTCGGTGACGGATGCATCCGTCGAACCGGGATCGGTGGTGCCGGTGACCACGACGGTGGCGCTCGCACCGGATGCGAGGGTGCCGAGCGCACAGGTCACCGGGCTCGCGTCGGAGGCGCAGGAGCCCTGTGTCGACGTCGTGCCCGTGACGGTGATGCCCGCAGGGATGGGGTCGATGAGCACCACGCCTCGGGCCGGGTTCGGCCCGTTGTTGACCACGAGCATCGTGAAGGAGACCGGGCCGCCGGCCTCGGACGGATCGGGCGTGACAGTCTTCGTGATGGCGAGGTTCGCGACCTCCTCGACGGGGGTCGACACCGGTCGCACGCGGTAGGTGAAGGGGCTGCCCACGGTCTGGGCGACGTAGTCGAGCTGGGCCTCGTTGGTGACCGACGTGCCGGCTGCGGCATCCGTCACCGTCGCATCGAACCGCACTGTGGTCGACACTCCGGGGGCGAGCACTCCGCCGCTCGTCGCGTTCGCTCCGGCCCCGACACGGAATCGCACGGTGCGACTGGCCGCGTCGTAGGTCCCTTGATCGTCTCCGGCGGCGTCTGTCTTGGCTCCGGCACCGGCGCCGGCCACGATCTGCAGCGATCCCGGCACGTACTCGGTTCCCGGCGGAAGCGGATCGGAGGCGACGGACTGGGCGGCCGGATCGCCGCCGACGTTGGTGAGGTTCACCGTGTACTGCAGTGTGTCGCCCGGACGGGCGGGAGAGTTGCCGTTGAGGTTGACGACGGACTTCGACGACGGCGTGAAGTCGGGCGCGAACAGGTTGATGGCCGTCGTGAGCACGCCCGGGAAGTAGCGGTCGCCGCTGCTGGTGAAGCGGAAGTCGGCCGAGGTCGCCCCGTTCGGGATGACGCCGGATGCGCCCAGTTGCTTCACGTCGAAGCCGAGCATGTTGCGGTCGGCCGTCGAGCGCGCCGTGACCGAGGTGCCATTGCGGTCATTGGAGCCGTTGAAGAAGTTGGTGCCCGGCGAGACCGTGGTGCCGAGCTGGGTGGAGTTGAGGGTGACCGTGTCGCCCGAGGTGGAGAAATCGCCCTCGTAGCCGACGATGCCGAGCTGGGTGTCGACGGGGCCCGTGAGCGGCGCGAGGAAGCCGCTCACGGTGACGGTCTGGGGTTCGTTCTGGCCCACGTCCGCGAAGCCGTCGAAGACCGTGAGGTTGCGGAGCGGCAGCTCGGGCGAGCGGAACACCACGGCGAGCGACCAGCCGGCGTAGCGGTCCTCGCCGGTGCCGCCGCGCACGTTCGCGCCCCAGTAGTCGCCCGGGCCGGCTGCCCGCACGAGCGCTGTCACGTCGGCGAACTCCTGGTAGGCCCGGTCGGCCGATGTCGTCGGTCCGAAGCTCGTCTGCGACGCGACCTGCTGGTAGTCGGAGGCTCCGGGAACCTTGAACGACATCGTGCGCCTGTCACCGGTGGCGGCCGTGCCGCCGGGGCCGGCCGCGAGCCGAGCGCCCCAGTAGAGTCCGGCCCAGAGCACCTCTCCGTCAGCCGGAGCCTCGAGCGCGGCGCTCGAGGAGTTGATCGTCGACGGGTCGGAGTCGACGTCGAGGTTGACCATCGCGAAGGAGTTGTTGTTGTAGCGCGCGGTGCCGGCGCGGGCCCCCACGCAGTTGGCGGCCGAGGTCTGGCAGGTCTGCAACTGGTTGCCGACGACGGCGATGGCACCGTTGTCGTTCGTCTGGAAGCGCACGCCGAAGGGAGCGACGGTCGCACCCATGGCCGAAGTGGTGAGTCCGACGAGGGCGAGGGCTGAGGCCGCGACGAGGAGGGCGGCCACCCAGGAGCGGAACCGTCGCTTCACAGTCACTCCCTGCTTCGGAATTCGACGCGTTCGTCAAACGTACGGTGCAGGAGTGAAGAAGTGAATACTTCTCAGTATCGAATCTCGGAGATCACGCTCTCACGCTCGGCTCGCTGAGACCCGGACGAAGTCCGCGGCCGAAGCGCGCCGTCACCGGGTGGGATTCGGCGGCCCCGCAGCCACCCGCGCCCGCGCATAGTCCGCCACCTCATCGGCCGGCACCTGCCAGTTCGAGTCGAGCCACCACGTGGCGCCGGCCTCGGCCCACGGTCGCACGAGCGCGGCGTCGGCTGCGGCATCCGTTCCCGTCGTCGTGCCCTCCTGCACCACATCGAACGGTCGATCGGCCAGCCCGGCAGCCGAGCGCTCGGCGTGGATCCACGCGATGGCCTCGGCGGCGACCTCGGGCGTGTAGTGCACCTGCTGCGCCTCGGGGCCGGCCACGCCTGTCGCCCCTGGCGGCGCGTAGTTGGG